>JBDRUJ010000010.1:7211-21886 GCA_039801285.1 Caldifarciminota bacterium
AAGCCGATGTCCAGAATGGTGACCCCCTTGAAGACTGGGGCATGTCTGAGCCAGGCCGGTGTCGAGGGCAGGGGCGCGAGGTGGTTGGCAATCACCATGCCGGCAATGGTTAGGCCGCGGAAGGTGTCAATCGCCGGTATCCGGGTCTGGATTCCGTCCATCGGGCTATTGAACCGAGCGCCTAAAGAGGTCGGCAAGCGCCTGGCGGACCTCTTTGACTCCGAACCAGAGGGCAAACCGGTAATAGATGAGAAGGCCGACCGCACCGCAGCCAAGGACTTGGGCAAGCTGAAAGAGAAGTGAACCCGGGTAAATGAGCCGCTCAAATCCGAGTGCGAGAAGAAATGCGGCCAGACCGGCGACGAGCGCCGCCCCGATGGTGCGCAGAAATATCGTAAACACCTTCCAACCTTCTAGACCGCCAGTCCGGCGCCGGAGCAGGACGAAGAGAATCGCGAAGTTGAGAAGCTGACTCGTAGCAAGGTTCAGGGGGAAGGAGCGGAAGCCGATATGGCGCATGAGCACGAGGTTGAGCATGATATTGACAACGACGCAGCCTGCGGCAACAAGCGCCGGTGTCTTGGTGTCGCCCAGAGAGTAGAAGCCGGCCGCACAGTTGCGGGTTGCGGCGCCGGCCCAGATGCCCAGACAGTAGAGGGCGAGCGCCTGAGCGGTCATCGCGGTATCAAGGGCGGTGAACCGGCCATGCTGATAGACCAGCCGGACAACCGGGACCGCCAGTGCCAGGAGCAGGAGCGCGGCGGGAAGGGTCAAAACCGAGACGAGGTTCATTGCATGGCGGAACCGGCTCCTGATAGACTCGATTGAGCCGCCGGCAAGGTGGGAGTATTCGGCAAGAGCGACCGAGCCGACCGCAACCCCGAAGAGGCCGGCCGGCAGATGCTGGAGCCGGTAGGCGTAGAATATCCAGGTGACCGCACCCTGGGGCAGAAAGCTCATGAGAAAGGTGTTGACGAGAAACATCACCTGCCAGGAGGCGAGGCCGAGGAGAACGGGCACCCAGCGGAAAAAGACCTGACGGAGCCTCGGGTCGCCAAAGCTCAGGACGGGCCGGTAGCGAAAACCGTGACGGAAGAGCCGGGGAAGCTGGACCGCGAACTGGGCGAGGGCGCCGATGAGCACGCCCCAGGCCATGCCGAGAATCGGGTCAATCCCCCTTGCCCGGAGCCAGGCAAAGGTGGCAATGGGGACGAGGGCCGAGAAGATGTTGAATGCGGCCGGTGCCACTGCCGGGATGAAGAATGTGCCGCAGGCGTTGAGGATGCCCATCGCCCAGGCGGCAAGGGCGACAAACAGGAGAAAGGGGAACATGATTCTGGTGAGGAGCGCGGTGAGTTCAAGCTTGCCCGGCTCACGGGCAAAGCCAAGAGCAATACCATTGACAATCTGGGGCGCAAGGAGCATCC
Source organism: Caldifarciminota bacterium (assembly GCA_039801285.1). GTDB lineage: Bacteria > Hydrothermota > Tepidihabitantia > Tepidihabitantales > Tepidihabitantaceae > JBDRUJ01. The sequence continues at coordinate 8,639 of JBDRUJ010000010.1, forward strand.
CCAAGAGGACAATGACGGTTGTCACTAACAGGAGGGCATTGAGCATGTTGGCGGCAAACCGCCAGCTATCGTCCGGTTCTTCAGACTTGAGGCTGGCGACAAAGGTCGGCACGAAGGCGGCGGAGAGGGCGCTTTCAGCAAAGAGGTCTCTCAGAAAGTTGGGAATCCGGAACGCAACATTGAAGGCGTCGGTGGCAAGTCCGGCACCGAATAGATAGGCGAAGACCGACTCCCGGACAACGCCGGTTATTCTTGATATGAGGGTCCCAATCGTGAATGAGCCGACCCGGCGGGTGAAACGTGCCTCAGGCCGCAGGTCTTGGGACTCGGGCATGGCCGAGTATAAGCCCACCACTGCCGACTTCAAGAAGAGCGCAGTTGAGCTACTCTTTCTTCTTCCCGGTTGCCAGTTGGACCAGCGTGCCGACAACTCCCAGTCCGAGCCAGAGGGCTACCAGTTGGGGTGAGCTGATAACGATGGTCAGGGGGTGAGCGCCAGAGCGGGGTAAGAGGTGAGCAATTCCTAAAACCACACCATAGGCACCGATAAGAGCGGTGAGGCCCGAAACGAGCACCCGTTGCAGAAAGAGGGTGATGATACCGCCGGCAATGCCGCCGACGAACAGCCAGAGCGGTGCCGGTTTGCCAATGGCTCCGGTTGTGACCAGTGCGGCGCAGAGCGCACCGGCCCCGGCACCGAGCAGGAAGACGCCGATTTTATACAGGAGTGCCGCCAGGATGGCGCCCGTGATTCCGCCGACAAGTGCCGCAACCCAGAGCACAACCGGCCCGGCTCCGAGCGCGGCGGCGACTGCACCGGCCAAGAGTGCCCCAACCGCAAACCCGACAATCCCCAGTGTTATCCTGAGCAGCCGGTAGCCGAAGAAACAGATTAGCCCGCCCACCACAACGGTCAGGACTGCGACGGTCGGGTTGCCGGGTGACAACCGATGCTCCACTTATCCCTTATAAATATTGAAGAAAGCCACCTGCTCCAGAGGCAATCTTTCGGGCCGGTTTCGCTCCCACTCAACCTGCTTCTCGGATAGTGCCGGGCTGATTGTCGCCGAATGCCTGCCGACAATCACCAGCGTGATGACATTGAAGCTATCCGGAATCCCGAGAAGCTCACGCACCTTCTGAGGGTTGTAGCCGGCAATCGGATGGGCCACGAGGCCGAGCTCGGTGGCGCGCAGAATCAGAAAGGCGGTCTGGATGCCGGTGTCGAACAGGTAGTACTCCCGGTCCTTTATCACGCAGTCGGCTTCCTTTTCGGCAAAGACGGCAATGACGAGCGATGCGGCATGACACCACTCGTTGCCCTTGTTGAAGACCGGCTTCATCCTTTCCAGCAGCTCTTTTTCCCAGACAAAGACGAACCGGGCCGGCTGGTTGTTGAAGCAGGTCGGTGCCAGCTGGGCGTGCCACGCCAGGTCGCGCACCAGCCCTTCGGTGATGGCCACCGGCTCAAGCGAGCGGTAAGCCCGCCGTTCCTGAATCGCTTTGGTTACTTCCATCTTTTACTCCCTTTCCTGATGTCGGTAAAATGTTCCGCTCAGATTGATGTGGTCCCAGTCGTTCTCTTCAAAAGGCTTGCCCCTGTAGAGAAACTGGACCCCATCAATCCATTCGCCCGGGTAGTCGTTCTGCAGGAAGGTCTTGACCAGACTGACATAGGTGAAGTGGCCGCCGGTCGTGCCCTGAAAATAGCTGCCGCCCCATGAGAGTCCTTCACGGAACTCAGGCTCCTCCAGGTCAATGACCGCAATCTTCTTGCCCTGCCGGTCATCCAGCCGGACCAGCCTCAGTGGCAAGCCCCGGAACCGGTATTTTGAAACCCGGGCGATGAGAAACTCCAGTTTCTCTCTGAGGCTCAGGCTCTCCGGTATTGCCAGATAAAAGTTGACCTCTTCATGGAGAGCGCCTTCGTCACTTCCGTAAACCCGGAAGAGATAGGGCATACGGCCGGTTGTGTCCCGAACCTGCCGGGTCAGCCCTTCTCTTTGGGCAATCAGGCTCTGCCGGGTCTTGATGAGTTCGGCCCGGATGCTGGCAATGTGACCACGCTGCACCAGCACAATTCCTAGTAGCACGAAAACGATGCTCATTATGACCAGAATGCCAAGCCATCGTTTTGCCCGGGGCGGTTTACTCCTCATTGCTCGTAGCAGCCGATGTCGTAGCCGCTGCCGATGGGTCGGTTCCGGCCCTCCAGGTCAATTTCGGGCACGCTGTCACCGGTTCCGGCATCAATCGCTGGGCTGGCAACATCGAGATGGTAGTTGCCGGTTGTGCCGAAGCCGGTGGCAAGGAAACGCGGGTCTCCATAGATGTTGCCCGGGCCGAGGAGGTGCAGACTGTCGGACGGATAGAGGCGCGAGCCGTGCTGGAGAACGATTTGGTTACGGGGGAGATAGAAGAGGTTGTGCCTGAAGACCGGCTGGACACGGGAGCCGAGGTAGATTGGAGAGTTCGGGCCCCGGCCCGAGAGGATGTTATTGGTCAGATTCAGATAAGTCTTCAGATTGTTGTCGTACTGGACGTACAACAGATAGTTCTTCCCCAGCGAGTCGTCAACCGTCACATTGGTGATACTAAAGCTCTGCCCAGCACGACCGGCATCAATCACAATCGCTGCCCAGGGCGTGGTGGTGGTGTCACCATCGCCCCGGCCATAGATGAGGCTGTTCTCAAGCTTGGCCGCTGCCCAGAACTTCACACCGTCGCAGGAGTTGTTGGCGATAACGCACTCATGAACCCAGGTGTTCTTCGCCTTGGAGTCTATCCCGTCGCCCCGGTTGTGTTCCACCACCGTGTTGGCAATCTCCACCGGGCCATCTGATGCCTCAATGCCGAATCCGTCGGGCCGGCTATATGGGCTCGGTCCTGGCCCACCCTGATAATAGTGACCCGAATAGGAGAGGGTGCAGCCGTAGATGAGGACATTGCACCAGCCACCCCGGTAGCCGGCCGGGCCGCCTATCGCGCCGAAACCGCAATGGGTAATCTTGGAGTGGCTAATCTCGAGCCACTGGACATCACCGGCATTGATGCCGAACTCATCAAGATGGTGGATGTGAAGGTCGCTGAGCAGGACGAAGCTTGCCGGAGCCGGGGTCAGGTCAATCCCCTGCCGGAATAGTGCGCCACTGTCACTGGTAATCTCCAGGCCGGAGACCTCAACGCACTGCCGGCCCGAAAGACTGATGGCGCAGATGAGGTCTTCACGGCCGGCAAGGACGGGCCGGGTCGGGCCCTCGCCCCGGACAACTGTCCAAAGTTCGCTGTCTCCGGACGGCGGGATGATGATGTCTTCGTAACTGTCCAGAACATAGCGGCCGCTCAGAATCACCAGGGTGTCGCCGGAGTGCATCTGGGCGGCTCCATAACCAGGAGAGCGGAAGGGTGCTTCCATCGTGCCTGGATTGGAGTCGTCTCCGGTAACAGCAACATAGTAGCTTCTGGGAGTTAGTTGAACCCGTTGACGGCAACCAATCACAAGGAGCACCAGCCCGATGAGCAAAGAGATAACGGTTCGGCCGGTTCTCACGACAGTTTCAATATAGCGGCTGGGACTGAATGGTCAACGGTTTTGTCATTCCGAGCGGAGCAAAGCGGAGTCGAGGAATCCCTCTGAGGGATTTCTCCACTCGCCCTTCGGGCTCGGTCGAAATGACAGAAGCATCGGAGTCGGAGAATCCCTTATCCGGCGATGACGATGGGAACGAGGTCTCTCAGGTCGGCAATCAGGTAGTCCGGTCTGAAGGAGTTCAGGTAGGGAGCGGGCCGATAGCCCCAGGTGACGGCACAGGTGTCAAGACCTGCAGCCCGGGCTGCCAAGATGTCAACTTCAGCGTCGCCGACCATCAGGGAACCGGTTGGTTCAGCACCGAGTGCCCTGAGAGCAGTCAACACCGGTTCCGGATTTGGCTTATGCTGGCGGCCTTCGGTCCAGCCGTGGATATGGTCAACCAAAGCCGACACCCCGGTTGCCTGGGCAACCAGTTCGGCCTGGTTCTGCATCTTGGTTGTGACAATCCCGGTCCGGACGCCAGCCGCCCGGAGTCGCTTCAGGACTTCGATGACATGGGGATAGAGTCTGATGTTGTCCTGAAAGTGCCGGGCATAGAAGTTTCGGAAGGCGGTGATGAAGCGCTGGACATCAGGTTCGGAAAGGTGGTAGCCCAGGCCTTTCAGAACCTCGTCAAGGGGCTTGCCGACATGACCGAGGATGTCTTCAGGGTCCAAGGGGTCGTCAATTCCTGTCTGACTCAGGCCGTGCCGGACTGCGGCAATGATGTCCTTTTGAGAGTCAATCAGTGTCCCGTCCAGGTCAAAGAGAACGGTCTGGTAGCGCAGGGCCACCTAGTGCTCGGTGCTCGGCCGGTAGTAGCGGTCGAGGAATTCGGCCCGGACCCGCTTGAGTTCGCTGCGGGGGAACATGCCCAGAAGCTGCCAGCCGAGGTCCAGAGTCTGGAATATGGAGCGGTTCTCAGATTCTCCCTGGGAGACATAGCGCTCCTCAAACTCCCGGGCAAACCTCAAATAGAGCCGGTCCAGCTCGGTCAGTGCCGCCTCACCCAGAACCACCTCCAGCTCCTCAGCCTCCTTGCCCCGGGCATAGCAGGCATAGAGCTGGTTGAAGAGGTCGGCGTGGTCCTCACGGGTCTTGCCCTTGCCGATGCCCTTGTCCTTGAGCCGGGAGAGTGAGGGCAAGACATCAATCGGCGGGGCAACACCCCGATGGTGCATCGCCCGGCTGAGGATTATCTGGCCCTCGGTTATGTAACCGGTGAGGTCAGGGACCGGATGGGTCTTGTCATCTTCGGGCATGGTCAGGACCGGCATCATGGTGATAGAGCCGGGCCGGTCCTTGACCCGTCCACACCGCTCATAGATTGATGCGAGGTCGGTGTAGAGATATCCCGGATAGCCGCGCCGACCCGGAATCTCCTTGCGGGCGGCAGAAATCTCGCGCAGCGCCTCGCAGTAGTTGGTCATGTCGGTGAGAATCACGAGGACATGCATGCCCAGATCAAAGGCAAGATACTCGGCGGCGGAAAGCGCCGCGCGCGGAGTGGCAATCCTCTCGATTGCCGGCTCGTTGGCCAGGTTGAGAAAGACCGCGGTCCGTTCAATCGCGCCCGACTCGGTGAAGCTCTGGATGAAGAAGTCGGCCTCCTCAAAGGTGATGCCCATTGCGCCGAAGACCACCGCGAACCGGGTGTCAGAGCTGTCCGACCGGTCGGGCTGGTCCGATTTCCCCAGCACTGTTGCCTGCCGGACAATCTGGGCGCAGAGCCGGTTATGGGGCAGGCCCGAGCCGGAGAATATGGGCAGCTTCTGCCCCCGGACCAGGGTGTTGAGTCCGTCAATTGCCGAGATGCCGGTCTGGATGAACTCATTGGGGTACTCCCGGGCATAGGGGTTCAGGGGCGCGCCGTTGATGTCCATCTGCTTTTGCGGGATAACCGGCGGCCCGCCGTCTCTCGGCCGTCCCAGGCCGTCAAAGACCCGGCCGAGAATGTCCGGGGACAGGTCAATCGTCAGGCCCCTTGCCAGAAACCGCACCTTGACCGATGGGACGTCAATTCCCCTGGTTCCTTCAAACACCTGAACCAGAGCCCTGGTGCCGTCAACTTCAAGCACCTGGCCGCGCCGGGTTTCGCCCTCGGGCAGAATAAGCTCCACCAGCTCCTGAAACTTCACCCCCTCAACTCCTTCAACCACCATGAGGGGCCCGGCAATCGAACTCACCGTCTGGAACTCTTTTATCATGAGGCCGCCCTGCTGTCTTCTGACCGGTGGGCCAATTGCTCCCGCATCCTTTCCTGGAGCTTGGGCACCATCTGGGCAAACTCCTTTTCGGAAAGGAACTTCATCCGGGCCAGCTCCTCGCGCACCGGAAGGGTCTCGATTCTTGCAATATCGGTTCCCGCCTGCAGCGCATCCTGGGCAAGCCGGTAGAACTGAATAATCAGAGAAAGCATCTGAGACTGCTTGGAAAGGGATGTGTAGGTGTCGGTTTCGTGGAAGGCGTTCTGATGGAGGAAGTCTTCACGGATGGAGCGGGCCACCTCCAGAATCAGCCGGTCGCCGGCCGAGAGGGTGTCCTTGCCCACCAGTCGGACAATCTCCTCAAGCTCCGCCTCCTTTTCCAAGAGGGCCTGTGCCTGGGCCACATCGGCAACGAACTCCGGGCCGGCGCGCTGGCGCAGGGCGCTGGCCAGCGGCGCGGTGTAAAGGGAATAGGAGTTGAGCCAGGAGATTGCCGGGAAGTGGCGTCGGTTGGCGAGCTTATCCTCTAGAGACCAGAAGACCTTGACCACCCGCAATGTCGCCTGAACGACCGGGTCGTTCAAATCGCCGCCCGGCGGCGAGACGGCACCAATCACCGCCAGGGAGCCTATCCGCTCTCCTTCCGGCTCAGCGCCGCCCAGACAGACCACCTTGCCTGCCCGCTCATAGAACTCGGCAATCCTGGTTCCCAGATAGGCCGGATATCCCTCCTCGCCCGGCATCTCCTCAAGCCGGCCCGAAATCTCTCTCAGCGCCTCGGCCCAGCGGGATGTTGAGTCGGCCTGCAACGCCACCGAATAGCCCATGTCCCGGAAGTACTCGGCAATGGTGATGCCAGTATAGATTGACGCCTCGCGGGCCGCCACCGGCATGTTGGATGTGTTGGCGACGAGCACGGTCCGTTTCATCAGCGGCTCGCCCGACTTCGGGTCCAAGAGCGCCGGAAACTCATTGAGGACATCGGTCATCTCGTTTCCCCGCTCGCCGCAGCCGACGAAGACGACGATTTCGGCATCGGCCCATTTCGCCAGCTGGTGCTGAATCACCGTCTTGCCAGAGCCGAATGGCCCGGGCACGCAGGCAGTTCCGCCCTTGGCAATCGGGAATAGGGTGTCAATGACCCGCTGGCCGGTCAGGAGCGGTTCGTCCGGAGCTAGTCTGGTCTTGTAGGGCCGGCTCCGGCGGACCGGCCAGCGCTGGAGCATGCTCAGATTGAGCACCCCGCCCTCGGCATTCCTGACCTTGGCAATGGTGTCGGTCACCCGGAACTTCCCGGCCTCAATCGCCACCAGCTCACCGGCGACATCGGGTGGCACAAGGATTTTATGGCGAACAAGCGTCGTCTCCTGAACTTCGCCCAGGATGTCGCCCGGCCCAACCCGGTCACCCTTACTGCGTCTGGGGACAAACTCCCAGAGCCGCTCCCGGTCAAGTGCCGGAACCTCCAGCCCCCGGGTGATGAAGTCGCCGGCCTGGGCCCGGATGACATCCAGGGGCCGCTGGATGCCGTCGTAGATGGCGCCGATGAGCCCGGGACCCAGTTCCACCGATAGCGGCTCATAGGTGGGATAGACCGGCTCATCCGGCCCGACTCCGCCAGTCTCCTCATAGACCTGAATTGCCGCCCGGTCGCCTGTGAGCTGAATTATTTCACCAATCAGCCGACGCTCGCTCACCCGGACCACATCGTACATCTTGGAACCGGCCATGCCTTCAGCAACTACCAGTGGTCCTGACACCTTGACAATCCGGCCGGGCTTGCCCTGAGAGAGATGCCCTGAAACTTCAGTCATCATTTCATCCCCTGTGCCAGAAGGTCGGCTCCCAGTGCCCGACGGACAACGGCACGCAACCGCGCAATACCGGGCTGACCTGTTCCGAAGGGCAACGGAACCAGCGAAGGAACCGGTGCGCCAGAATAGCGGTCGCACAGCCCGCTCAGGTAGGGGAAGAGCTCCTCGGTGAAGAAGATTACCTGATACCCTTCAGCAATCAGCGCCTGCACCCGGCTGGCGGCATCAGGGCCTGGCTCAAGCACGACCGTCGCCAGACCGGCGGCCCGGAATGGGGTTATCATCTCGGCCTGGCCCACAACCGCCACCCGGCCCTTCGGCGCCTCATCACTCAACATAGGCAATCAGTTCCCGGCACTCCCTCTCCGACCAGCCCAGAAGCTTCGCGGCATAAAGCCGGCGGAGATTGGTGTGCTCATTGGCGCGCCAGAGATAGAAGGTTACGAGCGGCTCATAACCGAAGGCTGTCCACCGCGACTGCCGCAACCAGTCAAGCTCCATCTCCCGTGCCCGGCGCTCCAGCCGGAGAAACGACCGCTCCGGGCCCCGCAATCCTGCCAGCCCATCCTCCAGCATCGACTGAAACTCACCGAGCTTGAAGGAACGGACAAGGGCATCCCAGTCCTGAAAAAGGAGGTCGTTGAGCAACTCCGGGCTCAATCTCCCCCCGGGTAGCAGTGCGGTCCGAAACAGCCCGGGTTCCTCTCCCAGCTCCTTGATGCGCACCAGCGTCACCAGATTCACCAGGTCGGCATGAAGGCTGAAATAGCCGGTAAGAAACCGGCTCGGTCGAGCAGCTGAAAGTGCCAGCTCCTGAGCCAGCCGGTCAAGTCTGATGTCAATCAGTGCCGGGTCACCGGTCCGCTCGAACTCCTGTCGCGCCTCTGCCAGCGCAATCCGGTAGGCACTGAGCTCGGACTCAGACTCAGGCCCTTGGCCTCTTGCTCTCTCGGGCTCTGCAACCAGCCCACCGAGTTTAGCCAGTGACAACCGGCCGTGCCCGAGCAGCTCGTCCGGTTTCGGCTCGGTCCCGGTCAGGCGGTGCTTCAGGAGGACCTTCAGGTTGTGGACATCGGCCTGAATCCGGAAGAGGTCAAGAACCCACCGGTCAAGACAGTACTGGGCGAAGAAGGCAAAGTTCTCCTCCTGGGCACGGCTCAGCACTTGGGGAAACTCCGTTGCCGAGCCAGCGGCTTCCTGGGACCGACTTGAGTAACCGAAGTCGGCAGCGATGCTGATAAACTCGGCGACATCCTTTGTCCGGACCAGCCGGTCGTACTGACTCCGGCCGAGCAGGACGGCTTCAAGCGCCCGCACTAGGCCAATGGCATAACCGTAATCGGCCTTATCAGACCATTTCAAGTCCGAGCTCTTCACAAGAGGCTAACTATACGGACACCAGCGGCTCAGTCAACTCCGGCCGATAGCTCTTCAGAAAATCCTTCTGATGGGATGCGGTAACGAACCGCTGCTTACGCTCCTTGGGCCGGTTCTGAGAAAAGGGCTGGGAATTGGACCTGAGCCGGCTCTTGGGGTCGGGCTGCGGTCGCCTCTAGGCCAGCAGCCAAGTTTTGGACCTGGAAGCCCCGTTGCAACACCCCTTGGATTTCGGCTCCAACCGGTTCTAGCCGGTCTTCTGAAAGCCCTTCTGAAGGCAGGGCCTGGGCAAACCCTGAAGAGCGAGCCTTGGGCCGAACCTTAGAGAGTCTTGAAAACCGAACTAAAAAGGGTGGTAAGCCCCGAAGTGGTTCGGTGGTCAGCCCCCTAAAACCTGTCTCTTCCGGCTAAGCCCATGAAGCTGTGGCGCTTAGGGGTAATTCCGGCATCTCATCCTGCGAGGATTGACGGGCTTTATGATTTTCGCAACTTCTTTTGGGCCGAGATGAATATCGGGTTTTCCCATGATTGAGGACGGAATGGAGCGTTTCGGCGCTTGACTTTTGACCGTGGTGATGGAAACTGATTTATGAGGTTCAGAATCTTCTATGCCGCAATTGCTACATCACTGGCACTGGCCGGACCCGGGGAGATTCTTGTTGTCGACATCTCCCGTCCCGATGCGCTTCAGGTTCTAAGGAAAGTCGGTGCACGGCAGTTCGGCAGAATCGGAGACCGGTGGCTTCTGGCTGCGGAGCCGCAGATGAGCGAGGCTGTTGCTCAGAGCGGGTTTGGGTTTACTGCGGTTCCGTTGCGACCCCACTGCCCGACCTACATTGCCTTCGTGCCCAATGACGATGTGATGAACAGAGTTCAGAAGCTGGCAATGCCCCTTTTCCGTGATGGCCAGGAGCTGATTGTCCAGATGGATGAGAAGACCGCACTGGAGGTGGCGCTTGCCGGAGCGGAGCTGGTCAGGCTGCCCGATGAACCATTTCCGGTCTCTCCCGTATCTGAACCAAAGGTTCCGAGGGTCGTCTTTCCGGACACCTTTGTTGAGCGGCTGGTTGCCGGGGTCAACCCCGATTCAATTCGTGCCCGGATGTCCCGGCTGCAGGCCTTCAGGACCCGCTATTCGCCAGCCGACTCCTGCCGGGCCGCCGAAGAGTTCATCGCCAACTGGTTCCGTGCCATCGGTCTTGACTCGGTTGAGCTGGTCTCATATCCGGTGGGCTCGGACACCTGGCGCAATGTGGTGGGAACAATTGTTGGCCGGACCCATCCTGAGAAGATTCTCATCATCTGCGGCCACATGGATGCCATCTCCGAAGACCCCTGGAACCTGGCGCCGGGGATGGAGGACAACGGCAGCGGCACCGCGGTTATGCTGGAGGCGGCACGGGTGCTTGCCGGGGAGGAGCTTGACCTGACGGTGAAGTTCATCGCCTTTACCGGTGAGGAGGAGGGGCTTTATGGCAGCGACCATTATGCCCGGATGATGCGGACACGGAATGCCGAGATTCTGGCGGTGTTGAACTTTGACATGGTAAGCTGGCCGGGCGGAGCCTGGGGTGTTGCGCTGGTGAGCGTTCTGCCGGCACGGCAACTGGTGCTGCTTGAGGCGGCAATGGCCGACCTTTACACGACCCTTGACCACCGTATCAGTCATCGCAGCTTCCCATCCGACTCCCGCTCCTTTGACAATGTTGGTTATCCGGCCACATCGGCCTATGAGTTCGGGCCCGAGCCGTACATCTGGTATCACACCACCGGCGACACCTTGGGCAACTGCAACATGGCGCTGGCGGCCGAGGTGGCAAAGATGGCAGTTGCCACCATTGCAACCCTGGCGGTGGCACCGATTCCGCCCGATGGGTTTGTCCTGCGGGATTGCGGCAACGGCACAAGCCTGGTGGCGGCCTGGCGGCCCAACACCGAGCCCGACCTTCTGGGCTACAAGCTCCGGTGGGGGACCGAGAGTTACATCTACAGCGACTCGGTTCTCCTGGGCCCGGTGACTTCGTTCCGGCTCAGCGGTCTGGTTCAGGGAAGGCGCTACTATGCGACGGTTGTTGCCATTGACTCCTGTGGCCATGAGAGCGGCCCGGCAAATCAGGACAGTGCCAGCCCGCAGGTTGTTCCGGCTCCGCCAGCCGGTGTCAGCGCGCTGCCCTTCCATTTCGGGATGGCGGTTTTCTGGCAGCCATCCCGTGAGGCCGACCTGGCAGGTTATAACATCTACCGCTCAACCCTGCCCGACTCCAATTACCAGCGGCTGAACCAAGGTCTTCTGACCGACACCACCTATCGCGACTCAGGACTCCTTTCCGACACGATGTACTACTATGCGGTCACCGCAGTTGACTCACTGGGCAACGAAAGCCCCTTCTCGGCTCGGGTCAGGGGCAAGCCCCTGACATTCGACCACGGGATTCTCCTGGTGGACGAGACAAGAGACGGCACCGGCGCACGAGGCAACCCGAGCGACGAGCAGCAGGACCGATTCTACCATGCCCTACTTGAAGGATTCCGCTACACCGACTGGGATGTCGCTCAGGAGGGACTGCCACTTGTCGGGGACATCGGGCCGTTCTCGACGGTTGTCTGGCACGGTGACGACTACACCCAGCAGCAGCTCTATCCGGCACTGTCGGGACTTGACCACTATCTTGCCTACGGGGGCAGACTTTGGCTTATGGGCTGGAAGCCGGTCTGGGCCCTGATGAACTGCTCGGGCAGCTACCCCTACAATTTCGGACTCGGCCAATTTCCTTATGACCGGCTCCACCTTCAGGGCGCATCCCAGTCTCCAATCCCAGACTTCATCGGTGCGAATGGAGAGTCGGGCTATCCAAGTGTTGCAATTGACTCCGCAAAGACAGTCCCTTCAATCCTTGGCCGGCTGCCCTATGTTGATGCGCTTCTTCCGCGCGATGCCTGGCCAATCCTGACCTTCAACTCCTTCTCTGGCGACAGCTTTCAGGGACGGCCGGTTGGCGTGGTCTGGCGCAATGGCTACCGGATTGCCTTCCTCGGCTTTCCCCTTTACTACACCAAGGAAAACGAGGCCCGGCAACTGGCAGTGAGGGTTCTGACCGACCTGGGCGAACCCTACGGTGTTGCCGAGACGGCCGCGCTTGACGCTCTCCGGCCGGCGCTCGCTGTCCGACCCAATCCGGCGCAAAACCTTGTTTACATCAACTACACCGTAGTGCGTTCCGGTCGTGTGCGGCTGGCACTCTATAATGTCTCTGGCAGGCTGGTGCAGGAGCCGGTGAACAGAATCCTGCCAGCAGGAGAGCATATAGCCCGGCTCGAATGTCAGGGACTTCGGCCCGGCCTCTACTACCTGCGACTGACCTATCAGGGACAGGGAGTGACGCAGAAGATTGTCAAGGCTGAATAGCAGGACAAGGGTCACGCCGTTTGGCAGCCGCAGGCAATTGAACGCCGCCGGGTCTAAAGAAATTGTGAACGGGCCGACAGAAGAAAGTCGGCTTGTCGCCAGGGCAAAGGCGGGCGACCTTGAGGCATTTGAGGAGCTGGTCAGGCAGAACCAGCGGCCGCTCTTTTCCTACATTTACCGGATGTGCGGCAACCCGGCTGAAGCTGAAGAGCTGACGCAGGCGGCGCTGGTCAGGGCCTGGCTGTCACTCAAGGGATTCCGGCAGGAGTCAAGTTTCAAGACCTGGCTCTACCGCATCGGCACCAACCTCTGCATCAACCGGCTGAAACGGACAAGGCCAACCGAGGAGCTGACCGAGCTGCTGCCAGCGCCCAGCATCAACGAGCCGGCTGAAGAGCATCGTGCCCGGGTGCGGACCGAGCTGGTTCAGGCGGCGCTGAACCAACTGCCGCCGGTTCAGCGGACCGCGCTGGTGCTTCTGGTCTATGACGGCCTCAGCTATCAAGAGATTGGTAAGGCACTGAACAAAAGCGTGCGGGCGGTGGATTCGCTCCTGGTCAGGGCAAAGACAAATCTCAGAAAGGTATTGGCGCCGGTGCGGAAAAAGGGGCTGATATGAGTTGCCGATTCCAGGAACCAGAACCGGCCGCAGGAAAAGGACCGGTGTAGGGTCTAAGGAAGTGATGCGCATGAAATGCTCAGAGGTCAGGCGACTCCTCTCCAGTTTCGCCGATGGTGAGCTGGCGGCCGGGCTGCGGGCGGATATTGAGAATCACCTTGCCGGCTGCGCCGAATGCGGGAAAGAGCTGGCTGAGCTTGGGGCAGTGGTTGAGCTTCTGCGCGCTGCCCCCGTGCCGGAACCTTCACCCTATC
>JBDRUJ010000011.1:0-20682 GCA_039801285.1 Caldifarciminota bacterium
CCAACGATGTCTCGCGTCTTGCCCCGGGCGTCTACTTTGTCACCCCTCACCCCGACCCTCTCCCGCAAGGGGCGAGGGACCCGGCAGGCAGCGTCCGCAAGGTGGTCATCCAGCGCTAGCCAATGAGCGGGGCCGAGAGGGAGCTTATCGTCTATTTCCAGAGTGCCGAGTTTCCGAAGGGCGGCTTTTTGCCCAAAGGCCAGGTGCGCATCGCGCCCGACGACCGGGGTTTCATGCTCGGGGACGGCGTCTATGAGGTTGTCCGGTGTTATGAGGGGAGATTCTTTGCGCTTTCAGAGCATCTGGCACGGCTCCGCTACAGCCTCAACGCAACCGGGATTGAGCTTGGGGAGATAACACCACTTTCCGAAATCGGGTTTGAACTTCTTCGTTGCAACCACCTGGAGCGGGCCGATGCCATCCTCTACATTCAGGTGACCCGCGGCATCTGGAGCCGTTGGGAGCGTCCGCCTTCAGGGCTTGTGCCCACCCTCTATGTTGAGGTGGCTCCATTCCGGAGCGATAAGGATGCCGAGTCAGGGATTGCGGCAATCACCGTTCCCGACATCCGCTGGGGGCGCTGCGACATCAAGGCGCTGGGGCTTCTGCCCAACATCCTTGCCCGGCAGCTTGCCGAAAAAAAGGGAGCGGCCGAGGCGATATTTGTCCGGGATGGTTTTGTTACCGAAGGCAGCCACACCACCGTCTTCGGCGTCAGAGCCGGCACCGTCATCACCCATCCGACCGACCACAAGATTCTCGCCGGCATCACCCGTGCCTATGTCATCCAGTTATGCCGCAAACTTGGCCAGCCTGTTGTCGAAGAGCCGATACCGGTCGCCGAACTGCCGCTCTTCAATGAGCTGTTTCTTGCCTGCACAACCCTTGAGGTAGTCCCGGTCGTGCTCCTTGACGGTTCACCGGTCGGCACCGGCAGGGCCGGCCCGGTAACCGAGCGTCTGCAGGCGGAGTTCCGGCGGCATGTCCGGAGCGTGCTGGAATAACAATGCTGCGGGGCCGCCTGAGGGAGGAACCGGGCTATGTTGAGACCTGGGGCACCTACAAGGGACTGCTTGAGGTCTGGACCGAGGGTCCGCAGCTTGTGGTCAAAGGCGAATGCACCGACATCGTTGAGCTCTATTCCTGGCTTTTGCCTTCCATCCAGAACGCCCATCCCGACAGGGATATTCTCTTGGGCAGGATTGCTATCCCTGAGACCGAAGAGACCCGGGCTCGGCTCCGTGCACGGGTCCGGGTCTTCCTGAATCGCAACTCAGGGCAGATGACGGTAGTCACCCCTTCCCGGCGGGTCAGGTTATGAAGGTGCGCCTCATCGCCTGTGACTCGCTGGGCGTCAGGTCAATGTGCTGTGTTGTCGAGACCGCAAGCCGCCGCATCCTGATTGACCCTGGTGTTGCCCTCGCACCGAAGCGGTTCAGCCTTGAACCCCATCCTGTAGAGCTTGAGGCTGCGGCCAGGGTCCGGGCGGCAATCCTTAGTGAGCTTTCTCAAGCCACCGATGTTGTCATCAGCCACTTTCATGGCGACCATGCACCAATGGCCGCTCCTGACCAGTCCCAGCTCCCGCTGGCTGACTTCACCAATCATCTCGGTTCGGCCCGAATCTGGGTCAAGGGAGGGAAAGGCATCTCAAGGCTCTGTGCCGAACGTTATGCCGCGGCGCGGCGGGTCCTTGCCGACCGGCTCATCGAGGCCGACAACCGGCAGGATGGCGGACTGACGTTTTCCGGCCCGGTGCCCCATGGCGATTTGGGCGGTTCTGTTCTCATGACCCTTGTTACCGATGGTACGGAACGATTTGTCCATGCCTCGGACATGCAGCTTCTCGACAATTCGGCGGTGAGTGTTATTCTGAGCTGGCGGCCCGATGTGCTGTTTGTTGCCGGGCCGCCGTTATATCTCGGCCGGCTGCGTCCGGCACAAGTGGCGGTTGCCTGGCAGAATAGCCTCAGACTGGCGCAGGCTGTCAGGACCATGGTGATTGACCATCACCTCTTCCGTTCCGCCCAGGGCCGGGAGTGGCTTGACCAGCTCTCCCAGGCTGCCGGGCGCCGGGTCTTGTGTGGTGCCGAATTCATGAGCCGACCTCTGAATCTACTGGAGGCTCAGCGCCGCCAGCTCTACGCAACCAGCCAGACGTCCGTTTAGGCCTGGCCGGTCAATGAAGCCTTTCCAGATACCGGCCCGTCGCCACCTCGATGCGAATCTTGTCACCGGGCTTGATAAACTGCGGCACCTGAACCTCCATTCCGTTCTCCAGGATTGCCGTCTTCGGTGCGGCATCAACATCGCCATGGAGGGCCGGGCCGGTTGATGCCACCCGGACGTCAACCGTCTTCGGCACGAGGACATCAACCGGTTCTGAGCCGTAGAACTCTATCTTCAGCCTTGTCCCGGAGTCGAGAAACCGCACGAACGGGCCGAGGAGCCTTTTCGGCACGCCAACCTGTTCGAAGGTCTCAGGGTGCATGAAGTAGAGCGTCTCGCCCTCGGCATAGCTGAACTCCATCACCACCGTCTCAACCATGATGTCCTCAACCTTCTCATCGGGGTGGAGCCGCTGTTCGGTCTGGGTGCCGGTGCGCAGATTGCGCAGCCTCAGATGGACGGCGCTGGGCAGCTTGGCGGTGCCCGCCTTGAACTCGGCGGCGACAATCTTGTAAAGTTCCTGTCCCAGCTTGATGCACATCCCGTCTCTCAAATCAGCAGCTTTGAGCATCGGAATAAAAAGTAACCGTTCTCAGCGCTGAAGTCAAGCGCAAAGATAATTTGACATGTCCAGGAGAAGGGGTAGAATCACCTGCCAACCGATGTGGTTTATTCTCTCAGTCCAGACCTTTGTCGCCACGGGCTGGCCGATTCCGCCGCTGGACGAGGTCCATCCGCTCGGCAACAACTGGGGCGAATACCAGAACTACGGCGGCTCGCCCTATTTCCACAACGGGATTGACATCATCACACCCGACACCGCCGGCGCCGAGGTCCGGGCGGTCCGGCACGGCTGGGTCAAGGCCTGGGGCACGATTCAGGCCGAGCTCCATTACCGCCTGGCGGTCTGTGACACCAACTTGAGTTTCACCGGTCGGGCCGAGGGCTGGCTCTATGCCCATATTGACCCGGAACGCTGGCACAAGAACCTGGGGGATGAGGTCCAGGAAGGTGAGCTGATTGGCTATCTGGTTGACTGGCCGATTGACGCCACCTTTGACCACTGCCACTTTGCCCGCATCTCCGACACCGGTGCAACCTGGCAGCGGTTTCCCAATGTCACCTGGTGGTTTATCCAGAACCCCTTGACCTTGATTGAGCCCAACACTGACACCAGGCCGCCGGTCTTTCAAAACGCCCGTCCCAATGCCCGCTTCGCATTCTGCACCAACAACACCAGCACCTACCAGAACCCATCCAGCCTCACCGGCGATGTTGACATCATTGCCAAGGTCTATGACCTGACTGGAACCTCAACCGGTGACACCATCTGGG
Organism: Caldifarciminota bacterium; assembly: GCA_039801285.1. GTDB lineage: Bacteria > Hydrothermota > Tepidihabitantia > Tepidihabitantales > Tepidihabitantaceae > JBDRUJ01. The sequence continues at coordinate 3,505 of JBDRUJ010000011.1, forward strand.
ACCGTCTCGCTCCATACCAGCTTGACTACATGATTCGCCGCGCCGATGGCCTGATTGTCGTGCCTTGGACAATCTCGGTGCAGTTCTCCAACCGGCTTGAGGCGTCGCTCGTCAATGTGGTCTACAAGAACGACAACACCTGCCGCTCGCGCGGGGACTATGACTATCGGGACTACTACTTCATCATCACCAACACCGATGGCGATACCATCATCGAGTCGTCCGATGCCCAGGGGAAGTGGGCCACCGCTTCGGTAGGAGACGGTGACTACTGGGTGATTGTCCGCGCCGCTGATGTCGTCGGCAACACGACCCTGGACTCAATGCTCGTCCACACCAACAACGGGGTCAGCGTGACCGAGCTGCCCTATGCCCTCTTGGAGCGGCCCTTCACCATCACACCCGGTGTCGGTCCGGGCCCGCGGCGTGTCGCCTTCAACCTCCTGACAGGGGGCCGGGTGAGCCTCAGGGTGTTTGACCAGACCGGCCGGGTTGTCGCATCCCTGTGTGATGGCTGGCTACCAGCCGGGCCACACACCTTCCAGTTCCAGCCTCCGCGGGCCGGCCTCTTTGTAGTAGAATTGACCGTTCCCGGCGTCATCAACTTCCGGCAGAAGACCGTCTTCCTCCGCTAGCCAGCGCCACCGACTCAGCCGCTGCCATTCCGGAGGCAAAGGCAAAGTGGAGGTTGTAGCCACCGGTCTCGGCCCAGACGTCCAGCACTTCTCCGGAGAAGTAGAGCCCTGAAAACCGGCGCGCCGCCATGGTTGTCAAGTCAACCTCGCTCAGGCTCACCCCGCCGCCGGTCACGGTGGCCCTTTCCAGCGGCTCGGTCCCGGCAATCTCCAGCTCAGCCGCCTTGAGCCGGTGCACAACCCTTTTTGCCTCCTCCCTTGTCAGATTCGCCATTATCCGGCACGGGTCAACCCCGGCAAGTGAACAGAGCAGCCGCGCCAGCCGCCGGGCAACCAACTGAGAAAGCACCGTTGCCACCTGGGCCCTTGGCCTTTCAAGTCGGGCCCGGTTCAAGAGAGTTATCAGCGCCTCATGAGTGAGTTCCGGCTGGAAGTCAATCCGCAGGCTGACCGGTTTTCCCAGCATCAGTGCGCGGGCCGCATGGCCGCACAGATTTAGAACGCTCGAGCCGGAAATGAACCGGTGGGCAAAGATGAAATGACCCCTTGCCCGGTGCACCTCATCTCCCGGAACAAGAAGCTCCATCACCACATCGGACTGGGTAATGCCCGCCAGACTGCTCAGGTCGAGCTTTGGTTCCAAGGAAGCCAGGGCTGGAAACCAGGGCACAGTCTCAAGGCCGAGCCCTTGAGCCAAAACCAGGCCGTCGCCTGACGAGCCGGTGTCCGGATAGCTTGCCCCGCCCGTGGCAACAACTACATTGTGAGTCCGCACCCGGCTCCCATCGGTCAACAAGACCCTCCAGCCCGGTTCAAGGCCGACCACCTGTGCTCCGGTGCGAATGACAACCCCGGCGCTGATTAGCGCACTGACCAGCCGGTCCCTGACCCCTGAAGCATCTAACTCCTTCGGCCAGACACAGCCATCCTCATCAACCCAGGAGCCGATGCCAATCTCCTCAAAAAAGGCTCTTATCCGCTGATAGGGGAACCTCTTCAATAACGGCACGAGTCCGGCAGGAGAGGAGAACTTTGCCGCCATCTCCCTTGGTGTTGCCACATGGGTGAAGTTGCATCTCTTGCCACCGGTCAGGACAAGCTTCCTGCCGCACTGCGGCCCCTTTTCCAAGACCAGCACCCTTAATCCAAGCCTAGCCGCGGTCAGCGCACAGGCCAGACCGGCTGCACCGCCCCCGATTATGACCAGTTCGATAACATCTTGATTCACAAGACTTTAGCTACCGAGAAAACCCTTTTCTAAGAACCGGAGTCTAATTAGGTAGAGAGCACGAAGGTTCGGTAACTATAAACGGCTCGGTCACTAAAATTGCCGCGTCACTGAACCTCTCGTGACTCTCTCTTTTTTATTTGCGCCGTCCCCTCAGACTGTACAATTTTGCCAACTGGTCAGTCGCTCCCTTTGGGATGGCACTTGCCGGTGCAACCTGGGCAGGGACCGGGCTTAGGGCTTGGTTCCGCGCCAGGTGGATTCTGGCCCATGCCCTCCATTGGACGTCTTGCCCAAGGTCTCATCCGACCAACTCTGCCCATCCCGAAATGCCGCCGCTGCTCTATAGGCAGAAGTTCCATCATCTCCAGTCGCTGCTTCAGCCGGGTCTCGGCCAGCTTTGCCCGGATGCCTTCAAGCTCCTTGGCCTTGGCAAGAATCGCCTTGCTGTCGGGCTTTTCCGCCAGCCAGAGCCTGCGAAGCTCAAACCGTTTCACCGCCAAGTCCGCCTTCAGCTCGGCAATCGGCCGGATGTAGCGGAGCTCAATCTCGACCATCTTCCGCTCCAGCTCCAGCGGCAAATCCGGGCCGACCATCATCGCCTCATCCGGCTCGGGCTCCTGGGCTCGCACCAGCACCGGGCCCGCCACCAGCAGGGTGAGCAGGCAAAACATCACCATCGTTCCAATCTCGGACCGGTTCTTCACAAATCCTCCTTTAGGTTACGAATAATTAGACGCACCCCAGGCCGGTTGGTTTGCCTATTCCAGGACGTGGATGTTCCGCTTGGCGCAGATGCGCTTGAGCTCCTCGGGCCAGACGGTCACGCTCACCTCACCCAGATGGGCGGTCCTCAGGATGTACATGAAGGTCCGGGACTGGCCGATTCCGCCGCCGATGGACAGGGGAATCCGGTCCTTGAGAATCGCCTGATGATAGGGGAGCTTCAGAAAGTGCAACTGACCGGTCTCCTTGAGCTGGAGCTTCAACGTCTCCTTGGTCACCCTGATGCCCATTGAGGTCAGCTCGTGCCGACGCCGGGTCACCGGATTCCAGACCAGAATGTCGCCGTTCAGGCCGTGCATCTGCTGGCCGTCCTTGACGATGGTCGGGGTAATCCAGTCGTCATAGTCGGCGGCCCGCATCTCATGGGGATAACCGTCCTTCAGGGTGTAGCCGATACCGATGATAAAGATTGCCGGATACTTTTGGAGAACCAGAGTCTCTCGCTCCTTGCGCGGCAGGTCTGGGTACATATCCAGAATCTCCTCGGCATGGAGGAAGACGAGCTCTTCAGGAAAATCGGGGTATTTTGGGTTTTTGAGCTCCGGATAGAGCTCCTGGGCGTATTTTGCCGCGCCATAGATGACCTTCCAGATTCTGCGGACGATGTCTTTCAGGAAGTCGAGGTTGCGGTCCTCTGGGGTGATGACCCGCTCCCAGTCCCACTGGTCAACATAGCTCGAATGGTCGTGGTCGAGGAAGTAGTCCTTGCGGACCGCCCGCATGTCGGTAAGAATCCCTTCGCCCACCTGGCAGTTGAACTGGGCCAGGGCCATCCGCTTCCACTTTGTTGCCGCCTGAACAATCTGAGCGTTCAGTCGCTTCTTCAACCCCAGGCCGCAGGGAAACTCGACTGGTGTCCGTGAGCCGTCCCGGTCGAGATAGTCGTTCACTCCGCTCTCTCTGGTAACAATCAGCGGCACCTGAACCCGGAAGAGATTCAGCTCCCGGCAGAGATTGCTCTCGATGTAATCCTTTACCGCATACAGTGCCTTCATCCGCTCCTTGGGCGGCAGCAAAGGCTCATAATCCTTGGGCAGGATTCTGGCCACTTGACGATAGGTGCTTACTCCGGGCCCGGCCAGGTCGGCCCTTTTATCTCTCTTCTTTGCCATTCAAATTACTCCTTTGGTTATTACTGGTTTAATATTCTGGGCAGCAGAAGCGCCGCCACCACTTTTTACCGGCTGATTCTGCTTATCTAAAATTACCAATTCCTTGTCAGAAGTCAAGGAATCGACAAACAGCTCACAACTGCTCCAGTGCCGCCAGAAGATTCCTTCGGCAGGCGGCAAGAAACTCAAGACAGGTCGGGGTCCGATAGTCGGGATAGGTCCATTCGAGAGGCTGAAACCGGCCCGAACGGTAGATAAGGGTCACTTCGGCATAGATGCCACTTCCCAGATAGATGCGATGGGCAAAATCCTTGGTTGACGCCAGAATCAGATTATTGAGAGAAAGGATGCCCGGGTCCAGGTTGATGCGGCGGCGGCCCTTGCTGTTGCTCATAGCCGCTTCCAGCTCGCGGGATTTCAGCTTCGTCCGGACAAGACAGTCCGGGTCAACCGTTCCTTGACAAGAGACCCAGCGCCGGATAAGCCCTTTACCCATCTCCTTCTCATAGTATTCGGTGAAGTCAAAGGGAATGGTGCTACTTTGGGCTTCAATCGCTGCGAAGGCTTCACCCAGCATCTGCTCCGCCGCCTCAAGCAGCTTTGAATCGTCTTGAGCGATGATGCCGATAATCAGCTTTACCGGTCTAACCGCTTTCGGGTTCACGGCCAGCAAGAAATGTGCTCAGTTCGTCAAGAGTCGGCAGGTCGTCAAGCGACTCTAGACCGAAATAGCGCAGAAACTCCTTTGTCGTCCGATAGAGAAAGGGATTTCCCGGCCGGTGGGCCCGGCCCGCAGTTACAATCAGGCCCCGTTCCAGAAGGGTCATGAGGGGTGCGGAGCAGTCAACACCGCGCAGTCTCTCGATTTCCGGCTTGGTAACTGGCTGATGGTAGGCGATGATTGCCAGCACCTCAAGCGCCGCGCTGGAGAGGCGCTGAATCTGCTGGTGATGATAGAGACGGCGCACCCATTCGGCGAACTGGGGCAGGGTGTAGAGTTGATAACCCTGGGCTACACGGCTGATGCGGAATGTCCGGCCGGTCTCGGTATAGCATTGATTTAGCTCTTCGACTACCTTGCGCACCGTTGCCACATCGGTTTCAGCCAGTTCGGCAAGCCGTTCAGCGCCGATGGGCTGCTCGGCGGCAAACAGCAGGGCTTCGATGACCTGGGCGGTTTGCGGCAGTGGCTCAGCAGACACCGAAGGTTGCGCACCAGGAGTCGCCCCGGAGTCGGGAATGTCCGGCTCTTCCGGCAGTCTCAAATCATCGCCTGCCATCGCACCATGTTCATGTTACTTCGCCCGGAGCCGGAACCGGGCAAGGAGTGCCGCCGTTGCCAGCCGCAGGTCGGTGCGGTTGACAAAGCAGGATAGCCTTGTCGCCGAGCTTGAAAAGGCATCAAGGTGGACGCCCGCCTGGTGCAGGGCATCGAAGGCATCACTCATTATTTCGGGGTCGGTCCCGACGCCCGGGCCGACGAGTGACACCGAGCAGATATCGTCCCTGACCTCAAGGCTGGGAGCCTTGACCGTCCGCGCCACCCGTTCCAGGATGATCTGCGCCTGGGGAAGGTGGCTTTCAGGAACGATGAACGATAGGTCAAACCGGTCGCCATGGGCGACCCCGTGATTGAAGAACACTACCGGCACCCGGGCCGCGGCCAGTCGGGTTACAACCTGATGCCAGCACCGCTGCCTTTTCTTGACATCAATGAGTGTCAGCCGGACCAGCCGATGCTGGTGGGTCAGGGCCCGGACGAATGCTTTCTCAAGTCTTTCCAGCTTCTTGACCATAGTCCCTCGCTTGTGGTTGAATGAGGAGCGGATGACCAAGGGCACGCCGTACTTCTCGGCAAGGGCGCAGGCCCGGGGGTGAATGATTTCTGAACCCGAACCGGCCAGCTCGGCCAGCTCCTCAAAGCTGATGATGGGAATCGGCTTGACACCAGGAAACTCCTGCGGATTTTCCGTGAACAGGCCATCAACATCCTTGAACAGTTCACAGCGCTCCGCATGAAGAAATGCCGCCAGCGCCACCGCAGTGACATCGGAGCCACCCCGGCCCAGGGTGGTAATCTCCTTGTCATAGCTCACCCCCTGAAATCCCGCGACGATGGGAATCTTGTCCCGGCGGAGTGCCTCCTTGAGCCTTTCTCCGCGCACCTCCTGAATCCGCGCGTCGGCATGAAACCGGTCGGTGATAATTCCCACTTGGGAACCGGTAAAGGAGACCGCCTCACCGCCCAAGGACATGATGGCGATAGAAATCAGGGCGATGGTCTGCCGCTCACCGGCGGTCAGAAGCATGTCCAGTTCGCGCGGGTTGGGGTTGGGTGTTATTGCCCGTGCCAACCGGCTAAGGTTGTCGGTGGTGTCGCCCATCGCCGAAACCACCACCACCACCCGGTTGCCAGCCCGCCGTGTGGCTACAATCCGGCGCGCCACCTGACGAATCCGTTCGATGTTCTTCAAAGAGGCGCCGCCGTACTTCTGAACAATGAGCGCCATCGTCCCTCAGTCCCTGAGCGCGGTGAGCCAGCGGCCGATGCGCCGGGCAGCCTGCTTCAGTTGCTTTTCGGTAGCCACCAAGGCAAAACGGACAAACCCTTCGCCCCCTTCACCAAAGCCGGTGCCAGGTGCGGCCATGACCCTGGTTTTTGCAAGCATCTCCTCCACAAAGGCCAGGGAGCGTGAGCCGCGCCTTCGGGTGGTGAACCTTTCCGGGACCCTTGTCCAAACATAGAAGGTGGCTTCAGGCCTGGTAACCGGCCAGCCCGCCTTGGTAAGGGTTCTGCAGAATGTGTCCTGGCGGTGCTGGTACATCCGGCGGAGGACCGCGGTCAGTCGGTTGCTGTTCCGCAGGGCATAGACCGCCGCATCCTGAATTGCTCCAAAGGGCCCGGTATCGGTATTCTGCTTTACCTTCAGAAGCGCTTGGATAAGGCCCCGGTTGCCAACCGCCATACCGATGCGCCAGCCTGCCATGTTGAAGCTCTTGGAAAGGGAGTGGAACTCAAGACAGCAGGTGCGGGCACCGGACACCTCCAGGATGCTCGGCGGTGGCTTGGGCCCGAAGTAAATCTCGGAGTAAACGTTGTCGTTCACAATATAGAAGCCGAACTTGAGAGCCAGCTCAACGAGCTGCTCGTAGAACTCTTTGGGAGCCACCGCCGCAGTCGGGTTGTTGGGATAGTTGATGCAGACGAGCTTGAGGCGGCTGGCACTGCGGCTCAACCAGTCGAGGTCGGGCAGAAACCGGTTATGTTCGGTAAGAGGCATCTTCATAAGGCTTGCCCCCGCCAGCCGGCACTGATTGGCATATACCGGATAGCCGGGAGTGGTGACGGCGACAACATCGCCCGGGCCGCATACCCCCCAGATGAGATGGGCAACACCTTCCTTGGAACCCAGAAGCAAGGTGATCTCAGTCTCAGGGTCGAGCACGACCCCGAAGCGGCGGCGGTACCAGGCGGCAACTGCCCGTCGGGTGCTGAGCTTGCCTGCATAGGTTGGATAGCGATGATTCTCAGGTTTGCGGAGCGCCTTGGTGAATGCCGCAAGAATGGGCCGGGGTGGGGGCTGGTCCGGGCTGCCTTCACCCAAATCAATCAGGTCACCTTTGATTTTGGCCCTCAGCTCGTCAAGCTCTTGGAAAAGATAGGGCGGAATCTGGCTGAGTCGGGTCGCGAAGGGGTTACGCATCTGGTTGCTACCTTTCTTCATCCAATGTGCTGGTGGTGAAGCGACCCCGGCGGAAGCGGCCGCTGGTCAAAAGCCGGCGGTGAAACGAAACGGTGGTGGTGATGCCGGCAATCAGGGTCTCGGTCAACGCCCGCTCCATCCGGCTGATTGCCTTCTCGCGGTCTGGTGCCCAGGCGATAATCTTGGCAACCAGCGGGTCGTAGAAGGGGGGGACTTGATAGCCGGCCATCAGGTAGCTGTCAACTCTGATGCCCGGTCCGGCCGGCAACCTCAGCTCGGTGACCAGGCCGGGGCAGGGTTCGAAGTCGGCATTCGGGTCTTCGGCGTAGATTCGACATTCCAAGGCATGGCCGTAAGGACTCTCGAGATTGGTGGAGTAAGAAAGCGGCTCACCCGCGGCAATTCGAATCTGCTCCTGGACGATGTCAATTCCCGAGACCATCTCGGTAATCGGATGCTCGACCTGAAGACGCGGGTTCACCTCGAGAAAATAGCAGTTGTTCGAATCGTCGCAGAGAAACTCTACGGTTCCGGCATTGACATAACCGACCGCGCGCGCAGCGGCAATCGCCCACCGGCCCAGAGTCGCGCGCATTTCCGGCTCAATCCCGGGGGCCGGGCTCTCCTCCAGTAGTTTCTGATGTCTTCGCTGAACTGAACAGTCCCGCTCGCCAAGATGAATGACCGTGCCCTGAGTGTCCGCCAGAATCTGAACCTCGATGTGCCGGGCATTCGGGATGTACTTTTCAAGAAACACCCGGCCATCGCCGAATGAAGCCTTGGCCTCAGCCTGACACATCCGAAACCCCGATTCAAGGTCCTTCTCCTTGCGGATTATTCTCATGCCCTTGCCGCCGCCCCCGGCCGCCGCTTTGCACAGCACCGGATAGCCAATCTCCTTGGCTATCCGGGCCGCCTCCTTATCGGTCGCCACCTCGCCTTCAGACCCGGGCAGGATGGGCACGCCCGCCTCCTTCATCAGCCGCCGGGCCGAAATCTTGTCACCGAGGAGCCGCATTGTCTCAGCCGACGGCCCGATGAAGACCAGCTTGCAGGATTCGGTCGCATCAACAAACTCCGGGTTCTCGGCAAGGAAGCCGTATCCGGGATGGAGCGCATCGCACTTGGTAATCTCGGCTGCGGATAAGACCCTCGAAACGTTGAGATAGGAGTCGGTGGCGGGTGCCGGGCCGATGCATACCGCCTCGTCAGCAACCAGAACAGGCAGCGAGTCCCGGTCGGCCTCGGAATAGACCACCACCGAAGCGATGCCCATTTCCCGACAGGCCCTGATGATGCGCAGGGCTATCTCCCCGCGATTGGCAATTAAGATTTTCTTGAACATCAGCGTCTGCCAATGCGGAGGGCGGAAGGCGGAGGGCCCTGTGGCCGCCGGGCCGCTGGTTGGCTAGGCCCTTTCAACATAGGTGTTGGTCCGGGTGTCAACCTTCACCCGGTCACCCACCCGGATGAAGAACGGCACATCAATCACCAGACCGGTAGAAAGTCTTGCCGGCTTGCCGCCGCCGGTAGCGGTATCTCCGCGATAGTTAGGTTCCGTCTCGGTAACTTCCAGCACTACAAACATCGGCGGCTCGACGACCATTGGCCGACCGTCAATATAGCCAATCTCGAGCTCCAGGCCTTCGGTCAGATACAGGGTCTTGTCCCCGAGCATCTCCTTGGTAAGGGTAAACTGGTCAAAGCTCTGCATGTCCATGAAGTGGTAGCCGGCCTCGTCCGCATAAAGGAACTGACCACGGCGCCGCTCCAGCTCAACATCCTCGAGAGGTGCCTCAGACTCGAAGCTCTCCTCAATAACCCCGCCGGTGCGGATGTTGCGAATCTTCGCCAGAACTCTTGCCCGGCGTTGCGCGGTCCTGGTCCTGGTGAAACTAATCACCTCGAAAATCTCATTGTTATATCTTATCAGCACGCCGATACGGAACTCATTCGGGGTAATCATCGGCTCTCACACCTCCAGAAGCTGTTTGGGACTGTGCGTCAGATTCTCACAGCCGGTTTCGGTCACGAGGACCATGTCTTCAATCCGCACCCCGCCCAGCCCGGGAAGGTAAACTCCCGGTTCAACCGTTACCACGTCCCCGGGCTTGAGGAAGTCGGAACTGTTTTTGGCCAGCCTGGGGAGTTCGTGGACATCAATTCCCACCCCATGCCCCAAGCTGTGGCCGAAGAACTTGCCTAGGCCGACACTTGCCAAGTAGTTGCGTGCCACCGCATCAATCTGTGCACAGGCGACGCCGGGCCGAATTGAGGCCAGGGCCCGCTTCTGGGCCTCGAGAACATGCTCATACACCTCCCGCAGCTTGGGGTTGGCGCGACCCAAAAATATCGTCCGGGTCATGTCGGAACAGTAGCCAGCGACCCGGCAACCGAAATCGACGGTCAGAACATCTCCGCGCCGCAACTTCCGCCGGGAAAAGCGGGCATGGGGTTTGGCCGCATTCGGACCTGAGGCGACAATTGGCGGAAAGGCCGGCTCGGCCAGGCGGCGAAACTCAAACTCAATCTCCAGGGCCAAGTCATGCTCTGAAACCCCGGGCTTCACCAGCTCAAGCAGCCGCTGGAAAACCCGGTCGGTCCAGCGCTGGGCCCGCTTTATCAATTGAACCTCGGCCGGCTCCTTGGTCCGCCTGAGCTCCAGCACCAGGTCGCGCACCGGCACAAGTCGCACTCCTCTCAACTGCCGGCGCAGCGACTGGTAGCGCTCCAGTGTCAGGTTAGAACTCTCCAGACCCAGCCGCCTCACACCTTTGATGTCCTTCACCGGAAACTCAAGATAAAGGTCGCGCTTGAGCATCCGCTTCCGGCAGCCGTGAACTTCGCTCTTCATCTGCTCTTTATAGCGGAAGTCACTGTAGAACCATGCCCGGTTCCGGGTAATAACCATCATCCCGTTGGAGCCGGTGAAGCCGCAGAGATAGCGGATGTTCGAAAGGCCGGAGACGACAAGACCGTCCAGCCTTTCTTGTGCCAGTAGTTTCTGCAGTCGGACGATGCGCGAAGTCATATCGGGCTATTCTAACTCCATTTCCAAACCTGTCAAGCAGACAAAGTCAGTGCGCTAGGAGGCTGCAGGAAAATCCCTGGTTCAGTAAAGAGGGGGCAGCGAGCTGGTGAGTTTCCAGATGGACTCTTTCTATAAGGAATGCGGCGGGCCCTGGGTTAGCAGGGCCCGCCGGAGGAGTAAGAAGAAAGACTTACGGCACGAACTTGCCCGTGTTGCCGAGGTCGCGCTGCCACTTGGGCCAGGCCGCATTGGCCAGGGGACTTTCCGGATAACCAATGACGCAGTAGATATATTCAGAGCCGACAACGATGATGTTGCCGTTCGGACCGATTGTCGGCGAGGCCTCGTTGTCGGAAATCAACCGCCGCGCACGCTTGAAACTGCCGTGCACCTGTGCCGGGCAGTTGCAGGCCCAGACCAGCTCCAGGTTGTCGGCGGTCAGGCAGTAGAGGACATCGTCGTAATCCTGGCAGTAGAGCTTGTTGTTAGCGGCCAGGACCGGCGCAACCGGGAGGTCAGTAGCACTGACCTGCTTTTCCATCTTGACGGCACCAGTTGCCGCATCGAGCAGGAAGAGCTTGCCGGCATCGGTGGCAACATAGACGCCGTTGGGGCCGACGACTATGTAAGTGGGTTCGGGAACCGCGGCTGGTGCCGACCAGACCTGCTGGCCGGTGGCGCTGTTCACTGCATAGACCCGGCCCGAGTCATTGGAACAGCAGTAAATGGTGCCGGTTCCGTCAATCGCCAGTGACCGGATGTCACCCGTGGCCTGCAGTTGGAGCGTCCACTCAGGATTCTGGATGTTCGCCGGCATCTTCACCAGTGTGCCCGCCACAGTGCCGAAGTAGACATTGCCCTGCTGGTCAATGACCGGTGCCTGGTTCTCAACAATCGGTGCCGAAAGCCGATAGGCAGCAACGCGGTTGACATTGCCCACCTGGTCCTCGAAGTACATCAAAGAGTCGGAGCCACCACCGGCGGCGCTGTTGACGACATATATCTTGTTACCGTTGATTGCCGCCGGACTCCACTCCCGGCCGGGCACCGAATCCCTGGGATATACCCACTCCCTTCTCAGACTGGTGTTGAAGGCATAAAGCCGGCCATCTCCAGAATTACCGACAATGATGTGGGAGGTGTAGGCACAGTAGGCGGGATGGGAATTGAAGTCGGAGAAGTCAATGTTTTCCGGTGTTCCGGTGTACTTCTTCCGTCCCCGGCTCAGGGTTATGGCATAAAACTTTCCATCATCGGAACAGCCGGAGTAGATAAGGGTATCGTCGGTAAGGGTCAGGATTACCGGCGCCGTAACCAGCGGGAAGGAGTCGCCCGGTTCTTCTTCTCCTGGTGCCGCGTACCAAAGGACGGCACCGGCAGTGCCGACCGGGACTTCAATCGACTCCGGCGCGCATTCGGAACGTTTCTTGTCCCGTGCCTTGACCTTGACCCAGAAGGTGTCGATTGACTTGAAGGTATGAAAGACTGTCAGAGTCGCTGGTGTCGGCAGCATGGTGTCAACCCAGCCCTTCGTGCCGTCGCCGAAGTTGAAGTAGAACTGAATCGAGTCGCCATCCGAATCCTCGGCCGAGACAGTGAACGGTGCCGGCACATCCTTGACCGCAACCATCGGCGCCTGAATCTGGAGATTGCCGGGCGGGTTGTTCGGCAGGACCTTCATCTGCCGCGGAGCGGTCCATTCCGATGCCTTGGTCGGGTCCTCGTCCAGAATCGCTTGGATTTTGTACTGGTAGGTGCCGACCTGGGTCCACATCGGCTCGACCCGGGCGCTGGAGTCACCAGAGGCATAGGCCTCGGAGGTGTCGGTGATGTTGTTGAAGCCGATGTCAATCACATACCGGATGTCCTTATTGCCCCTAACGGTACTGACTACCCTGATTTCGGTCGGTGCATTTATCCAGGTCGATTCTGGTGCCGAAAGAATCGTCGGGACGGACGGCACTCCGCCCCCGCACTTCAGGCCCAGCGTGAGAACCACGAGGGCTGCAACGGTCAACGAAACTATCAGGCTGCTACGATTCATCTAAGCTCCTCCATTTGATTAGTTCAGAAATTCCATTCCTGCTTATCGGGTCACCACCGGGCCGTGGAAACTGCCCACTGCCGGATAGCGGCAGGTTCCGCCCCGACCATCTTCAAAGTAGAAGTAATATTTGTGGCCGGAGCCGAGACAGCACTTTGTCCGGTAAACATAGGTTGTGGCACCGGGCTTGCCGCAGAGTGGCTTCATCCGATGGGGGGTGTTGTTGATATAGATGAGCGGTAGGGAGGGGGCATCCGAGTCTGGGTCGTGGTACTCGACATAGTAGGTATATACCAGCCCAGGGCCGCCGGTCGGTGGGTCAACCTTTTCAAAACCCAGCACCGGTGGCCGGTTTGCACCACTGGTAACCTCCGGACCGCGTAAGAAGCCGTGCCTAGGATGGGTGGCACAGGCACCGCAGTCGTCAATTCCCACAAAGTGGTAACGATGGGGCCGGGCCGGAAGCCTCGTTTGGAACATGTAGATGCCGTCGGCCGGCTCACCGGCATGGAGTGTCATGTCGTGAATGATACCATCAATTATCACTCGAACAGCCTTGGGTTTTGTGCCATCCGGGTCCCGGTAGTGCACCGTGAAGGTATAGACCGATGCATCGGTGCCCTCGCTAAAATGGACTCCGCCTTCAGTAAGAATCGGCAACCGGTTGTAAAGCCGGTTGGTGCCGACATAGGGGCCGGGTTTTGCCCCATAGCGGGGAAAGCGTTCAGATAGACCCCGGCTGTCTTCAGCATAGAAGTAATAGCGATGCTCGCCCGGAGGAAGGGTGAGCCGGGCCCGATAGATGCCATCGGCTGCTCGGCCGCTCACCCGACGCATCGGATAGGGGATATCGTCAACATACACCTCCACCTTGGCCGGGGCGTCACCATCCGGGTCTGAATAGCGCACCGAGGCAACATAGGTGGTGCGTGCTGTGCCGTGCATCGGTGTTATTTCGGGACGGCACAGGCACGGCTTGTGGTTCGCCAACTCGGCGAACGACAGCGAGACCAGAACCAGAACTGTCAGAACTGCCGAAGCTGCTGCAAAAACAGGGCGCTGACTGCGCATTCTTCCTCCTTGGATTGCTCTTTGATTATTATAGGAAGCTTCCTTGAAGGTGTCAAGTGTTGGCTGGGCAACAGCCCCAACCAACAGCCTTTTTCCGGACGTCCACGGCACATCCAAAAGTGCAGCATCTGAGTTATGTTACTGCTTATAGGGCTGCTGTCAATATTCCGCTGGTATGATGTTCCGACTAGGCACAAGTTGTTGACAAGCGACCGGAGGCAATCTATTCTTATGCCAAAAACTAATGGCCAGGTTCGTTTGGCCAGGATAGGAGACTTTGATGCGCACTTTATGTTTTGTATTGTTGTTAGGGGCCAGCCTGCTCATGCCGGTGCTATCACCAGCCCGGGCTGAAGCTGTTCCTCCTTACGAGCCTTTCGGGAAAGGTCTGATTCTGGATGTAGGTTGCGCTGCCGTCCTTGACCCCACCGGATTTGTTGACTCAAATGCGGTAGTGATTCCACGGGCGGTAGTTCAGAACTTCGGGACTGAACCAGCGAGCTTCCCGGTAATAATGGACATTGGCGGTATGTACCACTCGGAAACCGAGGTTCAGAACTTGGCGGCAGGAGCAGTGGACACCGTGGAGTTTCTTGACTGGCGGGCTCGGGAGCGGGGTGCTGTCGTGGTATCCTGCCAGACGCAGCTCGTTGGCGACGTCAACCCGTTCAACGACCGGAAGGATACATTTGTTTTTGTGCGGGTCCGGGATGTGCGGCCGCTGGCGATTGTCAGTCCGACCGATACTGTTGACTCCAACGCTCTGGTAACACCACAGGTCCGCGTTACCAACTGCGGCACCGACACCGCCAGCTTCTGGGCCTACTTCATGATGTTCGGCAGTCGGGACAGCGCCCGGGTTGAAAATCTGGCTCCGGCCGAGGGGCGACTTGTCACCTTTGCCAGTCGACGGATTGACACCTCGGGCACATTTCTCTGCTGCTCCTGGACCGCCTGGGTCGGTGACATGAATCGCCTCAACGATACCATTAGCAAACCGGTCTTTGCCCTCCCCGCCGGTTACCTGGATGCGGCTGCAGTCCGTGCCCTGGAACCAGCCGGCATACTCCGGGAAGGGACACTCCTTACCCCGCGGGGAGTGGTCAAGAACAACAGCGGGGTGACCATCGACCTCAACATCCAGTTCCAGGTTATCACCCACGGCTCATTAGTCTATGAGGATGTCGCCGGGACAACCCTTGAACCCCATCAGCTTGATACCATCAGCTTCAGTTCCTGGACTGCCTCGCCGGCTGACAGCTACTCGGCAGTCCTACGGGTCGTTATGCCTGGCGATATGAATCCAAGCAATGACTCCACCGGCAGCGACTTTGTGGTCGTAAGTGAGCTGCACGATATTGACTGCCGGCGCATTGTCGCGCCGCTGGGAAACATTGCCAATGACCCGGTCCGGCCCCAGGCGTGGGTGAGAAATCTGGGCAGCACTGCCGAGACTTTCACTGTCAACTTTCGCATCATGTGGCAGTCAGTCGTTGTTTACGAAGACAGCCAGACGGTCTCGGGGCTCGGAGTTGACGAATCTACGCTGGTGAGCTTTGCCACCTGGGTTCCGTCACCTGATACCTACCTCTGCCGCTGCTCGACAGCTCTAGCCGGTGACATGATTGAGAGTAATAACTGGCAACAGGCCAGGTGCGTGGTGGAGCTAGTTGTCGGCGAGCCGGGCTGGCACGAAATCAAACCGGTGCCAGCTGGTGCCAGCGGCCGGCAGGTCAAGGACGGTGCCGACCTGACCATCCTTCCGGGAAGTCCATTTGTCTATCTCCTCAAGGGCAACAAGAGCCTAGAGTTCTTCCGTTACTCGATTGAGCGCGACTCCTGGACAACCCTCCACGAAATTCCCCTAGGTACCGAAGAAAAGAAGGTGGGCAAGGGCGGAGCCCTCACCAACGATGGCGCGCGGTTCATCTATGCCACCAAGGGCAACAACAGTCTCGGCTTCTACCGCTACGATATCGCAGGTGATTCCTGGGCCCAGCTCACCGATGTCCCGCTCGGACCTTCGGGCAAAAAGGTCAAGGGCGGAACCAAGATGGTCTATATCACCCGGCACGATACCGGCTACTGCTATCTGCTCAAGGGCTACAAGAACGAGTTCTGGCGGTTCAACACCATTACCCGGACCTGGGATTCACTCCGCAGCGCACCGGTCGGGACCCAGTCACGGGGCGAGAAATACGGCGACGGTTCCTTCATCGTCTATGACCAGAACTCGACCATCTATGCGGTCAAGGCGAAGTACAACGAGCTCTACGCCTACGATGTCCCGGGTGACAGCTGGCACTCCCGGGCCCTGGCGCCGTTTCCGCTTGTCGGCCGGAGCGGCCGGAGCAAGAAGGTCAAGTCGGGCGCGGGCGGTGTCTTTTACCACGACAGCCTCTTCTGTCTGAAGGGCTGGAACACTCAGGAGTTCTGGGCTTACTCCATTGTTGGCAATACCTGGCGGGAGCTCGACACCATCCCTGCCTATGGCTCTACCCACAAAAAGAAGAACGTCAAAGGCGGCGGGGCAATTGCCCTGGGTGGCCCGGGCGTCTTCTATGTGACCAAAGGCAACAAGACCTATGAGTTCTGGCGTTACCGCATCCCGCCTTCAGGCCCGGGCATTGAACAGGACCGTCCCCAAGCTACCCGGCCCCTGCCCATACCGACCGTTGTCCGCGGTGTCATCAATCTACCCGCTGCGTTCGGTGCTAGCGGCAGGCGGTTTGCCCTTATTGACGCAACCGGCCGCAAGGTGCTGGAGCTAGTGCCCGGTGCGAATGACGTCAGCCGCCTGAGCCCCGGGGTCTACTTCTTCGTGAGAACAGAAGGCGTCAAGCATGATGCATCAAGCGTGGGCAAGGTCGTCGTAGCAAAATAGGATGTGTTCATGCGTTTTGTCGTTCTGGTTTCCGCTCTCTGCCTTGTGATTTCGCCGGTCATTGCCGACCCGCTCTGGGTCAGGACCTACAATGGACCATATGACGATTTCGATGAGGTTCACGCCATCGGCGTGGATGACTCGGGCAATGTCATCGTATCCGGTCGCAGCGGACTCAGTAGATATGACGATGAGTTCGTAACCATTAAGTATCGACCGAACGGCGACACAGCTTGGCTCCGACATTTTAACCCTGGTTCCGGGCTGGATGGAGCCACCGCGCTGGCAGTAGACCGAACAGGCAATGTCATCGTCACCGGCTATCTGGGCGGCTCTACATCGGAATATGGCGACTGGGTGACCATTAAGTACTCGGCAGCGGGCGAGTCGCTCTGGACTGCAGTGTATGACCTTGGCGACCAAGACCGGCCGTCGTGCCTCGCCGTGGATTCGGCAGGCAACAGTTATGTAACCGGGCTGGCTGGCTGGCTAAACGACCTTGATTATGTGGTGGTGAAGTACGACCCGAACGGTAACGAGGTCTGGGTCTCCAACTACAACGGCGGCTACGATGACGTATCACAGACGCTCGCAGTTGACGGACAAGGCAACACCTATGTGACCGGCTATACCGAAATCGCCCGAGGCGACCGTGCTCTCATGACCTGGAAGATTGGACCCGG
>JBDRUJ010000012.1:0-20675 GCA_039801285.1 Caldifarciminota bacterium
ATCGGCCTGGTGGAATGGGTCCTGACCCGTGCCCAGGAAATCGTCAACGACATCTGTCGTCGGCCTCTTTCTCCTCGCGACCGACTGACCCAGGTCTTCACCACCTGGTCGGAGACCCTTATTTCCCGGCCGGCGGTCCTGGCCCTGCTGTCTCCGGAGAACATCAGCCTTACGACTGAGGTGATGAAACGTTTCCGCCGGCGGCTCTTCCCCAGAATCCAGGAACTGGTTACCGACATCGCCGGTATTATCCGTGAGGGCTGTGAATGCGGCCAGTTCCGCAAGGTTGACCCGAAGGCCGCGGCCCAACTCTTCTTTGCGGCGTTCCGCAGCGCGATGATTGGCACCCTGAGCGGTGGCCGGCTTCCCGAGCTCAGCCGGACAATGCAGGAGCTGTTTTTCTGCGGTCTTCTTGCTGACTCCGGCCAGCGACCGCGGACTAAACTAAAGGAGGCACGATGAAGCTACTTCTTGCCATTCTCACCATCATTCCTGCTGTCTGGGCCACCGATACGCTACGGCTCGATGTTGACCGGGCGGTGGAGCTGGCACTTGCCAACAACTATCTGGTTCAGCAGGCACAGGAGAAGGTTATGGAGGCGGCGGCGGGTAAGGCGACAGCCTTTGGTTCCTTCCTGCCCCAGGTAACTGCCACCGGCAGCTACGTCCGCCTCGCAAAAGTCAACACCTTCAATCTGATTGTGCCGGTTGAGACGGTGATGGGCGTGCCGGTGCTTGACCCGCGGGGCATTCCCATCGGAACTACGGTGCCGATACCGGTTACGGTAGGTGCCGAGACCCTCGGCCTGAAGCTGGGCAGCGAAAACAATTACAGCCTGCGGGGGACTGTTCAGCAGACCCTGTTCACCTGGGGCAAGCTCATCAACGCCTACCGGATTGCCGGGCTGTCGCTTGATGTCCAGAAGGAGGCACTCCGTCAGGCCCGGGGCCAAGTCCGCATCCAGGCAACCGAAGGGTTTTATCAGGCGCTCCTTGCGGAAAGGATGGTTGTGTTGCTGGAGGAGTCCTATAACCAGCTCCGCCGTCATGTTGACCAGGTTCAGGCACTCTATGACAACGGCCTGGCCACCAGGCTCGACCTGATGCGGGCGAGGGTGAGCCTGACAAACCTCGAGGCGCAGCGAGCACAACTGGCTAACGCCCGGCAACTGGCACTGGCTGCACTCTGCAACACCATCGGAATCCCCCAAAACACCCCCATCAAGCTCGAGGAGGAGCTCAAACCCGAGACTTTGGCAATTGACCTGGCAAGCGCCACCGACTCGGCGCTGCGCAGCCGGCCAGAGCTTCTCCAGTTGCGCCGGGCAATCCAGATTGCCAACCTGGGTGTCAATATCGCTAAAACCGCCAATCTGCCCAGCCTGTTTGCCGCGGCAAACTACGACTATAAACGACCGGTCGGGTTTCAGGACGAGTGGGGAACCGACTACAACGCCACCATCGGTCTCTCGATGCCCATCTTCACCGGTCTCGGCAATCTCCAGAAGTTGCGGCAGGCCCAATCCCGTGAGCGACAGGCTCGAATTGCCCTGGCAATGGCCGAAGAGGGTGTGAAACTTGAGGTGCTTGCCCAGGTTCTGGCACTGGAGCAGGAACAGAAGAACATTGCCTATCAGGCACAGAGCGTTGAGCTGGCACAGGAGGCGCTGAACCTCGCCGAACAGCGCTACCAGCATGGCCTCCTCTCCAATCTTGAATATCTGGACACCCAACTGACACTGACCCAGAGCAAGGTTGCCTATCTCAACGCCCTTGCCAACTATCAGATTGCCAAGGCACGACTGCTGCGCGCCATTGGCGCATTCTAGGAGGAATTGATGAAACGAATCAGCAAATTGCTTTTAGTAACAGTCGGCCTCCTCAGCATGATGGGCTGTCGGATGGCAAACCGGTCTCGCGCTCAGGGAAAACCCGTTCCCGCAGTCCGGGTCGCGCTGGTGCAGCGCACCACTGTAGTCCGCACTGTTCAGTTGCTGGGGACACTCCAGGGCGAACAGCAGGTGATGGTCTTCCCGAAGTTCGCCGGTCGGGTGACCGAAATCACCCGGCCGGAAGGGTCGTCGGTGACCGCCGGCGAACCCATTGGCTATCTGGTCAACGACATCCCGGGCATGGACTACAAACCTGGCCCGGTGCTTTCTCCCATCACCGGCACTGTCGGCAAGATATATGTCGAGGTGGGTCAGACTGTGAACCCGGCAACACCCTTTGCCGCTGTCGCCAGCTTTGCCTCCCGTCTCCGATTCAAGGCTGCGGTCAGCGATGCCGATTTACCATTTGTCCGCCGCGGGGCAAAGGCCGAACTCTTCTTCTCTTCCTTTCCGGATACAACATTCTCCGGCACCGTCAGCCAGGTTTCACCGATGCTTGACCCCATGTCCCGCTCAGCAACTGTGGAAATCACCGTTGCCAATCCCCAGGGTCGGCTTGTGCCCGGAATGGCCGGTTCGGCACGGCTGGTCGCCGAGGAAAAAAGAGATGTGCTGGCAATTCCCCTTGCCGCGCTCTGGACTACCGATGACAGCCGGGTCGTGGTTGTCGCAAACGGCACTGCCCGGTTTCAGCCGGTCACCCTGGGTTTGCGGGGTGACGAGCTGGTTGAGGTCACGAGCGGTCTGACACTAGGTGAGAAGGTCGCCACTATCGGCAAGGAACGGATCAAGGACGGCGAACCGGTTACTGTTGTGGAAGAGGAACCAAAATGAAGATTACCGACACCGCCATCCGCCGGCCGGTCACCACCATTCTCGTATCGCTCGTTTTGATTCTCTTCGGCGTTGTTGCCGTATCCCGGATGCCGATAGATGTCTTTCCCCAGATTACCCTGCCCACCATGATTGTCATCACCACTTATCCCGGTGCCGGGCCATTGGAGGTTGAGTCGGAAGTAACCAAGCTGATTGAAGAGCGGGTCGGGACAATCTCCAACCTCAAGGAAATCTCGTCACGCTCCTTGGAGAACATCTCCATCGTTCAGCTTCAGTTCAACTGGGGAACGAACCTTGATGCCGCGGCTGCTGATGTCCGTGACCGGCTCGATATGGCGGTCGCCCAGTTGCCTGATGGGGCTACAAGACCCTTTATCTTGAAGCTGGACGCCTCGATGATGCCGGTTCTTCAGATTGGCCTCTCGGGAACTGTTGACCCTCTCACCTTACGGGATGCGGCCGATGACCTGGCCGAAGGACTCCAGCGGGTTCCGGGCGTTGCCGCGGTCATGGTCGCGGGCGGAACCAAGCGGCAACTCCTAATCGGTGTTGACCTGCGGAAGCTGGCTGCCAGTGGCATCACGATTGATGGTCTCAATATGGCACTCAAGGCTCAGAACCTAAACTATCCGGCCGGCACCGTCACCAGCCAGGGCCGTGAGTTTCTCATCCGCCTCATCGGCGAATATGACAGCCCTGAGGCGGTGGGCAGCACCGTGGTGGGAATGAAGGGCAATGTGCCAATCCTGCTCAAGGACATTGCCGAAGTCACCTGGCAGCCGGAGGAGAAGACGGCAATTACCCGTTATAACAAGGAAAACTGCCTTTTTCTCGTGGTCCAGCGCCGGCCCGATGCCAACACCATCCGGGTAGCCACCGCGGCGCGGCAGGAACTTACCCGTCTTGCCCGAACCCTGCCCGCCGGTATGACCGCTCAGGTGCTCTTTGACAGCTCCCGGGAAATCTCCCGCTCCATCTCCAATGTCTTCTACAACCTCCTTCTGGGCAGCATTCTGGCGGTTATGGTGCTTTTTCTCTTCCTCCGCCGGATTCGCGCCACCTCCTTTGTCGCCTTTGCCATTCCCCTCTCGGTCTTCTTTGCCATCTTCTTCATGTTCATCCTCGGCTTTTCCATCAACATCCTCTCCATGGCCGGTCTCGCCATCGCCATCGGAATGGTGGTTGACAACGGCATCGTGGTGTTTGAAGCCATCTTCCGCCACCGGGAAAGGGGCGAGGAACGGATTTCCGCCGCATCTGTCGGAACTGCCGAAGTCGGGATGGCAATCACCGCCTCAACCCTGACCACCGTTGTTGTCTTTCTTCCGCTCCTCTTGGTGCGCGGTCTGATGCAGATATTCTTCCGCGAACTGGTCTGGGCGGTGGTGGGTGCGCTGGCTGCGTCACTTGCTATTGCCCTGACCCTGATTCCAACACTCACCAGCCGCTATCTTGTAATTACGGCAGGTGCGGCAAAGGGTATCAGGGCCTGGAGCGAAAGGTTTTACCGCCGACTGGAAGAGAGTTATGCCCGGCTCATCGGGTGGGCCCTCGGTCATCGCCGGCTGGTGGTCTTCGGCTTTGTAATACTCCTAATAATCAGTCTTGGGCTGGCGCCTTTTATCGGCCGGGAGTTCTTCCCATCCCAGGAAAGCCAGTTTCATACCCTGGCGGTGGATATGCCGGTCGGCACCGACCTGAACACCACCAACGAAGCGGTCAGCCGGCTGGAAGAGTTTATCCTGAACCAATGGGCAAACGATATTGAAGGAGTGGCGGTCCAGATTGGAACCGGCACCGGCTTTGCCGCAATCCGGGGCTCAAGCACCGGCAGCAACTCCGGAGAGGTGAATATTATCCTCAAACCCCGGCGGCAGCGCCGCCATTCGGTTGAAGAGATTGACCGCTCAATCCGGCAGTTTTGCGCCCGGATTCCCGGACTGGCAGTCCGCGTTACCGAACGGAGCTTCACTGCCATGGCCGGCATCAAATCCGGAATCGAGCTGGACATCACCGGCCATGACCTTGCCATCGCCGACAGCCTAACCCGTCAGGTGATTGCCGCAATTGAGACCCTGCCCGGACTGGTTGACCTGAAGTCCAACCGGGAGCCGGGCAAGCCTGAGCTGCAGCTGGTTGTTGACCGGCAGAAGGCGGCCCTTTACGGGCTGACACCTTATCAGATTGGTTCGGCTCTGCGCACCCAGATTCAGGGCAATGCCGCCACGAGCTACCGGCTCGCCGGCCGGGAGTATGATGTCCTCATCCGCCTCCCTGAAACGCAGCGGGACGAGCTTGCCGAGATTCTGGGAACCAATGTTATCGGGCCGACCGGCCCGGTGCCCCTGAAGAATCTGGTGACGGTTCGCACCGGCACCGGCCCGGTCGCGATTGAGCACAAGAACAACCAGCGGATTGTCACCATCACCGGCCGAACCGTCGGAGTCTCGGCCGGTCAGATGGCGCAGCGCATCGGGCGGGCGATAAGCACGATTCCGGTTCCGGCCGGCTTTGATATAAAGCTCTCCGGTTCCTACGAAGAGATGACTACCACCTTCCGGGACTTCGCCCTTGTCTTCATCATCGCCATTGTCCTTGTCTTTGTCGTCATGGCATCTCAGTTCGAGTCGCTGCGCGACCCGTTCATCATCATGTTCACAATGCCCTTCGGGGCTATCGGCGTTCTCTGGGCGCTATTTCTCACCCGCACGCCAATATCGGTCATCTCGCTGCTCGGTCTGCTAATCCTGGTAGGAATTGTTGTGAATAACGGGATTGTCTATATTGACTACACCAACCAGTTGCGCCGCAAGCAGGGACTTGACCTGATTGCCGCGGTCAAGGAGGCGGGCCGGGTCAGGCTCAGGCCGATTCTCATGACCTCTCTGACCACTATCTTCGGCATGCTGCCCTTGGCATTTCAGATTGGTGAAGGTTCGGAGCTCTGGTCGCCACTGGGCCGGGCGATTGTCGGCGGGATGATTATCTCAACGTTTCTACCCCTGGTCTTCATTCCGGTCTTATATGTCATCTTCGAAAACCGGTCGGCCCGACGCAGCGCGGCCGATAATTAGAACAGTTCCCCTCCTGCCTCACGCATTGCCCGGCTCGCCAGATTCCGGGCTGCCGCCGGGTCGGCAAAGTCGGCACCTTCATCGTGATAGGAGTGGAGATAGCGCAGGGCCTTATCCAGAAGGTCAATGCCTGGGCTGGGGAGACTCTTGACCAGCGCCTGAAGCACCGCTATGACCGAAAGGATGAGCTCCGGTTCGCTCACGCCAGCCGGCACCTCAAGCGCCAGGTCAAGCTCCTGTCCGGGCAGGACTTTTATCAAGGCCGCCTGAATCTCGCGCCATCCGGTCGGCTGCCTTTTGTCTTCCACCAGCACCATCTGTTCGGCCACACCGGCGTCGCCTATCAGATTGGAGCCCGACCAGATACCCTCCTCCAAGAGCTGGGCAATCATCTGCCGCAGCTTGGTTCCGAGTTCGTAGGTCTCGGACCGGTCCTTGGGATAACGGGAGAGGACATGGCTGTAGTAGAGCAGTCCGAGCAGCACCAGCTCCTCAGCCCTCGGCTCTCCCTCCTCAACCAGTTCCACTATGAACTGCTGTAGCTTTCCCGGCTCCAGTGGTCTGACAAAGAGCCGGACACCACAGATAAGTTTCACTCCCTGGGCACTGCCCACTCGCTCGAGTAATCCCATCGCGCTCCTTTCTTCATTCCTCTCGGCTCATCTGCCGCGCCTGAATCTTTGCCCACTCATCAACCAGTGAGACCGTCCGGTTGAAGACCAGCCGGCCCTCACTTGTATCCGGGTCAACACAAAAATATCCCAGCCGCTCAAACTGGAACCGCTCGAAAGGCCGGGCCTCCTTCAGGCCGGGCTCAACCTTGCAGTCGGTCAGGACCTCAAGCGACTTCGGATTCAGGTTCGCCCGCCAGTCCAGACCGGCCGGCACATCATCCGGGTCGGGTTTGGTAAACAGATAGTCATAGAGCCGGACCTCGGCCCCGAGGGCATGGGCCGCTGAAACCCAGTGAATCGTCGCCTTGACCTTCCGGCCATCGGGTGCATTGCCGCCTCTGGTTGCCGGGTCATAGGTGCAGCGCAGCTCAACTATCCGGCCGGTTCCCGGCTCTTTCACAACGCCAACGCATTTGATGAAGTAGGCGTAGCGGAGTCTCACCTCCCGGCCCACCGACAACCGGTAGTACTTCGGCGGCGGCTCCTCTCTGAAGTCATCCTGCTCGATGAACAGGACCCGGCTGAACGGAACCAGCCGTGTCCCGGCCGACAGGTCCTCAGGGTTGTTGACCGCCTCAAGCTCCTCAACCTTTCCCTCGGGATAATTCTCAATGACCACCCGGAGCGGCCGGAGCACCGCCATTCTTCTGAGTGCGGTCTTATTCAACTCCTGCCGGACACAATGCTCCAAGAGGGCGATGTCCACCACCGTGTCGGCCTTGGCCACGCCAATTCGCCGACAGAACTCTCTGATTGCGGCCGGCGGATAACCCCTCCGCCGCATTCCGGCGATTGTCGGCATCCGCGGGTCGTCCCAGCCCCGGACATGCCCCTCCTTCACCAGCTCCAGCAGCCGGCGCTTGGAAAGGACCGTCCGTGTCAGATTCAACCGAGCAAACTCAATCTGCTGAGGGTGATGGACCCCGAGCTGGTCTAAAAACCAGTCGTACAGCGGCCGGTGGTCCTCAAACTCCAGGGTGCAGATGGAATGGGTGATGCCTTCAATTGAGTCGCTCTGGCCATGGGCCCAGTCGTAGCTCGGGTAGATGCACCATTTGTCACCGGTCCGGTGATGAGGGGCGTGGATGATGCGGTACATCACCGGGTCGCGCATATTCAGATTGGGCGAGGCCATATCAATCTTGGCGCGCAGAGTCTTTGAGCCCTCCGGAAACTCGCCCTTGCGCATCCGCTCAAACAGCTCAAGGTTCTCTTCAACGCTCCGGTTCCGATAAGGACTCTCCCTGCCGGGCGTGGTGAGGGTGCCCCGGTACTCCCGCACCTCATCCGGACTCAGGTCGCAGACATAGGCCTTGCCCTTCTTTATCAGCTCTTTCGCCCACTCATAGAGCTGCTCAAAGTAATCTGAGGCGTAGAACTCCCGGTCGCCCCAGTCAAATCCCAGCCACCTGATGTCCTCCTTGATTGACTCGACGAACTCCACATCCTCCTTCACCGGGTTGGTGTCGTCGAACCGGAGATTGCACAGCCCGCCGTACTCCTGGGCGATGCCGAAGTTGAGACAGATGGACTTGGCATGGCCGATATGGAGATAGCCGTTCGGCTCCGGTGGAAAACGGGTGTGGACCCGGCCGCCAAACCGGCCGGTCCGATTGTCCTCGTCAATGAGCTCCCGGATGAAGTCTTTGCCTTTATGCTCCTGATTATTCATCTTTTCCTCATGTCAACTTGGTTTCCAATGCCCTGCTAAGTCTTGCAAGACACCGCTCCCGGCCGAGAATCGCCATTGTGTCTGCGAGCCCGAAGCCGATTGCCTTGCCGGTTACTGCGACCCGGAGCGTCTGAGCCAGCTCACCGGTCTTTACACCTTCCGCTGCGCTGATGTCTGCGATGAGTCGCTCCAGCTCCTGCCGGTCGAACCGCGCCATTTGGCTAAGCCGCTCTTTGAAAAGTGCCACCATCTTGAGCTGCTGCGCCGAACCGAGCCACTCCGCCCGCGCCGCACGGTCGTAGCTCAGACGGTCATCCTCAATGTAGAACTCCTGATAGTCAACAATGTCGCCCGCCACCTTGATACGGTCACCGGCCGCCTCAACGATTTTCCTGGTCAGCTCAGTCTCACGAGGATTCGGTGGTGAGTGAACCAGCCCGGCCTTCACAAGATAGGGCAGCACCAGGGCAACCTTCTCATCCAGCCCCAGCTCAAGCATGTAATGGACCTGAAATGCCATCAGTTTCTTCGGGTCGAAACTGGCCGCGGCACCAATCACCCGCTCCAGGGAGAAGCTCCTCAGCAGCTCCTCACGGGTGAAGAATTCGGTCCGGTCGTCCAAAGACCAGCCCAGAAGCGCCAGATAGTTCACCAGGGCCTGGGGCAGAAAACCGACCCGCTCATAGAACTCAACCATCACCGGATTGAAGACCTCAGGGCTTGTCTTCAGGCCAATCGCCCGGGCAATCTTCGCGCCCCGCTCAACCAGCTCGGCAAAATCGGGGTTCTTCAGATACTTCTCCATCTTCCGCTTCGAGAGCTTCTGCCGGCTCCCCGGCTCGGCAACCACCGGCAGATGGGCAAACCGCGGAACCGGCCAGCCCAGCGCCTGAAATATGAACACCTGCCTTGGGGTATTCGAGAGATGCTCCTCCGCCCGAATCACATGGCTTATCGCAAAATCGTGGTCATCAACCACCGTTGCCAGATGATAGAGAAAGGTCCCGTCAGCCCGCTGAATCACCTGGTCCTGCTCCCTCTGCCACTCAAACTCCACTCTGCCCCTGACCAAATCGTCAATCACCAGTCTTCCCTCCCTGGGCATCTTCAATCGCACCGCCGGCTTTCTCCCCTCCGCCTCAAAACGGTGCGCCTGCTCCTTCGTCTCTGCCATCCAGCGCCGGCTGTAGAGAAACAGTCGCTTCTCGGCCTGGGCCGCCTTCCGCTCCTCGGCAATCTCCTCAGGGGTGGCATAGTCATAATAGGCCGCACCCCGCTCCAGAAGTTCCGTCACCACCTGTCGGTAACGTTCGGTCCGCTGTGACTGGAAATAGGGCGCGTGGGGCCCGCCGACTTCCGGCCCCTCATCCCAGTCAATCCCCAGCCAGCGCAGACCACGGAGAATCGGCTCAAGCATCTCCTCCCGGTTCCGCACCGGGTCGGTATCATCAATCCTCAGGATAAACCTGCCCTTATGCTGCCGGGCAAAAAGCCAGTTATAGAGTGCGGTCCGCACCAGCCCCAAGTGCAAAGCACCGGTAGGCGATGGCGCAATCCTCACTCGGACGGTTGTATCATCTGCCATTCGGTTCGCCAGATTCAACGGAGAGGGCGGGATTCGAACCCGCGATACGGTTTTACCCGTATAACCGCTTAGCAAGCGGTTGCCTTCGGCCGCTCGGCCACCTCTCCCGAAACACGGAGGGCGCAGGAGTCGAACCCGCAAGGCCCGTCGCCGGGCCGGCAGATTTCAAGTCTGCTGCCTTACCAGTTAGGCTAGCCCTCCGGCAAGCCTTTCCAGATTGACAAAGAGCAAACCTAATTTAGGCCAATATCCTGCCAAGTCAAATCTGTGCACATTACCCCTGTTGTTGGTCTGAGTAAAGTGACGGGTAACTACTGTCATTTCGACCGAGTGGAGCTAGTGGCGGAACCCTCTCTTCCAAAGGCTAAGGGATTCCGCGACAAGCTCGGAATGACCAAAGGGGGCTCGATGAGAGCCCCACATCTCATTCTGTTAGGCAACTAAACCCCTGCCGACCGCTCATCTCATGGGGGGAGTCACTCCCGTAGTGACTCCTGTGGTGAGTCCGATTTTGAGTCCTGAGGCGATTTCAGATGTAAATCATGAGCTAAGTGCAGAAGTTAGAAGGCGATAGAAGACCGGTTTCAGTCTGGTCTTGAGTTTGGAGGCGAAATCGAGTCTGAGCCGTGGCTTGAGTGGCGTGGTCAGTTCAGGCTTCAGTTGTCGGGTCAGGAGTGGTATCAGTTGGCTTGTCACTTTTGGGCTCAGGGGCAGAGTCAGTTGCGAAATCGCCTCCTAGCCCCAGTTCGGGCCTTTCCAATGGGCCTTCACAGCCCGGGCCTAAAGATGTTCAGCGCCTCTCCAGCCACATAGAAGGAGCCGGCAATCACAATCGGCAGGCTGTTGTGTGACAGTTCGCGGGCTATCGCAAGCGCCTCGGCGACATTTGCTGTTTGCCGGGGTCGAATCCCGAGCCGGCTGAAGGTGCGCGCCAGTTTCTGAACTGGCATTGCCCGGGGTGAGTCCGGTTCGGTGACAACCGCCTTTTCAAGCCATGGAATAAGCGGTCGAATCGTCTGAAAGACCAGTTTGCCAGAGAGTGAGCCATAAAGCAGCACCACCTTCTGCCTGATATGGTCCCGAATCACTAGGGCCAGGGCCTCGCCAGAATCCGGGTTGTGGCAGGCGTCAAGAAGGATAAGGGGCTGGCGCTGGAGAATCTGGCACCGTGCCGGTATCACAACCTTGCTCAGGCCGTTGCGGACCGCCTCAAGGTTTATCCTTGAGTCGGTTTGCGCAAGCCTGCCCAGGAGAACAAGTGCGGTCAGGCAGTTGTCAATCTGGTGCCGGCCCAGAATCGGCAGCTCAATCCGCGCCGCACCCAGGTCGGTGAAACAGGAGAAGGCAATGCCTTCGGCTAGGAACTCTTCAGCCCAGACCCGGCTTTTTTCGGTTACCCAGACCGGCTCAGCTTTGACCCGTTGCGCCTGCCGGGCAAGCTCACTGGCCGCCTGGGAAGTCTGGGGCGCAATCACCACCGGTCTTGCGGGCCGCATGATTCCTGCCTTCTCCCGGGCAATCTTGCGCACCGTGCCGCCTAAGACCTGAACGTGGTCAAGACCAATCCGGGTGATGACCGATATCATGGGATTGGCGAGGTTGGTGGCGTCGAGGCTTCCGCCCAGGCCGACCTCAACAATGGAATAGTCAGGCCGGTAGCGGGCAAAGATGTCAAATGCCATGGCGCAGGTGAGTTCGAAGTAGCTCACCGGCTGGCGCCGCACCAGAGGCAGAAGCCGCGCAACCGTCCGGCTGAAGAGCTGTTTCGAGACCGGCCGGCCTGAGAGCTGGATGCGCTCCCGCACCGATGCGACATGGGGCGAAATGAAAAGGCCGGTTCTGAGTCCGCAGCCCCGGAGCGCCGCATCAAGCAGATAGCAGACCGAGCCCTTGCCCTTTGTCCCGGCAACGAGAATCGTCCGCTGGAGCCTCTCTTCAGGGTTGCCGGCAAGCCTCAAGAGCCGCCGGATTCGGTTGAGCTTGAAGCGGGTGCGGGGTCGGGCCTGGCGCTCGTAGTTGACGAGCGAGTCGAGGAAGGCCAGCGCCTCCTGAAACCTCATACCTCACCTTCAGAATGAAAATGGGCCATTTCGACCGACCGGCTAAAACCCGTCATTTCGACCGAGCCCGAAGGGCGATTGGAGAAATCCCTCTTTTCTAAGGCTAAGGGATTCCTCGACAAGCTCGGAATGACAAAGGAGGTCATACCAGAAGCTCCGGGCCGGTGCGTAACTCAATTCCCCGCTTTGAGCTGTGGCAGAACTCTAGAAGCTCAGCCAGCTCAATGCCTGCCGTCTTTCCCGATAGCTCATTCTCAATAAGTTTCAGCGCCTGGGCCAAGTTATAGTTCGAGCGGTAGATGATTCGGAATGCCTGCTTCAGAAGGCTCAGGGCCGAATCTGAGATGCCGGCCCTTCTCAGGCCGACCAGGTTGAGGCCCCGGACCCGGCAGGGGTTGCCCGCGGCGAGCATGAAGGGCGGGATGTCCTTGTTGACATAGGAGCCGGCACCGACCATCGCCAGCCTCCCAATCCGGCAGAACTGGTGGACTCCGACCAGCCCGCCGAGATTGGCCTGGTCAAACACCTCGACATGACCGGCGAGCTGGACACCATTGGTCAGGATGCAGCCGGAGCCGATTCGGCAGTTGTGGGCGATGTGGACATAGGCCATGATATAGTTGTTGTCGCCGATGACCGTTGCCGTCCCTTCGCCCACCGAGCGGGAGACGGTGCTGTAGTCGTGAAAGATGTTGCCCGAGCCAATCCGGACTGCGGTCTCCTCGGCCTGGAACTTTCGGTCCATCGGCCGGCTTCCCAGGCAGACACCGGTTCCGAACCGGCAGTTTGGCCCGACCTCGACCCTGCCCTCAAACCGGCAGAACGGCCCGACCTCACACCCCGTGCCCAGACTCACCGTCGGCTCAATCAGCGCCGTGGGATGAACTCGGACCATCGGTCTTCATCTTCAGCGCAGGGCACCAAGCAGCACCGCCTCGCAGGCGAGCTCCTGCCCGACCTTGACACTACCCTCAATCCTGAAGACCCCGGCCTTCTGACCCAGGATGGTTGCGAAGATTGTCAGCCGCTCTCCAGGCCTGACGATGCGCCGGAACCTCGCCCGCTCAATCCCGGCAAAGAGGGTGGTGCGCCCCTTCAGCTCGCCGCCCCGGGCCAGGGCAAGGAGAATTCCGGCCTGAGCAATCGCCTCAATCTGGAGAACTCCGGGCAGGACCGGATTGCCGGGAAAATGGCCTTGGAAGTAGAACTCGTCTTGCCGGACATCGCGCCAGGCCTCGATAAGGTTCTCCTCAAGCCTGGTCACACCGTCAATGAACAGAAACGGCTCCCGATGGGGAAGCAGACCCTTGACTTCCTCAATGGTCATCGCACCTCCTTTTAGAAAGCAGCCGGACAAAGGCGTGATTGAGCCGGTGCCCGGGCTGGAATGCGAAAAGCTCAGCCTGGAGCGGCCGGCCGAGCAGTGCCAAATCACCGAGCAGGTCAAGGAGTTTGTGCCGGCACAGCTCATTTTCAAACCGCTCCCTGGCTGGTAACACCAGACCGCCAATCCGTTTCAGGCGGAACCGGAGCCGGAACCGGCGCGCCAGATGGGCCAGCCGCTGACCGCGGACCGCTTTCCGACCGATGGGCAGCGCGGTCCGGGCCAATGCCAGCTCCTGCAGGAACCGGGCCGGTGAACTGATGAAAGAGAAGAACTGGGGCCCGATGCCGGGAAATCTGACCAGGCAGCTGATGCGCAGCCTCGCTGCCGGGACCGCCGCGATGAACCGGTGGCCCATAGTCACAAGAACCGGTCTGGGAAGCGAAATGGGCACCAGGCCATTGCCCCTTTTGACAATGCCCGCCCGCCTGATTGCCGCGATGTAAATCTGGCCGCTGCCATCGCCAAGGGGGAGCTCACCATCATCGGTTTCACAGACAAGGTCGGTCACACCCATTCCTTGACAGGTGGCCAGAAGATGCTCAACCATTCCCACCACCTTCACGGTTGAAGATTGAGCCATTCTGATACCGGTGGTGTGCCGACAGACGCAGGCATTCTCAGGACACACCGCAACCCCATTGAGCAGGATGCCGGTTCCGGGTGGTGCCGGTGAAAGTCTGAGTCGGACCGGCCGCTGGCTGAAAGGCCCAATTCCCCTCAGGATGACCGGTTGCCTGATTGTGGCACTGCTCCTCATCTTATGATCCGCCAGAGCCTAGCCCAGAGCCGGAGCACCTCATGATGGGGCCGGGCCGGAATCCCGGAGTAGCGGGAACCAGGTGGAATTGAGCGGAAAAGTGCCGATTTGGCATAAAGAATGCTATCGTTTCCAATCTCCACATGGTCCTTGACCCCTGCCTGGCCCCCGAGCATCACCCGGTCACCTATCACTGCGCTCCCGGCAATCCCGGTCTGGGCAACGATGATGCAGTCTTGGCCAATCTGGACGTTGTGGCCGATATGGACTTGGCAGTCTATCTTCGTCCCCCGGCCGATTCTCGTCTCCCGGCCGGTCCGGGCCCGGGCAATCGTGCAGTTGGCACCAATCTCAACATCATCCTCAATCACCACCCGGCCGGCATGCTCCAAGTGCCGGAAGCCCGAGCCGGACGGCTCATAACCGAACCCCTCACAGCCAATCACCGTGCCCGGGCCGATGCGGCACCGGCACCCAATCACCGCCGGGCCGATGATTGTAACAAAGGGGGCAAGCGCCGTCTTGGCCCCGACCGCGACATCTTCGCCGATATAGACAAAAGGCGCAAGCTCAACATCCTCTGCCAGCCGGGCCGAAGGCGCAACCCAGACCGGCAATCCTTTACTAACGCTCAACGCTGGTCAAGAGGGCCTGAACCGCCGCACCGACCCGCTCGGGCAGGAGCTCATCACGTTCCGACTCTCCGGTCTGGGTGCTGAGGACCGTTCCGAGCCGGACATCGGCAATTGTCAGTTCGAAGCTGGTCCTCCGCTCCCGTTTGCTGCAGGTCCCGTAGATGACAAAGTCGGCATTCACCGCCCGGGCAACATCAAGAATCTTGTCCTGCGCAAGCTGTTGACCGGCCAGACCCCGCTCCTGGATGGTGTTGTCAACCTTCGCATTGGCAATCATCTTCACCTTGGGCCGGGACTCCACCTGGCCATAGATTAGATTTCTGAGCTTTGAGCCGGTCTGCTCCTGCCGGGCCAGGTCATTGGTTTCGAAGATTGGCAGGACCGCATAGTAGAATGAAACCGGGCCGGTCGGAGTGACCGGTGCAAACTGACGGTTCAGTTCGGCAATCACCAGCTCGGTCAGGTCAAGACCGGTCTGGGCATAGACAATCCCGGCCTTGGCCGCATCAAAAACCAGCGCCATCCCCTGCTCGACCGCCAGCCGGCTGACAACCGAGTCAATCTGCTCGACAATCGGCGCAATCAGCTCACGGTTCTTCTGCTCAATCTTGCCGCCGGTGCCATAGACCTCGTTGAGATAATTGTCATAGCGCCGCTTGCGGCTCTCCACCTCGGCCAGCTTGGCACGCTTCCCCTCCTCCGAGAGGGTCAACTGCTGCGACTCGTACTCGGCCTTGGCCTTCTCGTATTCCTGCTTCAGGGAGTCGGCCTTGGCCTCGAACTTGGCAATCTCGGCATTGAGCTGCCGCTTCGCCTCGATTGCCGCCTCGTAACGGGCAATCACCCGGTCGGAGTCAATGTAGCCAACCAAGAACTCCTTCGCATTCAGCGGCACACCTGACCAGAAGATGGCCAGTGCCACTGGAATCAATGACCGCATCCCGTCTCCTTTCTGTCAGAAGACCGGCAGACTTTGCATCGGCTATGAACGCTCTGAACAAACTCTTCGGAAGGAGGCCAGCCGCCGACACCCGCAGCCTCAGGTAGTTGTCGGTCAGGGCCCGCTGCCCCGTCTCAAGAACCGCCTCGCGGCAGGTGCCGACAAACCGCTGACCGAACTGGCGGCGCCGCCGGGCTGAGAACTCCCGCAGCCGGGCAACCCGCTCCCGCTTCACCGCCGGCCGAACACCTTCACCCAGACAATAGCCGGTCGTCCCCGGTCTTGGTGAATAGGAAAAGACATGGAGATAGGCCAGGGGCAGAGAGTCGAGAAACTGCTCTGTCCTCAGGAACGAAGCCTCATTTTCGCCGGGAAAGCCGACTATGACATCGGCACCAATACAGGCATCGGGCCGCAGCCGGACAAGCCGCTCAACAACTGCTGCACCGGACGCGGCCGGCAGGTGCCGGCCCATCGCCGAAAGCAGCTTGTCGTCGCCGCTCTGAAGCGGAATGTGGAAGTGGGGACAGATGCGGCCATCAGCCAAGACCGGCCAGAGCGACTCCTTGAACGCATCCGGCTCCAAGGAGCCCAGTCTGATGCGGAACCTTCCGGGAAGGGCAAGGAGCCTTTTGAGCAATCCGGCAAGGTCGGTCCCGTCCGGAACCTGGTAGCAGCCGAGATTCAGTCCGGTCAGGACAATCTCCTGATAGCCCGCATCCACCAGTTGCACAAACCGCTCCAGCACCTGACCGACCGGCAGCGACTTGGGCTCACCCCTGACAAGTGCGGCCAGGCAGAAGTGGCAGCGCCGGGAACATCCGTCCTGAACCTTGAGCAGCGCCCGACTCCGCTCCGGCCACGGGCAGGACTCATCAACCGCCCGCTGCTTCTCCTCCCGACTCCACACCTCGTTGACTCCCAAAATCCCCCACACCCTTTCCGGCGCACTCTCGGCCAGACAACCCAGAACAACCACTTTCGGTTTCGGCCTGGTCCGGCAGGCCTGCCTGATGAGCTGGATTGAACTCCGCTCGGCCCGGCCGGTCACCGCGCAGGTGTTGACATAGCAGACATCGGCCCCGGCCGGCCCGTCACCAACCGTCCAACCCTCCTGGCGCAGCCAGGCTCTCAGCCCGTCGCTCTCCGCCTGGTTCAGGCGACACCCGGCAGTCAGAACCGCGGCTCTCATCGGCTGAGGTTCGGCACTAAAGTTCGGGCTCTTTGCCCAGGTGGTCCTCAAGCGTGAACCGGTCGCTCGGCTCCTCTTCGAACTCCTCCGGTTCACCAGCGGTCTCTTCCGGCGCTTCACCTCCCGGCTGGAGCGCCCGTTCACTCAGGACTACCCGGCGGTGGGTGGGGTCTATACGGATGACCTTGAGCTCCAGCTCCTCACCAATCTGGTAGTTATCCTTTGCCCTCTTGCCGCCGCGGGCGAGCTGGCTCAGAGGAACAAAACCCTCAAGGCCGTAGTTGAGCCCGACAACCGCACCCGGTTTCGGCAAATCAACAATCCGGGCCTTGATGACATCGCCCTCCTTCAGCTCCTTGCTCAGGGTGTAGAACGGGTCCTCCTGGGTCTGTTTCAGCCCCAGGGTAATCCGGCGGTTCTCCTTGTCAATTCCCAGAATGATGGTCTCCACCTGCTGCCCCTTCTTCAACTCCTCCCGGGCGTGCTTCACCCGCTTGGTCCAGGAGATGTCGGCGTTGTGAATCAGCCCTTCAATGCCCTCTTCGAGCTCGACAAAGGCGCCGAACTCCTTGAGTGCCTTCACCCGGCCCTGAACCCGCTGGCCCACATGGTACTTTTCATCAATCAGAGACCATGGGTCGGGCATCGTCTGCTTCAGTCCCAAGGAAATACGGCGGTTCTCTTTGTCAATGTTCAGCACCACCGCTTCAACTTCATCGTCAACCTTGAGAATCTGGGACGGATGATGGATTGACTTGGTCCAGGACATCTCCGAGATGTGAATCAGCCCCTCAACGCCCTTCTCCAGCTCCACAAAGGCACCGTACTCGGCAATAGTGGTAACCCGGCCCCGGATCCGCGAACCTATCGGATACTTCTCTTCGACCCGCTCCCAGGGATGGGGGGTGAGCTGCTTCAGACCGACGGTGATGCGGCCGGTGTTCGGGTCCAGCGCCAAGACCTTCACCTTGAGCTGGTCGCCGACATTCACCACCTCACTCGGATGGACTACCTTGTTCCAGGCAAGGTCGGAGATGTGGAGGAGCGCATCGACCCCGCCGATATCAATAAAGGCCCCGAAGTCGGTTATCGTCTTCACCGTTCCGTCAATCACATCGCCGACGTTCAGCCGGGCGAACAGCTCGCGTCTTATCTGCTCCTGGCGCTCCTCAAGCAGCGCCCGCCGCGACACCACGATGTTCTTCTTGAACCAATTCACCGAGAGAATCCGCACCTCAAACTCCTGGCCCACCAGCTCATCGAGATTCGGCACCGGTCGCAAATCAACCTGGGAACCGGGCAGAAAGGCATCGAGACCGAACACCTCAACTGCCAGACCACCCTTCACCCGCTTGATAACCCGTGCCGGAACCGGCTCGGCACTCTCCGACTTCTCCTTGATGCTTTCCCAGGCCAGATGGAAATCGGCCTTCCTCTTAGAAATAACCGGGAAGCCCTCCCGGTCCTCAAGGACATCAACATAGACCTTGATTTTATCGCCTTCCCGGACCTCATCCGGATTCCGGAACTCGGAGAGCGGCAGGATACCCTCGGCCTTCACTCCGATATCCACCAGCACCGCATTGGGCAGTTTCTTGATGATGGTACCGGTAACGATTTCTCCTTCGCGAAAGGTCGGAAACGAACCCTCGTAGATGTCCGAGGTGTCCGTCATCCGCACCTCTGACTGTGCCTCGTTCGCATTCAACGATTCAGCCATAAAGAACAGACCTCCTTAGAAACGGTGGCGCATCTCATCCGCACCACCGGAATTACAGACAATCTTCGCAACCCCCTTCACCACCCAGGAAGGGGTAGAGGAGCCGCCGATCACCCCGATTACCTTGACACCACGCAACTCATTCACCGTCCGCCGCAACTCATCAGGCTCTTCCACCAGCATTACCCGCCGCCCCCGACGGCGCACTACCTCCACCAGCCGGCAGGTGTTGGCACTGCTCCGGCCTCCAACGACTATCACCACATCAGCCTTTTCCGCTATCTGAGCTGCCCGCTCCTGCCGGGCCTTCACCTCGGAACAGATGGTGTCAAAAACACGTAGCTCAGTATACTGAACTTGGGCAAGCTTGGCAACAACCTCCTTGAACTCATCGGGCGCCATCGTTGTCTGTGCCACGACACCGATTCGCCGTCGGACCAGTCGGATGCGGCCGGCGACGGAATCCGGACTCAGACACCTTGCCCCGGTGCCCGCATGGGCCAGAATGCTCCGCACCTCAGGATGATTTCGCTCCCCGACTACTACAACCCCATAGCCCTGGTCCTTCAGCCGGCGCGCCACCCGCTGGACATTCCGCACATAAGGACAGGTCGCGTCAATCACCGGGACACCGAACCTGCGGCATTCCTCAAACACCCCTGGTGGACAACCATGAGCCCGGATGACCAGCGCGCCCCCGACCGCCGCGCGCACCTGGTTCACCGGAACGATACCCTCCTGCGCCAGTTCCTTGAGCACCAGGGGATTGTGAACAAGCTCGCCCAGTGTCCAGACCCGACCAAACCGTTCCCGTCCCTGTCGGGCAACTCTTATCGCCCGCTCAACACCGGAACAGAAACCAACTGGCCGGGCAACAACCACTCTAGGCATCTTGTTCTGCCAGCCGGCGCACCCGCGCCTCAACTTCCTGAGTCAGGGCCTCGTAGCCCGGCCGGCCCTCGAGAAATCTCAAAGGCATCACCGGCTCGCCAAACCGCACCCGCACCTGACCCAAGGGGCAAGCAAGGGAACGAAGGTTCAACCGTGGCTTGGCCCGATAACCTTTGCGGACAATATCCCGGTCAACCCAATAGGAAATCAGGGATTGGGCCATGCCTGCAATATGCATCGGCACAACCGGAACCCGGTTGAGAATGGCCAGCATTCCGATCCCGGGCTTGAACGGCTGGAGCGCGCCATTAGGGCTGCGCGTCCCCTCGGGAAACAGCACCACCGTCTGGCCCTCTTGCAACAGCCGGGAGCAGAGCCTCACCGCCCCGGTATCGGCACCGTCCCGGCGCACGGGATGGGCGTTCCAGAACCTGATGAGCCAGCCAAACAGCCGGGAAACTCTGAAAAGTTCCTCCTTCGCAAGGAAGTGAACCTCCCGGGCGCATGCCCAGCCGACAATCAACGGGTCAAAGTTGGAGGTGTGATTCGCGGCAATAATCTGCGGCCCCAAGCCGAGCCATTCCCGACCGCTCACCCGCAGCCCGAAGAGCCAGCATGCCCCGGGATAGGTCAGCACCCAGCCCAGCCGCCAACGCGCCTTCATCCCGCCGCATTCAGCCGCTGCCGGGCAAGTGCACAGACAACTTGAACCTGCTCATCAATCGTCAGTTGGGTCGTATCCACCAGCACCGCATCCTTCACCCTGCTCAAGGGACTGGTGGCCCGGCGTGAGTCAATCCGGTCCCGGCTCACAAGATTCCGCAAAACCTGGGCCCGGGTCACCTTGATTCCATTCTCGGCGAGCTCGCGGCGGCGCCGCGCCGCCCGCTCCTCAACAGCGCAGTCAAGATAGACCTTGAGTTGGGCATCGGGAAAGACCACACTACCGATATCCCGACCTTCGCAGACCAGCCCAATCCCCCGGGCAAGCCGGCGCTGCAGTGCCACGAGCCGCTGCCGCACCACCGGAATTGCCGAGACCGCCGAGACCAGTGCACTCACTTCCGGAGTGCGAATCTTTTAGCTCACATCCCGTCCGTCAAGCATCACCGAATAACCATGATGGTGCCAGCGGATACTCAATCTGGTCCGGGCCAGGAGTCGGCGCAATGCCTTGGCCGAGCGCCAGTCGGTCCCGGTCTCAAGGACCTTCAACGTCACAGCCCGGTACATTGCACCGGTATCAAGATGGCGCAGGCCGAGCTCTTGGGCACACCGCCGGGCCGTTGTGCTCTTCCCGGAGCCTGCCGGCCCGTCAATCGCGACGATGAATTCCCTTCTTCCTCTGCTCACTCCGCC
>JBDRUJ010000013.1:0-20148 GCA_039801285.1 Caldifarciminota bacterium
CCCAGAACCTGGAGTTTGAGAAGGCGGCAAGGCTCAGGGATAAAATCAAAGAAATCCGGCAGCAGATTGACGACGAGGAGTGGAAACGACAAAGGCGCAGGAGGCTGAAAAGGCGCTAGTCCCGCGCCGCCTAGCGGCCCGGATGAGGCGATGCCGGAAGTGCTGCGGACCGGCTGGAGTTCATCCCGTGTTTGGCCAATTCCTGGGCCAGCGCTGGATGTTAGTGGGCCAGGCTCCCGGTGTGACGGAGCTGGTAGCTAACCGGCCGTTTGCCGGTTCAGCAGGGAAAAGGCTCTTCTCATGGCTTGGGAGAGCCGGCTTTGCCGAGGAGCAGTTCCGTTCCTCCTGCTACATCACTGCGGTCATGAAGTGCTTTCCCGGCAAAGGAGCCAGGGGCGACCTGAAGCCGAACCAACAGCAGCTTGCGAACTGCGCTCCTTGGCTGGAGCAGGAGCTGACGCTGGTCCGGCCTGAGGTGCTGATTCCAGTGGGCCAAATGGCGATTGAGCGGTTTCTGGGCAAAGTCAGGCTGGATGAGGTTGTGGGCAAAAGGTTCATAAGAAAGGTTGGCGGCAGGAAGGTTGTGGTCATCCCCCTGCCCCATCCGTCTGGCGCCTCGGTCTGGCTGAACCGGCCCGAGAGTCAGGAGAGAGTCAACCGGGCACTGCAGCAGATTGGCCGGCTGTTTACTCCATAAGCACGAGTCGGCTAGCGAGGCCCAGCCCGTCAAACTGAATGAAGTATATTCCGGCAGGCAGACCGCTCAGGTCAAGCTCTACTGTCCGGCTCGAACTGTCAACTCTCCGTCCCTGCACGAGCCGGCCGGCACAGTCCCGAACCACCAGCCTTCCTTTGGTGACTTCGGGCAGGCTCAAGCGGACCAGACCTGCCCTGCAAACCGACGGCCCGATTAGCACCGGGCCTCTCCCATTGCCCCGGCGCGAACTTGCAACTCCGGATGAAGGGGTGCGAAACCAGCCGGTTCGCTCCTTGTTGAACCGGAATGTCGGACAGGGCATAAGGTCGGGTTCGTTCGGTGCGCTGGTCTTCCAGAGGTGGAATGTCCCGTCCGAGCCCTCCATCATGATTTCCAACAGCCCGTTCCCATCGCGGTCGGCGATAAACGGAGTTCGGGACATCGGAATGATGCCTTCAATGAAGGCATATGAGCCGCGGTCGGGCAGCCAGTAGGTCGGGAAGTCTCTGACCGGCCAGCCGGGCAGGCTGTCGCCGTTGATGTCAATAATATAGAAAGAGGAGTCGCAGCCCGCGGTGAGAATCTCAAGGGTAGGAGTGGTGTCAACATTGCCAACCGCCGGTGAGTACCAGATGGCATTGCGCGTCGGAACCGGAAATCCGGGAACGGGCGTGCCGTTGGCCCGGAAGGCATGAATCCGGCCGGCCCAGCGGGTGTTGCAGCTCTCCCGCCCTGAGCTGCCACAGATGATTTCGGGCATGAGGTCGTTGTCGAGGTCGGCGAGCGCCGGAGTAGCAAAGGCACGGGTCACACCTGCGCTATTAGGATAGTAGCGGGCATCATTATGGAGGTTTATCGGGAACCCGGGCAACATATTGCCAAGCGTGTCATAGCAGTCAAGCCAGCCGGTGCGCCGGGCGACGATTATCTCCGGAGCATTGTCACCGGTGATGTCGCCGACCGTTGGCGATGCGTAGTCCGGGGTGTAGCCGGCACCCGGCCCTTCGGTCTGCCACTGGCGCCGCACCGTGCCGTCACTGTTCATGATGAAGAGCCGGCGCTCAATCAGCGGATACGGGTAGTCGCGGGCGAAATGGCCGACATGGCAGACGATTTCCATCTGGCCATTGCCGTCAAGGTCGCAGACCGCCGGACTGGTATAGGCGCCGTGCCGGTCAAGGGTGTCGGTGTAGAAGAGAAACTTCCAGAGCGAGTCACCGGTCGGCCGCAGCACATAAACTCCGCACCCAGGCTTCCGGATTGAACCGAGGTCTTCAACCTGGACGACAATCTCCTGCTCGCCGTCGTCATTGATGTCGGCAACCGCAACCTCGGAATGGGTCTTGTGATATGGATGTTCAGGCCAGCCTGGCAGGATGAACGGCCAGCCCGGTTTGGTCGCGCCGGTCATCCCATCAAGGACATAGATGCGGCCTTTATACTGGGGCTGGGTTTCAAAGAAAGTCTCGGCAAAGGGGACGATAATGTCGTCCCGGCCATCATTGTCAATGTCGGCAATGGTGATTGAAGCCATTTCCGGATTGCCGGAGTAGCCCCAGGAGTCAGACCACACCACCGTCAAGTCATTGTCCAGGACTACCAGCTTGGTGATGTTGAGGTTCTGGGGTGCGGGCAAAGAGAGGCGGCAGGCAATCTCCGGCTCCGGGTCGTAGTCAAAGTTGCCGAGATTCACCGTTATCCCCCAGCGACCGTAGAGATTGACAACTGTGTCGGCAAAGACCCCCGGTGCCAGGACGACCGGTTCCTCTTTGGCCAATGTGGTTCGACAGATGGTGGCATTGCCACCAGGCGGAATCACAAGTCCGAAGAGCAGACTCAAAATAGTCAAGGACATCATGAACCTCCTATGTTTATCGCTACCTGCATTTTAGGTATCAGTTACCGCCTGTCAATAGCTGACTCAATGTTTGGGAGAAGAGCGGCTCAGCGGTGAGTTGTTCTAGTCAAGAGGCTGCGGAGGGTTCCGGCGATGGTCATGCGTGCATTGGGCGTCCTCTGTTCGTCAGAGTCAGAATGCCTTGACTTCTGCCGGGCCTCAGTCTATAGTTGGCTCATGATCGAAAAAGACCTGAAAATCCTTCAGAAACTCAAGGCGCGGGTCAGTGAGCGCCTGCCACTGAGCAGAGTCGTCCTCTTCGGTTCGCGCGCGCGCGGTGACAGCACGCCGGACTCAGACCTGGACGTGCTGGTCGTGCTTGACGGCCCGGTGTCCCGTGAGTCCGAGCGGTACATCCGATTCGTTGCGTGGGAGCTGAGCTACGAGCATGGGGTCGTCATCTTTCCGCTCGTTGTGGCCCGAACCGAGTGGGAAGAGGGGCTCTTGAGTGTCTCGTCGCTTGCGCTCGCAGTTCGCGAGGAAGGGGTTGAAGTATGAAACAGGACCTGGTGGCGGAACTTGTCAGGCTGCGGCTGAAGCAGGCGCAGGAAACGCTCGCCGATGCGCGTTCGCTGTTTGAGGCCGACCGGACACCAAGAAGCGTCATCAATCGCGCCTACTACGCAATGTTCTATGCCGTGCTGGCATTGCTGCAGATCATCGGCAAGGGGTCCTCGAAACATGCTGGGGTCATTGGCCTGTTTGACAAGGAGTTTGTGAAGTCTGGACTCTTCCCGGTGGAATCCTCTCGGGCGCTGCACGAGGCATTTGACGAGCGTCAGAAGTCCGACTACGAGCCGGCGAAAATGGCGAGCCGGGAGGAAGCGGCTGAGGCGCTCGCCAGAGCACAGCGGTTCGTCGAGCAAGTGGGCGAGTACATCAGCCGAAGACTGGCGGAATGATGCCGGAATCGGATTCAGGGGTCTTCCAGTAGAGACGCGAGCTCCGTGTCACCGGCCGGTGAAGCTAATCCACTGGCTGCAGAGTGTCCCGGCGATGGTCAAAGCGTGCGTCGGACAGATTTCGGCGCAGCAGAAGCAGGCGATGCATCTCCTCCGGTCAACCCTGGGGAATGGTGACATGGTAATTGCCCGCGCCGGGCAGTTTCGGGCACACTCTTCACACCTGATGCAAAGCTTGCGGTTGAGAACGGGGGTCCGGCGCAAGAGGCGATAGACTGGGACTGAGGCCCTGGTCACCACTGCGGCCAAGCCGGTCCAGGGCAGGCGAAAGCCCCTGATGGGCTGATAGTCGCCGACAATCTCAATCCCTTCCCGGTCAATCGGGCCAAGCCCCCGTTCATGGGCGATGCGGTTGGTGGGAATTGCCCTGGGCTTTCCTTTTGCCAGTAGCGTCACGACCGCATCCAGGGCAACACCGTTGCGGCTGGCAAGGAGCAGGCCGAGTTTCAGGACCCGGCCACCGCTCGGGCCGTTCGGACCGTCCATGCCCCGCAGACCGTCCATGATGTGAAACATCGGCCTGGGAACCGCCTGATAAATGTCAACCAGAAGTTCGGCAAACTCCTGGGCGCTGGCAACCACAGTATGGAGATATGCCTTGTGGCCGCCCGGGATGATGCCGAAGATGTTCTTGATTGCACCGGTGATGATGGTCAGACCATGGGTCTTGAGAACCGGCAGATTGAGAATCACATCGGCCTCATTGATGATGGCCGATACCGGAATCTGGTTGACGAAGCGGGATTTCAGCGGCAAAAGCAGTGAGCTCTCTCCGATATTCCTGAAGGCACCTTCACTGGCAGCAACAATACCAGTGGGCGCAAGGAAATCCTCAAGCGGGCCTTTGTGAACTACCGACGGGTTGTCAGCAACCCAGACCGCCGCGGCACCACGGTGACGCAATTGTCGGACAACCTGCCGGACAAACTCCGGGTCGGTTGTGACACCGGCATCAGGTGGATGTGGTGCCAGCAGGTTGGGCTTGACCCAGACTTTCTTGCCGGAGAAGTCAAACTGGAGAAAGTCAAGCGCCTCAGCAACAGCCTTCTCCAGACTGGTGACCTTGCGGACCAGGACGCCCGTCGTCCCCATCGGCGACCGACCGGTTGTGGCTACCGGCCCGGGATGACGAAAAGGACGTTGTCGGCCGGTATCACCGCCTCGGCCTGCTTCGCCTTTTCCGGAGGCAGTCCGGCGTCCTTGAACTCCACATCAACCACCTTGAACACCCCCTCCTTCACCGTGTAACCACCGACAATCGCACAGCCGCCAGACTTCAGGTAGAGAACCGGCATGGGACTCCTTTCACCGTCATTCCGGTCTTGGCAGGTTGCAGCGCAGGGGTTTATCGGTTCGCAGACCCAGCGCGTAGTCGGCCTGCAATAGCTTGTGAATCTCGCGCGACCCCTCGTAAATCTGGGCCCCTTTGGCATTGCGGTAGAATCGCTCCACCGGGTATTCGCTGGAGAAGCCGTAGGCACCGTGAATCTGGACCGCATTCGAGGCAGCACGCTCCGCGGCGTTGCAGGCAAACATCTTTGCAAGGGATGTCTCACGGGTGCTCCGCTTGCCCTGGTTCTTGAGCCAGCCAGCCTTGAGCCAGAGGAGCCGCGCAATCTCGTAGTCGGCCGCCATTTCGGCAATCATCTCTTTGATGAGCTGGTGTTCGGCAATCGGCCGGCCAAAGGTCTGACGGCTCTGGGCATAGGTGACCGAAGCGTCAAGACAGGCCGCAATCAGTCCGGTGGAGCCGGCGGCAACCGTGTAGCGGCCCTGGTCGATGGCAAACATCGCTATCTTGAACCCCTCTCCTTCTAATCCCAGGAGGTTGCGTTTGGGAACCCGCACCTCATCCATGGCGATTGAGCCGGTGTTACCGGCCCGAATGCCGAGCTTGCCATGAATCGTCGCCGTGGTCAGTCCTTTCATCCCCCGCTCCAGCAGAAATGCCGACATTCCGGTATGGTCGCGTCGCGCCTGCTTTTCCGGGTCGGTCCAGGCGATAATGAGGAAGTTGTCGGCAACATCGGCGAGTGATATCCACATCTTCTCTCCAGAAAGGATATAGTCGTCGCCGCTGCGCCGGGCCCGGGTCTGGATGGCAACCGCATCACTGCCGGCTCCAGGCTCGGTGAGAGCGAAGGTGGCTATCTTTTCCCCTTTGGCCTGAGGGACCAGAAACTCCTCCTTCTGCTCCGGTGTGCCCCAGGAAAGGAGTGTCAAGGAGTTCAGGCCGATATGGACGGAGAGAATCACCCGCAGCGATGTGTCAACAAACTCCAACTCCTCGCAGGCGAGACCGAGGCTGATGTAGTCGTTACCCGAGCCCCCGAAGCGCGGCGGAATCGAGATTCCGAGCAGCCCGAGTTCAGCCATCTGTTTCAGAATGGCGCGGTTGAATTCGTGCCGGGCGTCGAACTCCTTTATGGTCGGCAGCACCTCCTTCCGGGCCCAGTCCCGGACAAGAGAACGGACAGCCAACTGCTCTTCGGTCAAAGAAAAGTCAATCATCTTTCTCCTTTCTGTAGTTGGGATAGTCCTTCCGCCAGGTCAAACTTCCTGTCCGGCCAGCCAGTGCGGGCTAACGCCGCCAGCTTGTCCACAGGAAGGAGTGCCTGCTCCTGAACGAGAAACGCCAGGGCCAGCAGGGCAGCGTTCTTCGGTCCGGCCACGGTTCGGAAAGGACGGCGCACCACCCGGGCACCGGTTGCGGGCACTGTAAGAGAGTCATCAATGACCAGGGTTCCGCCCGCCAGCTGTTCAACCATCTGGCGCACATAGCTCAATCCGTCGGCCGAGACGATAACCACGGCATCGGGTTCTGTGAGTCCGGTGAACAGAATCGGCTCAGGGGCCAGAATCAGCTCGGCAACCGAATAGCCGGTCCCGACGGTCACCGGATAGCTGCTCTTCTTGGTCACATGAAGTCCGGCGCTGATTGCCGCTCGGGCTATTAGCTCAGCAGCATTCTGCACCCGTCCACCAGCTGAACCGGCCACGACGATTGAGAACCGGCCGGATAGTGGGCTGGCAAATGACATTTCCCTTTTTCGGTCACTGCGAGGGCCGGAGGCCCGTGGCAGTCTTGAGATTGCTTCGTCGCTTCGCTCCTCGCAATGACATTTCCCTTTTTCGGTCAGTTCCAGTCTTGCTGCCGGCCGGTCCGGGTTGCGCCAGACCCCGAACTCCAGACCGGCGGCTTCGGCAATCTCGGCC
This sequence comes from Caldifarciminota bacterium, assembly GCA_039801285.1. GTDB lineage: Bacteria > Hydrothermota > Tepidihabitantia > Tepidihabitantales > Tepidihabitantaceae > JBDRUJ01. The sequence continues at coordinate 6,773 of JBDRUJ010000013.1, forward strand.
GGTTTGCGTCCGGGGTTGAACCTAAGCCCGTAGCTCGGGCAGCTCTCAATCACCTCAACGAGTGAGAAGCCGTCAATGGCAAAGGCCTCGGCTAAGGTCTCCGAGAAGTCACCGACACCATTCACCCGGCAGACATAGGGCGCACCAGCCGCTCGGATGATGCGGCAGAGGTCGTAGCCGGGCACAATCTTGCCATCGGGCGTGGCTGCGGTCCTGAACCCGCATGGTGTCAAGGCGCTGGGCTGGCCGCCGGTCATTCCATATAGCATGTTGTTGTGCACGACAACGGTCAGTGGAAAGTTCCGGGTGGCACACTCCACCAGATGCTGAAGGCCGATTGAGGCGCCGCCATCCCCCATGAAAACGATGACCTTGCCCCTGCCCAGTCCGGCGGCAATGCCGGCGGCCAGTGCCGATGCCCGACCGTGGAGGCCATGAACAGTATGGGTGAGAAAGAAGCGGTCAATGATGCCGTGACAGCCGATGTCAGTCACCACCACAACCTCAAGCGGCTTCAGTCCGAGACGGACCAGAGCCTTGGCCGCATTCCTGGCAACAAGGTGGTGGCCGCAGCCCGGGCAGAACGGCAGGGGCTCGGGGCTGAGAAAGTCGGCTTCAGTCATCTTCCCGAACCGCGGCGCTAATCTCCTGCGGCTGAATCATCCGACCAAGCGCATTGACGCCAACGACGCCCGGCCGGCCGTTGGCACCGAACAGCAGCCGGCGCAGCTGTCCGGAGAGGTTCTCCTCCGCGACAACAACCCGTGGATAGCGGGCAAGAATCGCAAGATAGCAGTCGGGAATCGGGAGCAACGTATTGGGCAGGAACAGGGAAACGGCAACACCCTCGCGGTTCAGTTGCGCAACCGCGACCCGGGCCGCCGGTGCAGTGCTCCCCCAGGCTACAACCAGGGTCTTGGCGCCAGCCTGTTCCTTCAGTTCATAACGGGTGAACTCAGGCAGGTTTCTGAGAATCTTCTGCTCCAGGCGGATGGTGTTATCTAGTCCGGCCTTGGAGAGGTGCTGAATGATACCGGCGGCATCGTGGGTAGATGCAGTCAGCCGGACCCGGTGCCGGTCATTACCCACCGGCAGGAATTGCGGGACAAGGTCCGGGCCAGGGGCATAGGGTTCGAACTTAGACTCTGAAGACCGGTCTGAACCCTTATCAGGCCCGGGTACTGGTGTCACTGGTGGCAGCGAATCCCAATCAAGGCTGAACTGGGTCATCACCATCTCCTTGGAGGTGAGGAGCACAACCGGCGTCCGGAGTCGCCGGGCCATCGCCAGGGCAAGGGGCGGCAGGCTCCAGCAGTCATGAAAGCTGTTCACCGAGATGACCGGCAGCGGGTGGCCTCCGGATATTGCCCCGTGCAACAGCAGGAGGTCGCCATCGGCTCCGGCAGTAGCCGAGCCGGTTGCCGGGCCAAGGCGCTGGGCAAGAATGACCACGAGCGGCAGCTCCATCATGTAGGCCATATTGATGCTTTCGAGCATCAGCGCGAAGCCGGGAAATGATGTGGCGGTCACAGGCAGCAGTCCGGTTGCGGCAAAACCGGAGAGCCACTGGGCCGCGGTTATCTCATCCGGTGCCGCAAGTGCTGCGGGAAATCTCTTCATCGCGTCCCGGTAGAGCAGATTGGCGGGGGTTATCGGATAGCCGACAAACACATCGGCACCGGCCCGGGCGAGCGACTCGATAATGAGCCGAGAGCCGTCGGTCAGCCGCCGACCCTCTGCTGCTGCCCGCTCACCGCTCATAACTTCTCTCTTAGGAGTCCACAGCGCCGATAGACGGCATCAACATGGCGCAGCAGCCGCCTGGTGTCGAACAGCCGGTCGAGCTGGCGGTTGTCGAGACGAGCGCGGACCTGGGGACTTTTCCGGGCAAGTTCAACAAAGGATAGGCCGCTTGCCGTCGCCTCAAAAGCCAGCCGCTGGACAAGACGATAGGCCCGGTCCCGCTCCATCCCCGCCTTCACCAGTGCCAAAAGCAGTGCCTGAGAGAAGTAGACTCCGCCCGAAAGCTCAAGGTTGTGTTTCATCCGCTCCGGCCGGACAACCAGGCCTGAAAGAACCCTCGTGAGCTGACGAATCATATAGTGAAGCAGCGTGAACGACTCCGGGATGATGATGCGCTCGGCCGCGGAGTTGGTCAGGTCGCGCTCGTGCCAGAGGGGGATATTCTCCATTCCGACCTGGGCATAGCTCCGGACAACCCGGGCCAGACTGACAATCCGCTCGCTGGTTATCGGATTCTGCTTGTGGGGCATGGCTGATGAGCCGGCCTGGGTCCGGCCGAAAGGCTCACCGACCTCGCCAATCTCGGTCCGCTGCAGGTTGCGAATCTCGGTGGCGATGCGCTCCAGACCGGTGGCAACCAGGGCCAGGACAGCGAGCATGAAGGCATGCCGGTCTCTGGGAATGACCTGCGTGGAGACCGGTTCTGGTTGCAGTCCGAGCCGGGCCAGGACCAGCCTCTCCACCCGGGGCGAAAGCTGGGTATAGGAGCCGACCGTTCCTGAGAGTTTACCATAACCCATCATCTCCGCCGCGGACCGAACCCGCTCAATGTTGCGACTGGTTTCGGCAAACCAGGAGAGGCACTTGAGACCGAAGGTGATGGGCTCGGCATGGACGCCATGGGTGCGGCCCATCATCAGAGCCTCTTTGTGTTCCAGGGCGAGTCGGGCGGTCTCCCTCTTGAGATTCTGAAGTGCCGCCTCAATCAGGCCCAAGGCCAATAGACAGCGCAGGGAAAGGGCGGTGTCAACCACATCATAGGATGTCAGCCCGTAATGGACAAACTTGCCCGCCTTCCCCACGCTTTTTGCCACGCTTCTCGTGAAGGCAATCACATCATGGTCGGTCTGCTTCTCAAACCGCTCAATCTCCTCGAGCCTGAAGCTCGCCTTCTGAATCGCTCGGGCCGCAGCCTTGGGAATTATGCCGAGCCGGGCCTGAACCGCCGCCACTGTCTTTTCCACCAGAAGCCAGGACAAAAACTTCGCCTCCTCGCTCCAGAGCATGGCCATCTCCGGGGTCTCGTAACGTCTGGTCATCTCTCCTCCTCATTGGACTGTCGTCCGGCACGCGCCAGGACATCATTCATGAACCTCTTCACCGCACCAATTGGCCGGGCAAACCCGACCCCTTCCGAGCCGCCGGCATGGGAAAAAATGAAGGTGTTGATGCCAATCACCTCACCCAGGGCGTTGCACAACGGCCCGCCCGAATTGCCCGGATTGATTGCCGCATCGGTCTGAATCATGTCGGTATAGACGCCGCTGGAGCGATAGGCCCTGATGTCCCGGTGCAGGGCCGAGATGACGCCGACCGTTACCGTCGGCTGGGCATCCTCTATCAGAAAGCCGAATGGGTTGCCGATAGCAATTGCCCACTCGCCAATCATCAGGTCATCGGAGTTACCCAAAGGCGCAACCGGCAGGTTTTTACCTGAGATTTTGAGCAGTGCCAGGTCCAGCTCCGTGTCCAGGGCGATAAGCTCAGCCGGGAACTTCCGGTTATCGGGCAGGGTAACTGTGATGCGGCTGGCGTTATAGACCACATGGGCATTCGTGATGATGTAGCCCCGCTTATCAACTATCACGCCCGAGCCCATCGACTTGACTTCCTGGCGATAGGTGTGCCTCGGGAAGAAGTCGCGGAAGAAGTCGTCGAACTCGAAGCCGAATCCGGCAAACGGGTCAAAGGTGACCACCCTGGTCTGAGTCACAGTAACCGAAACCACCGCCGGGCTGACCCGTCTTGCCGCGAGAACGATGGCATTGGTCCGGGACTGGGTAATCGCCTCATTGGTGGCCTTGGGCTGTTGGCCGCAGGCAAACGGAAGAAGAGCAAGCAGCAGGGGAAGGACTATCCGCCAGGGAACGTTGAGTGCTGACTTCTCAATCATCAGGGAGTCAGTCTAGCAACCAAAGCCAGAGCGTCAAGGAGCTTCAGGCAGGTCTGGATGAACCATCAATTTGTCATTCCTGCCCAAGCAGGAATCCACACCTGAGGCCACTTCATCCGGATATTGCGGTTAGGAAACTGCTCCTACCAGCCTATCTGGTAACCACCACCTTGCCGACGCTCTCCGCCAACCGCCGACCGCTCACCGCTGACCGCACGAAGTAGATTCCCGGGGCCAGATGCGAGATGTCGTTCGGCCCGGGCATTAGCTCCATGACCTTGCGGCCGGTGATGTCAAAGAGACCCGACCGGCTGTTCATCTTCAACAACCTCCGAAACAGCGTTGCCCGAATATTCGGAGACGAACCATAACCCGCTTGCCGATTCTCACCAACACTCGTGAACCTGAAGTCGCCGCGGAACACTCCGTTGCCGCCTGTCGCCAGCCAGACGCGAGCAGGATTGTGCGGGTCAAATGTCACATAGTAGGTACGCCAGCAACTCAGGCCATCATTTGCCTGTTGCCAAACGGTGCCTCCGTCGGTGCTGATGAAGACGCCTCTGCCGATACTGGAGTCGTGATAAGCATAGTTAGTCATCCCCAGGACAAACAGATTGGTATCAAACGGGCTTATCGCCAAGGTGCGGATCTGTTCCTCGTACCCCCGTGACTCAAAGAGCGGTTCTGGAAGCCAGGTGGCACCGCGGTCGGTTGAGCAGAACAGCCGATTGATGGTAATAAACCCGGCGCCCCAGGTCCGTCCCCAGAGGTAAAGTTTCGCCGGATTCCGGGGATGGAGCACAACCCCCCGCGGCTCCAGATTCGGGGCCGGCAGGGTAAGGGTAAACCAGCTCTCCCCACCGTCGGTAGTCTTGTAAACCTTTCCCCGCTTGTCAACACAGAGATAGAGGGTGGCGGTGTTCTGCGGGTCGATTGCCATGATGTGGGGCCTTGATTGGACAAAGGAGTCACTGCCAGGAGTCAGCTCTAAGCCGTTATTTTTCCTCACCCAGCTGGTGCCGCCATCGGTTGTTTTATAGACACCATAACGGTTGACCCAGAGATAGATGATGCGCGGGTTGGTTGGGTCAATCAGAATCGGACCGATTGTGTGTCGGGGCAGGTCGACGCCCAGTCGGACCCAGGTTTCCCCAGCATCGGTTGAGTGCCAGAGCAACCCGGAATCTCCCTCTGATGGCCCGACACCAGCATAGATGACATTGGTGGATTCGGGATGGAGCGCGAGATAAAAGCAGGTGTTACCGCACTGCTGGAGTTGACGGTGTATCCATTTGAAAGACCTGGCCCGGTCCCTGCTTTTCCATGTGCCCCCGTCGCCCAGACCGACATAAATCAGATTGGAGTCAGCCGGGTCAACAACAATCTGCCGAATACAGGTAACCTCCAGACCCCGACCCTGCCAGTTGTCATCCGGTCCGATGGAGTCGGTGTAGCACTGTTGCCAGTTGCAGCCAGCGTTGGTGGTTTTGAGCACCGCCTCAGCCGAAGAGTAGAAGAGCATTGCCGTATCTGCGGGATTTATCGTCAACCCATAGGGCTGGAATGTGCCATAGAATCGCACCCAGCCCAGTTCAACATTGCCGCTGGTGGTAATTCTCGTCCAAGTCTGCCCATGATTGACCGACTTGTAGACACCGCCGGAACCGAAGTGAATCGCACCGGCATAGAGAACTGCCGAATTTTGTGGATTGACGACGATGTCGATGTATTTTGAGCGTCCCAAACCAGTAGTGCAGGGAAACCACAGTTCGCCACCATTGGTGGTCTTCCACACCCCACCGCTCCAGAATGGATATCTGTCGTAAGAAATGATGGTCAAATAAAGCACGGACGGGTTTGCCGGACTGATGGCAAGGCCCCGGGGTGTAACGGTATCACAAAATTGCGGCAGACCGGCATTCCTTGCGGCCCAGGTTTCGCCACCGTCGGTACTTTTGTAGACGCCGGTGTGGGCGACGGCATAAATGACGCCGGTATGAACCGGGTCAGCCACCAGCGCCGAGATTAGCGCGGTGGTGTCAATACCGGTATTGCGAATCATCCGCCAAGATTCGCCGTAATCAATACTTTTGAATATTGCCCCCTTGGTTGGCACCGGGCGCCAGCGGTTGATGTCGGTATGCCCGAGCCGGGGCATACCGATACCCGCATAGAGAGTCGCGGGATTGTGGGGGTCAATGAGCAGTGCCGCCACCGGCGCGGTGTAATTATACATCCCGGATGGAGGGAAGCCGGTCCTTTTCGGTTGCCAGGTCTCACCACCGTCCGTGCTTTTGTGCACGCCGCCCCAAGTGCCAGCATAGATGATGCCCGACTGGTGCGGGTGAGGCACAATCCGTTCAATGTAATAATCGGTAAGTCCGGTATTGACGATTCTCCAGGAACGACCGTAATCGGTGGATTTATAAATACCGCCGACATCTGAACCTGCAAATACCGTTCCGGGATTTAGGGTATCAACCGCAACCGTCGTGAACCAGCCACAGCCTCCCGGGCCAACAGAATGCCAAAAAAGGTCACTCTGAGCGTGGGCCGAACTGAAATAAGTGGTAAGCAAATAAGGAATGCAAAGAACAAAGAAAGGAACTGAACCAGTGCTTCGTCGAAAAATTCCTTTATTGGGTCTCATCCCCGCTTCAATTCCGGGCAGCCAGCCCCTAAAAGCAACACATTTCATTATTGAGCCTCATTTATCGTGACTGATTATGCCCGTTACAAGCTAATTGTCAATGGTCTTTATTCCTCTCATACCACCCCTCTCCCGCAAGGGGCGAAGGATAAATTTCCGCCTGCGCGGGAACGACAAACGTTCCTTCAGTCGGAGTACCCCACTTAGTTATTAGCCTCCGAGAAAGACAAAAATATAACGCTCACCCTGTCCCAATCTCCATTCTTTGAACCAACTATTTTATTTTTCAATAACTTATCCTATTTATGCCCGATTTCGGCATCCGATGGGGGGAGTGACTCCCGTAGTGACTTGGGATTTCAAGGCCGCCCTCAGCCCGAATTTGAGTCTTACCGTCACTTGCCAGCTAAGTTCCATATTCACAGATGGTTAGAATAATGGGGCGATTACGGTCTTCAGCTATCTATATAAATCGGCTCTTAGTTCCATAGTCAACCTTCGCCTAATGGCGAATCTGAGTCGGCTTGTCAGATTCTGTCCCAATTCAGGTCTGAGTTGAAGAATCAAGAGGCTGGTCAGTTGAAGTCTGAACTGGAACGTGAGATGCCGATTTCCATCCCTCTTGGATAAACCGGCTTTGACAGCAGCCGATTCAAGGGTATTATCTCAAATATGGACAGTCGTCTTGCAGCCATCTTTGCCCGGCGGAGCGTCCGGGAGTACACCGAAGAGCCGTTGAATGAAAAGGATATCCAGGCCCTGCTTGAGGCAGCCATGGCCGCACCTTCTGCCAGCAACCGGAAACCATGGCATTTTGTCGTGGTTACCGACCGTGATAAGCTGAAGCGCCTGGCTGAGGTTCATCCTCACGGCAAGATGCTGGCTTCTGCCCGGGCGGCAATCGCGGTCTGCGGTGACCTTGCGACTAGCCCCGACTTCTGGGTTCAGGACTGCTCAGCCGCCACCGAGAACATCCTTATTGCTGCGGCAATGCTCGGACTGGGTGCGGTCTGGCTGGGCGTCCACCCACGGAAGGAGCGGGAGCAGGCGCTGAAGTCTGAGCTGGGGATTCCAGAGCAGTTCGGCCTCCTCTGCCTTATTGCGCTCGGCCGGCCCAGGGTCCAACCCCCGCCCCGGACCCAGTTTGACCCGGACCGGGTTCATCGCGAGGGCTGGTAGCTCAGCTTTGGCCCAGAGCCGGCACCTCAGATTGCCGCTGCCCCGCGCGCCTCACTCAGCCGGTTGGGGCAGGTCTTCACTGTTCGGCTGCGTCGGCAACTGCGGCACCAATCTGGGCGCAGTGGAAGTTGATGCGCTCCAAGTCGGCAAGGAAGTCAACATGGATGGTTGAGGTGTCAATCGTCGGTTTCAGACCCTGGCTCAGCCGCTCCAAGTGGCGGTTATAGAACTCCCGCTGCCGGAGAACACCCCAGTCCTTTTTCTGCGCCAGTCTCTGGGCGAGCATTCGGTCCCAGGTGGCGATAGTGGCGAGTGCCGTAACAAGACTCTCCTCAACCTCGCGATGGAATTGGCTCAGGTCGGCAAGTCCCTCCTCTGAAAAGGCCAGGTTCTCGTTGATTTTCTTCCGGCAGTAGTTCATCAGGTTCTTGGAGACGACGTCGCCGATGTGCTCAAGCTCATGGGTGATGGAAAAGAGTGCCATCGCCCGGCGGGAGACTTGAGCACTGGCACCCTCCTGGGGCAGTCGGGCCAGAAACCCGGTGATACCTTCGGCAATCTCGTCGGCCTGGTCGTCCTGGCTGATGATTGCCCGGCGCCCCTCCTTATCCCCCTCCAGAAAGACCGGCAGCGCCTTGCGGAACATCGCCAGGCAGACATCGCCCAGCCGCAGAACCTCACGCGTTGCCTGAGCAACCGCCAGCTCCGGTGCCTCAAGCGCAGTCCGGTCCAGATAGCCGATGCTGGCTTGGAAATCGGGCACCAGCCGACGCAAGAGTTTTTCCAAAGGCCCGAGCAGGGGCAGAAACAGGAGCGCCGCCAAGAGGTTGATGATGGTGTGGCTGTTGGCAATCTGCCGGGGCAGGTCCCGGGCGGTGAAGGCACAGAGCCGGACAAGCGGCTCAAGGAAGGGCAGGCAGATGATAACGACAATGAACTTGAACAGAACATGGCTGGCCGCAATCCGTTTTGCCTCAGCGCTACCCCGCCAACTGGCGATAATGGCATTCACGGTGGTGCCGAGATTGGCACCGAGAATAAAGGGGATTGCCGAACGCAGCTCAACGAGGCCGGTGAATGATAGACCGACCACTAGGCCGATGGTTGCGGCAGAAGAACGCACCAGGGCGGTGAGAAGCACGGCAAACACCAGAGCAAGCCAAGGGATGCCGGCCGCCGCCCGAACCGCCGTCTGAACCTGGGGGAGTGAGTTCATAGGCTCGGCCGCACTCATGACCATCCTGATGGAGTGAAACACCAGTCCGAATCCGAACACCGCCTGCCCCCAATCCCGAAGCCTCGGCCAGAAGTTCATCAGACCGAAACCGACGATGGTGATAAGCAGCCCATAGTCGAAGAGCCGGAAGGCGAGGAGCTGAACGGTGATGGTTGTTCCGATGTCGGCACCAAGGATGATACCCAGACACTGACTGAGGTCCACCAGGCCACTTGACGCCAGGCCAATGAGCAGGCTGATGGTCGCACTCGACGACTGAAATATTGTCGTGACACCGATGCCCACAAGTGTGCCGAGAAAACGGTTGGCAGTGAGTGAGAAGATGACCTGGCGCAACCGGTTTCCTGCGAGCCGGCGCAGCCCCTTGCTGCCGTAATAAAGGCCGAAGAGAAAGAGAGAGAGTGCCGCCAGGGCCTCAATCAGCGCGACGACGGGCCACTTTTCCAGAGGCATCACAGAACCATAATAGCAAAATGTGGCGATGTCCAGCTTGACCGGGGGAGATAAGAGATTAGACTAATGACCCTAGACCATGACTGCACGTATTGCACTCTCCACTTTGCTCTCTCTTCTGACTGCCGCACTCTTCAACTGCGGCCAGACTGGCCAGACCACAATCGGCCGCCCCTATCAGATTTCTGTTCCGCCAATCCCGGATGGCGAACTCCTCACCTACCGGGTCACAACCCAAGGAGAGGAGACGGGACGGATGGTTACCCGGGTCCGGCGCTCCCGGTTCCTAGAGATTCCTGCCTTGGAGTTCATTACCGTGACGCAGGTTCTATCCGGTTCGGTCACTCGCCGCGACTCGGCAGTGGTCTATGCCACCCCTGACAGCCTCATCCCCATCGGCTCCTTCCACTTCCAGTGGGTGGGCAATGCCTTCACAACCACTGCCGCCAAGTACCAGCCCGGCTCGGTCGGTGTCTCGACCTGGACTCCCCAGCAGGGCGAGATGCAAAGGCCCATCCCGCTAGCCATTCGCTCATATGACATTGACCAGCTCATCCTTCTGGGCCGGGCATTTCAGGTTGCCCAGGGTAAAGGTGCCGAGATTGCCTTTGTCATCCCTTTGAGCTCGCCGCTCGGTGGTGTTGTCCGGACTGCAAAGGTTACCGCCAAGCCCGATGAGACGGTCACTGTGCCGGCCGGCACATTTGAATGCAATCATCTCTCAATCCAGATGGGAGAGGCCGAAACCGAACTCTGGTTGGAAAAGGGCCCAACCCGGCGCCCGGTGAAATACCAGGGACCAGGGCAGGCATTTGTCATGGAGCTCATCTCTGCTCAATTTCGAACAGCTCTGTCCGGACCGCTCAACCAGACAAGCTGGTAACCATTGAAGCAGAGATAACTTAGCATCTTGGCACATAACTTGCGCGAAGATCCGTAAACGGAGGTTCAATATGAAGAAAATAGCCGGAGTGCCAAAATGGCACACAATGCTTCTGGCAGTAACAGTCTCACTTCTTCTGACCGTTGGCCTCATGGGCTGCCGCCAGAAGGAGAATGACGAAGAGAGCATCAGGAACCTGCTCAATGGCTCGAGCTATACCGATGAGTCGCAGACCCGCGGTTATAGCTCTCAGGATTCAACCTTGGCTCCGGGCGGAGAGCCTGGCTTGGGACCGGGCGCTGATGGCTATGAAACCATTCCGTTTGTTCGCTTCCGCAGGTTTGTGCCCCAGGGTGGCATATCCCGGTCAATTCTGGTTCAGATTCCGGCCTATCCTGGCTATCCTGATACCACCGCTCTTGCCACAATCACCTCAGACATCCATGGCGAATTCCGGACACTCTTTGATACAACAACGCATCCGATGCTGGTCTGGCGCAAGCCCTTCCACGACCAAGCGGTGCGCCGGGTCTATCTGACCAAAGGGCCTGACGGCTGGCACATCCGCAAGGTCTCACCTCTCAACATCACCACCGTTGACGCGGCCTATGAACTCCGCCTGGTGAGCATCCATGTCCAGGCCGCATCGGGCGAGGTGTTTGAGCTGACCACCGCCGACACCCTCCTTGCTAAGGATGAACTGCCGACCTTTGTCCCTGGTGACACGGTCCACGTTCAGGTAACAGTTCAGAGCTCAGGCGACTCCTGCTGGGTGTTTCTCCATCACGGTCGCCGAGAGTGGCCCCACCGGTGGCGTCGGCCCTACTTCAAGACCGGCACATTCACCTTCGAGCGGACCTGGTCCATTGGCAGCGAGGGGTTCGAGGTGCCTGAGGTGAGACCCAGCGCCCATGACGCGATTGGCTGGAACAGCCTCTGGGCCGACACCAGCCAGCCCTATGTCGCTGCCGCCTGGGGCCTGCCCTATATCGTGAAGCAGCCCAATGAGGCTATCCCGGAGGAGTAATAGAGCCTTATCATCGGCAAAGGTGCCGGATTAGAGCCGGCACCTTTGCTCTGTTTGGTACAGCCGGTCGCATCACCTAAGTTACGGAGATAAAAGAGATAGAGGCCAGGACCGAAATGTCGCAGCGACCCGAACGGCTGCGCGCGGCGGTTGATTGTCTTATGATGTTCAAAATATGTAACTTACCGCAACTGGTTTCGATGACGCCAATGGCACGGCAACTGCTTATTTGAGATAGTCCATGTCCGGCGGCAGCTTGTCACTATCTCACCTCCTAATGAAGGCGTTCCGTTCTATTCAGGGTCGGTGCAGTCACCTGTCACACCCCACGCAGTCACCCCTCAACACCGGACCGAAGCAAATCGTGCCCCATCGGCATGAGCCATGCACACCCCCTCGGCCCGATGCGAACTGCGCCTTGAAGGCACATTCGCAGTCTGTTCTACGGTTACATCCCTCGACTGCGTCCCAGGGCCTGCACCGACCCAAACTTTAGACCAGCCTATACCGACAGAACTCACTAACTCCGGCTCGCCTTCCTAAGGCAAGTTTTGTTTTGGTCGCAGGGATAACCCATGAAACCTCAACAAGATAAATTGGCAGCACCTCCCGGGCACTGAATAGAACTGGCGGCTCTTCGAGCGAGAAAAAAGGTACAGACCGCTACCTCTCCTGCGGTTACCTTGAGAAGACTGCTAATAATCTTCCGGCACGGGTAGTGCATTTCCTCGGGCAAATCTTTCCCGTCCTGGGTTGAGGGAAAGCTCGTAAAGTATCTATTATCAGTCAGGTTGCCTTATAGCCACCTGGCGAATTGGAGGGGTGAAATGGGGTTTAGAAATGTTGCACTGAGTGTCGTTGGATTACTGCTTTTTCTTCCGTGCCGGACACGGGCCGAAGAATTGAACCCGGCTAACAATCATCACCGCTCACTCTTTACGGAATGGCTATTACTTCCCGACATGGGGTTATTTGACAACCCTCTCCACGCCACTCTTTCGGAAAAGTGCCCCTTTTGTATCAAGTCGGGTTTCTCTCGAGCCGGGCTGATAAAGGCGGCGATATACAGTTCACAGGGCCAACTAGTGAAGCAGCTCGCACCGGATGAGTGTTTGAAAGAAGACGGGTTCTCTCTGGTGTGGGATGGCAAAGACCAGTTCGGCACCACCGTAGGCGCCGGGACCTACCTGTGCCGAATCACCGGTGACGAGATCGGGCATGTCGTCACCTTCACAAAATCCCGGTAGCTTCCTCCTTGCGGGCTCCCTGGCTCCGGCTAGGGAGCCCGTCTATTTCTGAACGAGGCGGCTCCGGGACCCGGAGCCGCCTCACATGAATAGGAGGGCTTGCAGCTATTCCATCCGGATGAGTTTCTCCCGCTGCTCACCAACTCGTAGGAAGTAGATGCCGTTCTTGATGTTCACCGGCCGGTAGGTAAATGTGCCGGTAAGCCCATCTGGCCTCACCAGAAATTGGTCAACCTGCCGGCCCGAGGCATCATAGACCCTCACCCCAAACTCCTGGAGCCGGGAGAGACTGTAGCGAATGACGACTGCTGAGCTGAACGGCTTGGGACGGACCTCGAGGAGACGGACTGGCTGGCTCAGTTCGGCATCGCCATCGCCTATCGCCACAGGCGGGCTGTACCATGCCTCTGCCGTATCAGAAACGGCAGTCAGCAGCGCCGCGGTCCTTGCTCCACATATGACAAAAGCCACAATCTGGCTGTCGCCGGCGGGGATGGAGTAAGGCCCGGACGAAGCCAGGGCATGCCAGTTGCCTTGAGTGGTGCCGGTGGTCTGGCGAAGCCGGCCGTCCAGAAACCGCATCTTCTCCGCCTTGGTGAAGCCGTCGGCGATATAGGTTGTGTGGTTGATGCAGTTGGCATAGCCGGCCATGCCTGCCGGATAGATGTGCCGGATGCCCAATGCCAGGGTCTCGCCGCTTGCTGCCGATTTGATGTAGGCAAGTTTCCGCGCCGAGTCGGTGCCGGCGTAGTCGTACTGGTCGTTGGAGTTCCAGGGTGCGGTT
>JBDRUJ010000014.1:0-1942 GCA_039801285.1 Caldifarciminota bacterium
ATTGCGCATACTCTTGGGGAATGGCTCTTGGCAGGTCTGGTGCTGTTGATTGGCATGAATGCCATGAACCTTGAGGATGGCCTGGACGGTCTGGTTGGTGGTGAGACGTTGGTTTCGATGCTGGGGTTCGGGACTGTTCTTATTAGATTAGGCGAACGGAGTCTCGCTGGTTTGTGTTTTGTTCTGGCAGGGGGGCTGGCAGGATTTCTACTCCTGAATTGGCATCCCGCCCGGGTTTTCCTCGGAGACGGCGGAAGTCACATGTTGGGTGCGGTTCTTGCCGGCCTAGCCATCACCATTCGGTCATCAGTATTCAGGAACCAGCGTTCGGTGCTTGCCGTTCTGCTGATGGGCATCCCGTTATTGGATATCGCCTGGGTAATTATCAACCGGTTGGTGCAAGGTCGAAACCTGTTTGCCGGCGACCGAGAGCATTTATACGACCTTTTGCGCCGGAGGGGGCTGTCGGTTCCCGCGACTGTCGCCCTCCTAGTAACGGCTCAGATTGGTGTTGTGACTGTTGCGGTCCGGGGCTTGGTTTCTGGGCACTAGCCAATGTTTTGTCCACTCTCCTCACCAGATATCGGAAGAAAGGAGTTGCGGGCTGTTACCGAGGTCCTGCGGTCGGGTCGGCTGGCTCTTGGGCCGGCGGCCCGGGCGTTGGAGCGGGTGGTTGCCTCTTTTGTTGGTGTGCGCTATGGGGTGGCGGTCTCCTCCGGGACCGCCGGTCTCCACCTGGTAGTTCGCGCCTTGGGAATCGGTGAAGGTGATGAGGTTATTACCACGCCTTTCAGCTTTATTGCCTCAGCCAACTGCATCCTCTACGAACGGGCACGGCCGGTGTTTGCCGATATCGAATCTGAGGGACTCTGCATTGACCCGGTTGAGGTAGCCCGTCGTGTGACCCCCAGAACCAAGGCGATTCTGGCGGTGGATGTGTTCGGCCACCCTGCGGACTGGCCTGAACTTGAAAAAATTGCCCGGCGGCATCACCTGGCGCTGATTGAGGATGCCTGCGAGGCTTTGGGTAGCTGCCTGGGAAGGAGGATGTGTGGTAGCTTCGGAGATGCGGCGGTGGTGGCATTCTATCCGAACAAGCAGCTCACAACCGGTGAAGGCGGTATGATTCTCACCAACCGGCCTGAACTAGAACGGCTTTGCCGCAGCATGGCAAATCAGGGACGAAGAGACAAGCCCTGCCACTGGCTGGAACATGTGCGCCTCGGCTACAACTACCGGATGGACGAGTTGAGCGCCGGGCTGGGCTTGGCACAATTTTCTCGCCTGAAAGAGCTCTTGGCCCGGCGTCGAAAGGTGGCCGAATATTACAAACGCCTCCTCTCCAATCTTTCCGGACTTTCGATTCTCGGGGAAAGGGCCGGTGTTCAACGGAGCTGGTTTGTCTTTGTTGTCCGACTCGCCGACCGTTATTGCCGAAAGGACCGTGACCGCATCATCGCCCAGTTGCGCAGTCAGGGAGTGGAGTGTAGTGACTACTTCCGCCCGATACACCTCCAGCCGTTCTATCAGCGCACCTTTGGATTCCGCCGTGGCGACTTTCCGGTAACCGAAAGGGTTGCGGACCGGACACTCGCCTTGCCCTTTTCTCCCCGCCTGAGTCGCCCTCAGGTCCGGTTCGTGGTTACGGCCCTGAAAAAAGCGCTCGCTGCGCATAACTCAGAGCTTAGCACTCACGCCCCTTGGTCTCTTAGGAGGTCAGATGAAACAGGAGAACTTCAATTTGCTGCCATCTGTTAGCAGCTCAACCGGCCAGCACTACTATTGGGACCTGCTCAGTCGCCGTTTTGGGCTGATACTGGCTGTCTTTTTGACCAGCACTGTCCTTTTTCTGGTGATTACGATGCATCAGCCGGCACTTTTCCAGTCATCGGCAACCCTGTTTATCGGGTCGGACAGGGCATTGAGTGACCCACGTCGCCTC
>JBDRUJ010000014.1:1952-20123 GCA_039801285.1 Caldifarciminota bacterium
GATAAGTCCGCGTCCTAACCTAGCAAACAACATCTAGCTTCTCAAGAGCTACAGTCTTGCCCAGATGGTTGTTGAGACCCTGCAGCTACGCGGCACCGGAGTTCCACTGGCTTACGACCGCCAACAGGACCCGGCCCGGATTTTGCAGCGCTCTGTCTCTGCCCGGGCACTCAGAGATGCCGACATCATCCGACTCACCGTGGTGGCCTCTAAACCGGAACTGGCGCAATCCATCGCCCAGGCCTACATTGATGCCTACCAAGCCTATGAGGTTCGTCAAAGCTGTGCCGCCATCAGGTCGGTAAAGGAGTTTCTCCAGCGCCAACTGGCAGTAGTTGGTGCCCGCCTCGACAGTGCCGAGAGGCGGCTTGAGAACTACAAACGCACCAATCACATTACCGACATATCAGAGGAGACTAAAGCGGCAGTTGAGCGTCAGAGCAATGTTCTTGCGCTCTATCATACAACCGGCGCCGAGCGGGAGGCGCTGGAAAGAGAACTGACCGCGCTGACCGGCACATGGGACAGCCTTTCGCTTGACAATCACGCCGAGCCTCTGGTTGCCGCACTTCGAGAGGAGCTGGCCCGGCTTGAGGCGGAACGGACCAACCTTCTTATTCAAGGCTTTTCTCAAAACAGCCATCGACTGGAATCGTTGGTGGGGCGAATTGCCGCCCTGAAGGAGCAATTGGCTACCGAGACGGCACGCTTCACCAGCGAACAGGGCGCGCTTGACGAAGTAAATTTGGTAGTCAGTCGGTTCCAGCGCCGAGTGGCTGTGGAGAATGAATTAGCCCGGCTGGCCGGAAGAGAGGCGGCACTGGCGAGGATGGCTGCCAACTACGACCGTCTTCTCAATCGGCTGCCCCAGCATGAATTGGCACTTGCCCGCCTTAGCCGGGATGTGGCGGTTGACCGTCAAGTTTTCGCCCTGCTGGCTGAACGGTTTGAGGAGACAAGAATTCAGGAGGCGGGACGCATCTCCGGGGTCAGGGTCGTTGACCCTCCTAGGCCCGGGGTCAAAGTCCGCCCCAACGCACGGAATAGCTTGGTCATGGCACTAATCCTTGGCCTGAGCCTGGGGTTCGCAACCGGCCTGGTGGTTGACCGACTTGATACGGTGGTGCGCCGGCCCGAAGACTTGGAAAGGCTTGGCGTTCAGGTCCTGGCCAGCGTGCCCCGCTTGTCCAATGCTCAGGATAAGACCGTCTTACAGGGACCGGAAGACCTGTCGGCCTTTGCCGAGGCGTTCCGGATTCTCCGAACCAGCATCATATTCGCTGCCGGTGGTAACCAGAGCCAGACAATAGCTGTAACCTCGGCCAGTCCTGCCGAAGGCAAGACCACGGTTGCTGCAAATCTGGCACAGGTATTGAGCCAATCCGGAAAACGGACCCTGCTGATTGATGCCGACCTGCGGAAACCCAGGCTCCACATCATCTATGGCAGGAAGAAGAAGCCCGGGCTCACCGATACGGTAATGCTCAACGTCCCTTTAGACCAGGCCCTTCACAGATTTGCGGAGAGCCCAGGCACGCTGGACATCCTCTTTGCTGGGACAGCTCCACCATCACCGGTTGACTTTCTCAGCTCTCCTGGCTTTGACTCCTTTCTCAAACAACTGTCGGCTCAGTACGACTACATCGTAATAGACACGCCGCCAGCGCTAATCTCGGCCGACAGTTCGGTCTTGGCGTCTCGGGTGACCGGTGTTCTTCTCGTGGTGCGAATCGGGAGGTCTGACTCCCGCGCAGTGAGCGAGGCTCACCGTCTCTTGAATCAGGCCGGTGCCAAACTGCTTGGTGTGGTGGCTAATCAACTCAAACCCCCGCGCCGCTACGGTTACTACCGGTATCGTTACTATCACTACCGATACGGCACCCATGCCAGCACCATCACCTAGTTTGCGGCAACCAACATAAACGGTATTGACCAAGCGACCTCTCGGTGGCTATTGCCTGTTTTGGCTCCGGCAGTATAATTTCCACTAGCTTTGGCACGCCCAAAAGTCCAGAAATCAGCGCTCCGGGCCGTTTTCATTGGCTTGGGCCTTGGGCTCCTCGTGCTTGCCGGCCTAGCCAACTACTCAAACCGGTTCCTATTTGCCGACCACTGGCCCGCGCCAGGCTTGAAGGGGCAACCTACCGGTTTCTTCCGCCTTCCCGGCTGGCCTGAACATCAGTTCCGCTACTTTCCACTCTGGTGGTTACTCTTGGGACTTCCTTTGCTCCTCTTCGGCATCGGTCTTTTTTACAGGCCGTTCCGACGGGCAGTGGTTGCCCCTTGGCGCTCGGTCCATGTCGCCCTGCCCTTGGTGCTGACCCTAGCGGTCTTCGCCTTCTCCCTGACGCCGTGGGACTTTCTCATCGCCAAACCGCACGAGACCGGTGCGGCACTGATGCTTTATCTTTATCTGGCGAGTGCGGGTTTCACGCTGTTTATCCTGGGGGCGTGGCCAGCACTGAAGCTCTTCGACCGGCCCCTCACTCACCTCTATAACTGGCTCATGGCGCTTCGTCCTCAACAGTTTCTGTTGTTATGTTTTGGTTTTACCCTTTTGGTTACGAATCTCATATCCTATTTCGTCTTTGAACATCTGCCCCACATTCAGGACTCTATTGCCCAACTTTTTCAGGCCCGGGTCTTTGCCTCGGGCCGGCTCTTCCTCCCGTCGCCAAACTTTCCCGACTTTTTCGACTACACCCACATCATAAACAATGGCCGCTGGTACTCCCAGTACCCCTTCCTTCACTCGCTCATTCTGGTCCCAGGTGTCCTTATCGGAATGCCTTGGCTTATCAACCCATTGCTCGGTTCTCTCGCTATTGTCACCCTCTATCTTTTGGGCCGGGAGCTGTTTGACGAACGGACCGGACGGCTCGCTGCCGCCCTGGGGTGCTTCACCCCTTTCATTCTCAACATGTCGGCCGAGTTCATGAACCATGCCAGTGCCTTGCTGTTCACAACTCTGTTTATGCTCTACTACTTCCGCACACTCTCGCGTTCCCATGGGAAAGTCTCGCTTTCACCGCCTATTCTTGCTGGCTTGTTTCTCGGGCTAGTTGCCAACATCCGGCCTTATACCGGATTACTGGTTGGCCTGCCTTTTGGAATCTACGGACTGGCTCAAATCATTCGGAACCCGAGACGGTCTCTTTTCCCGTTTTCCATCATGCTCGTTTGCGCCGCTGCTGTTACCGGGCTGCTGCTCATCTACAACTGGTTGACCAACGGCCACCCCCTCCTCTTCGGTTACGTGGTCAAGTGGGGTCCGGGACATGAACTGGGTTTTGGCAAGTCGGGTTGGGGACCGCAGCACACGCCTTACAAAGGACTTCTCGATACCGGGAACAATTTCAATCTCATTCAGAAGTTTCTCTTTGAGTGGCCCATCCCCTCACTCCTGCCCGCAGCCTTTCTTTTTGCCGGCGGCAAGGCTGATTATCGGGACTGGCTCTTGGTCGGAACCTTTCTGACGCTCATTCTCGGCCATTACTTCTACTGGTTCCACAACGTCTGCTTTGGCCCCCGTTTTCTTTACGAATCCTCAACCGCCCTTGTTCTGCTCACCGTGCGGGGCGCAGCAGCACTCCCTTTGTTTTTAGAGCGGACCTTCTCCTATAAATTGCGCCCCTCCACCTTCGGTCAGCTGATGACTCGACTGACCCCAGTTCTGTTCCTAATCATGGCTGGAAACGGCCTACCGCCCCTGTTAGCCCGATACCACACTTACGGCGGTTTTGATGGGACACTGCTGCGAACTGTGAAAAAGGCTGGGCTGAAGGATGCCCTAGTATTCTGCCGTCACCTTGGGCCCGGATACACGGCTAATGCGCTTGGTCTAAATGGTCCTGTCGTTTATGCCAAGGACTTTGGGCTCCTCAATGCTGCCCTGACGAGCGCCTACCCCGACCGGGCTTACTATTTTGCTAGTCATGACACCCTGAAACCTATTCCTGAAATTGCCTATCCACGCTCCGAATTGAAGCGCTGTCTGGAAGAGATGGCAAATTTTCTCCGGGACAGCATATCTCTAGACCAAATCAAGACAGTTATCTGGCCATTTCTTGAACTGCCACCTCAGCTCAGCACAGACAACAAGAAAATTACCGATTTCCGGACTGTTTCTAGAGAAATCTTTACTAGGCGGCAACAGCTCCAAGATTTCCTTCCCGCCATCTCCTGTTGGGCAATACGTGATGTCCGCGAGCATCTCCGTCTATTCTCGCTCATGGATGATTTGCAAAGCTTTGTTGCAGCCGACTGTAAATGGACTCTGCTGAAAATAACAAAGGACGGAATTGGAGCAATTTACGAAATAAGAAATCTGTCGGGGAATGAGGTTATTGCTCCAAGCCAGTAAGACGCAGTTATTATAGTCCGTTTTATAAAGGTGGGTATTTATAATACCTTATATATGCTTTCATAATCTTTCCTTTTCCAGCAGTTTCTAGCTCATTGCCCAAAATTGCTAATACGACGAGCCGAGGTTTATCTTTCAACTACAGCTCTATATAATATTGGTTGTTGTTATGCTGTGTAAAAGGTTGAGGTTTTTCTAAGTTCTTGCTAATCAAGAACAATGGGCAGATTTAGCTATTGATAGATTGTGGAAACGAGACTGTTGCTACTTTGCCGGGAGCTTTTTCCAGAGCTTATCCACCATTTAGCGCCTCACAAACCTTCTGAAGTCGGGCAGCAAAGTTAGTGTCCTTGGCTCTGAGTCTCTCAACCTTCTCCAGCGCATGCATCACTGTAGTGTGGTCCTTTCCGCCAAAGTATCCGCCGATTTCCTTCAGCGAGAGGTTCAGCTTAGTGCGCATCAGGAACATAGCTACTTGGCGCGCCAAGACAAACTGCTTGGTTCGACTTGTCCCCCTCAGCTCTTGGGGTGAGATGCCGAACTGCTCGGCAACTACAGCAATTATCCGATTGTGGTCTGTCGGGCGCTCCACTCGAATTAGGTCCTTTAGGGCCTGTTCGGCCATGGCGACGGTGAGCGGTTTTCCAGCAAGCGAGGAGACAGCGAGGAGTCGGATTAGCGCCCCTTCCAGTGCCCGGACGCTGTGTTTGATTCTGGTGGCAATTAGATAGGCGACATCCTCAGGAAGCTCAGCCTGCTCACAAGCCGCCTTCCTTTTCAGGATGGCCATTCTGGTTTCAAGGTCAGGAGGCTGAATGTCCACCACCAGGCCGGAGCCGAGCCTTGATACCAACCTTTCCTCCAGGTTGGGCAAGTCCTTGGGCGGCCGGTCACTTGTAAAGACCACTTGGCTTCCGGCAGCGTGGAGATGATTGAAGATATGAAAGACTTCTTCCTGAAGCCGCTCCTTGCCAACGAGGTAATGGATATCGTCCAAGAGAAGGAGGTCAAGGTTCCGGTACTTGTTCTTGAAGTCAAGCCGGGTGTCGGAAGCAATTGCCTGAATCAGCTCGGTAAACAGAGCCTCGGCCGGGGTGTAGTGAACGCGGGTGACTCTTTTCGCTCCCAGCGCATAGTTGCCAATGGCTTGGAGCAGATGGGTCTTTCCCAACCCAACACCGCCATAGATGAACAGAGGATTGAACCTCTGACCCGGCCTCTCAGCAACACTCTGGGCAGCGGCGAACGCAAACCGGTTCGACTCTCCAACTACGAAGTTCTCGAATGAGTAACGGGCCTGAAGCCGAAATGGCTCGGGGCGGACAGCCGGGGGTCGAAGCCGGCTCTCTCGTTGCCGGATTCCTCCTGTTTCCTTCAAGGCATCGCGCGCGACAAAGGATATGGCAAGGTCTTGGTTGGTGACCTCTTGGAGGGCAGCCCGGATGTCCGTCGCGTAGTGCTGAGCTATCCAGTCGGCAAAGAATCCGTTGGGGACCTCAATCTCAATACCCGAGCCGTCCATGCTCCGCACACTAGTGACCGAAAGCCAAGTCTCAAAACCTTCTCTCCGAACCCTCGTTCTCAGAAGGTCGAGAACACCCCGCCAAACCCTTGCCGCATCTGTAAAACCACCCTCCACTTGCTGACCAATCTTCTCAGTAGCCATCCGCCACCCCTTTCCACTGGACTATACTCAAAATATCCACTTTTTATCCACATCGCCATGCGCCTCTAAGTAATGAGCAGAAAAAGAGTTAGCTGGACTTAACCAGTCTTGTCCACAAATTGTGTGGGCTAATCCAGCGTTACTTTATAAGCGTAAGGCAATATATTTCCAGAAGGGCTTATGTCAAGAAATTTTCTTGGGCGAATTACAATTTCCACCGGCTTGCAGCCAAAACCTGACCCAATGCCAAGCCGCCGTCGTTCATCGGCACCTGGTTAGAACAATAGACCGCGAGACCAACACGGCTGAGCCGGTTTGTAACCATCTGACGCAAAAGGCTGTTCTGGAAGGAGCCGCCCGAGAGAGATACAATCCGGATATGATGGGTGCGGCAGAGCCGAACCGCCAGCCTTGAGAGGGCCGCGGCCAACGTGGCATGGAATCGTGCCGCTATTGTCGCACCAGTGACACCGGCAAGGCGGTCTCTGACCGCTGCACAGAGAAACGGAACTGGCGACAGGAGGACCTGGCCGTCGTTTTCGATAAACAGTTCTTTCAAATGCCAGGCGGATTTAGCTGAACCCGTTGCTGCCGCCTCAAGGGCGATTGCCGCCTCTCCCTCATAACTAGCCTCGGTGCAGATGCCGGCGATGGCGGCAATGGCGTCAAAGAGCCGGCCCAGACTGGAGGTCTTGGTCGTGCTAGGTCGGCGAGAGAGCCGTCCCTGCTTAGGGCCGGCAAGCCCGATAAGCCGGGCCTCGCTTGCCATGCCCGCCTGGTCAAGATAGGCTGCCGCCACCCTTGCCGGACTGGCAAGCTCGCCACCCCCTTCATTGTGCTCAAGGTAGGCAAGGTGACCCAGCCGCCGCCAGGCGAGATGTTCATCTACCAGGAGATATTCACAACCCCAGATAGTGCCGTCGGTGCCATAACCGGTTCCATCACAGGAGAGACCGAGGACCGGGCCGGCAATGCCATGCTCGGCTATTACCGACAGGGTGTGCGCCACATGGTGCTGAACCCGAACTAAGGGCAACCCGCGCCTTGAGGCAATCTCTTCGGCAACCCGCGTTGATGTGTAGTCGGGATGGAGGTCGCAGGCTACAAGCGCCGGATTGATGCCGGTCCAGGAGCCGAGCCTCCTGAGCAGCTCTTCAAAAAGGCTGAGAGACCGGGCCGCAGCCAGACTGCCGATATGGGGGCTGAGAAAGACACGGTTGCCACTTGCCAAGGCAAAACAGTTCCGCATCTCGCCGCCTAGGGCAAGAATCGGATGTTTCACGTGAAACATCGGCTTGAGAAGGATGGGCCTTGGGGCATAGCCGCGCGCTCGGCGCACCATCAACCAGCGCCGGGCGAAAGAGACGGACCTGCGCTCGGGAGCAGCTTGGACCATGATGACCGAGTCGTCGCACCGGTTGGCGATTGGCCGGTCATGAGTGAGGATGAGGTCAAATACTCCGGGAAGCTCCTTCTGCAGCTCGGCCTCGGTTGAAACAATTGGCTCGTCCCGTCGGTTGGCACTGGTCATGACCAGAACCGCCGGCCCTCCAATCTGCCTTGCCACCTCATGAAGCAAAAGGAGGTGGAGCGGTGTATAGGCAAGCATTACACCGAGATAGCCGTTGGCAGGGGCGAGGTGTTTGGAAAGTTTGAGGCTGGGCCGGGCCAGCTTGGGAAGGAGCACAATGGGAGCAGCCGGAGAGGTAAGCAGCCTTTCTGCGGTCCGGCTTACAACCGCAAACCTGCGAATCTCGGCAACATTGGCGCACATGAGCGCAAACGGTTTTGCCGGACGGTGCTTCCGCTGACGAAGACGCAGCACCGCGTGGTCGTCCCAGGCCGCACATGCGAGATGGAACCCGCCCAGCCCCTTTACCGCAACCACCTTGCCTTCAAGGATTGCCGCCGCCGCTGCAGAAATCGGCTCTTCCGGCAGTGGCTTGCCCTGCTGGTTGAGAAGCGACAGCTTAGGCCCGCAGTCAGGGCAAGCGATTGGCTGGGCATGGAACCGGCGGTCACCAGGGTCGTGGAACTCTTTGGAGCATTCCGGACACATCCGGAACCGGCGCATGGTCGTTCTCGGCCGGTCATAAGGCAGTCCTTCAATAATCGTCCAGCGCGGGCCGCACAGGGTGCAGTTTATGAACGGGTAACGGAACCGGCGGTCTTTTGGGTTGAAGAGCTCCTTCTGACAGGCACGGCAGATTGCCAGGTCGGGAAGGACAAAGACGCCGATTTTCCCGCTGGTAGGACTCCTGCCGACAGCGAAGTCAGAAAAGCGCCTTGTCTCGACCGCTGACTCTTTTATTGAGGTTATGGCGCACAGGCTAGGAACCGAACGGAGAACCTCTTTGACCAGGCGTCGGGCATTCCTACCCTGGCATAGAATCGTAACACCCTGGCCCGTGTTGAAGACCCGGCCGCGGAGACCAAGTGCCTTGGCAACACGAACAACCAGGGGCCGGAATCCCAGCCCCTGAACCTGACCGGTTATCTCAACCCGTAGCGACCGTTCCAGATGTCCCTTCAGCCGGCGTCACCGGCTCAGATTCGTCTTCTCTGACCTCAAGGAGATTTCGGCCGTCTTTCACCTTCGTCAGAATGAGATAGGATACGGTCAAACCGGAGAACCAGACCGCCATGCTATAGGCGAGAACAAGGAGTGCCACAAGGTAGAAGACAACCCCAATTAGTGCCGAACCGCTGACCATACCCCAACCCTGGCCGGTGTAAACCCCTGGCCGATAGACCTGGGGCAGACCCCAGAGATTTGCCATCCAGACAAACACGGCTCTGACCAAGGAGAGCCAGCTTCGTGAGGGGAGCGTGACAAGAAAGTAGTAGGAGCCGTTGCTGAGCAAATCTGAGATGCTATCGCCCATGAATGCCCGCAGCACCAGGGCTCCGAAGCGGCCGGCTGCCGATGTTACCAGCCCCGCGAGAAAGAGGCCCAGTTTGGCCAAAAAACCGGTCAGGAGAAGGCACCATGCCAGGCGGCTTGGGACTTCGTTCACGCAGGAGAAGGTTTCGAACAGGGTGTCAAAGACATCGCTTTTTTGACACCCGACCACTGCCGGACCAAGAAGGAAAGTAACCAGCAGGACGATACCGAGATAGACCAGAAACAGGCAGACGAAGAAGGCCGGCAGCGCCAGGAGCCCCACCAGGACCTGCCCCAGCTCCGGGATTCGGCCCAGGCCCGACAGACAGAGACCGGCAAGGACGAGAACACCGGCAAACCCCAGAAGAAGCACCGGGCTCAACAGGACCGACCCGGCATTGCTCAGGGCGAACCGGAAGCCGTCCTGCCAGCTGTAGAACTCATCACCGCGCAGACTTTCATACACAACCTTGGCTAGACAGGTTCCGGTTACCAGATATACAACCAGAAACCAGAGCACACCTGCCCCAAACACAAGCCATGAGAACCAGGGCCAAGGAAAGAGGCTGGGCCTAGGAAAGGGCAAAAGCCGGAACAACTCCCAGACGGTCAGCCAGTCATTCCCGGCGCTCACATAGGCGAGATAGGTCATCCCCGAATAACCGGCGAAGCCGAACAAAAGCCCGAGAAATGCTATCCACACCCGCTTCGCCGAAAGCCCGAGGCGGAGCGACCGGAATATGTCCTTAGAAGAAAATTGAAGCTTGGTCATGAAACCTCCCACACTTTATTCTGAGCGAACCATTCTCAGCGATAACGCGCCAAAAATCTGAATGCGAGGCCCAAGAGTGCGGCAAGCCCGACGATACCGACCCATAACACCCAGCGTAATGGCAGTCGATATTTCCTTTCGGGGAAAAGCCGCTGCCGGAACTGGACCATCGTTCTATCCTATTCAAAGAAAAGGCGTTGTCAAGTGGCCGCACCAGAAGCGCTGATTCCTGGAGGCAAAGGGCGAAACCGGCGCTGCCGTTCATCTTGACAGAGTTAGGGCAAAATGTCAAAGCGCTGCCTAAACGGCTGATGGCGAAGAGAGGCGACTGGGCAGACCGATGACCTTTCCCTTCTTCTTGGGTCGGTTCTGAAAGGAAGGCTAAGCAGGACCCTAGGCCCGATTCCATGTGGCGGGCTGAGGGCAACTCTTGGCAGGCGGCTTTGACCGGTCCTTGGCAAGATACCAGACCCGGTGCTAAGCGGGCGTCTCAGAACGCCCTCTGGTCACGAGCCTCGGCCCGTTCTGAAAACCGGCTTTGGCTTTCAACTCGGCCCGAATCTAAGAAAGGTTCTTGGGAGATAACCAAGAAGGGTGGTAAGCCCCGAAGTGGTTCGGTAGTCCGCCCCGGTTTTTGGGATAACCTCCTGAGAATGCAGCGCTTGTCGGAATTTTTCCAGTTTGGTGATGGGTAGTTATAATAACCTGTTCCTCAGCAGGCACAACCACCTCAGCGCTAACCTACTCTTGGAAGGCTTCAAATCAGACTACTTGACGGTCAGACCCCGGTATGCGACGTTATCCTCCATGCTCAGTTCAACATAGGCCTGAGTCTCATTGACAGTCGCCTTGACCAGAGAAGGGTCGGGGTTCATCACACCCCACTCCAGCGGCCCAATCGTCACGCTCCCGCCAGCAGGGATGTTGAGCCAGTAATCAATCGCACCCAGCAGGCTGTCATTAGAATAGAAACGGACAACCGTTTCAGGCCCGCCTCCTGTGCCCGTTCCACCCATATTTGCGCAGTGTCGGAACACCACCACCACGTCCCCGCCTTTGCGCCCCAGAAACTGTCCGGCACCGGCTTCATCACCCCATAAATCCGGCAGGCAAGGTCCCAGCCCAGCGGCACCGGATTGAGATTCGGGTCAATCAGCATCCCGTAGCCGTACGGGTTGTTCGGATTGTAGTAATAATGGATGCTGTCCCCCGGCCTCGTGAACTTGACCAGATACTGCCTGCCCCGGATGAACTTCTGACCGGGCCTCGTGGTGAGTGGCATCTGCAACCAATAGTGGTCTCGTAGAGCCTGCTCCCCTTCGTTGTAGGCAATCCAGTCGCCTGAGCTCTTATCATAGATGTCAACCTTGAACGGCGTGGCCGGGTTCGCACCGAGATACCCGACGAACAAGTGAACCTCAACCGCACTGTCGAAGTTGCAGGTAATCGTTGTGCATTCACATCAAGATAACTTATTATTGACAGCGCTTGGGAATCGGGTATGCTAGTGAAAATAAAGGAAAAAAAGGAAAGAAGAAATGGCTCTGACAAAGGAAAAGAAAGAGAAGCTGATTGGGACCTATCGGATGCATGAGTCCGATACCGGCTCCCCTGAGGTGCAGATTGCAATCCTCACCGAACGAATCAATCTGCTGACTGAGCATCTGAAGGTGCATAAGAAGGACAAACACTCGCGCCGCGGGCTTATCAAGCTGGTGAATGAGCGCCGGCGGCATCTGAATTATCTCGCCAAACACCACGAAGAGCGCTACGAGCGCATCGTCGCCAGTCTCGGGCTGCGGGGTTAGCCTTGACCCGCGTCGCACGAGAGGTCTGCGGCCGGACCTTGTCTCTGGAATTTGGCCGGGTGGCGCGGCAGGCGGACGGTGGAGTGCTTGCCCGCTATGGGGATACGGTCATTCTCGCCAGTGCGGTTTACAAGAAGGAGCAGCCCGAGGAGTTTCAGGACTTCTTTCCGCTGATTGTTGATTACCGGGAGCTTGCCTATGCTGCCGGTAAGATTCCGGGAGGATTTTTCAAGCGGGAGGGGAAGCCAAGAGACAAGGAGACTCTGACCTGCCGGCTGATTGACCGGCCAATCCGACCACTGTTTCCGCCCGCCTTCCGAAATGAGACCCAGATTGTCGCCTATCTGCTCTCAACCGATATGGAGAATGAGAGTGAGTTTCTCGGACTGATTGCCGCTTCAGCCGCCCTGAGTGTCTCCGAGATTCCGTTTCTTGGGCCAATCGGTGCCTGCCGCGTCGGGAAGATAAACGGCCGGCTGGTGCCGAATCCGCCGATGGCCGAGCTGGATGAGGCGGAGATGTCCATGCTTTATGTGGGCCTGATGAAGGAAGATGGCAGGGTTCTTGTGATGACAATTGCCGGGTCGGGCCGGGAGGTGAGCCCGGAGGATATTGACCAAGGTTTTGAGCTGGCTGTGCCGGTCATCAGGGAGACGATTGAGCTGCAGAAGGAGCTGCAGGCGGCGGTGGGCAAACCGAAGATAACGGTCACTGGCCCGGCGGTCCCGGCCGAGCTTGAAGCCGAGGTCCGGGCCCGAGCCCTGGAGGGTGTCCACCGGGCAAATGAAATCACCGACAAGCAGGCACGGAGCAATGCCCGCACCGAGCTCTACCGCAAGCTCTGCGAGGAGCTGAAGGAACGGTTTCCTGATATGGAGAAGGCAATCCTTGAGGTCCTGGAGGAGATGACCGGTGAGGATATGCGGCGCCGCGTGCTTGAGACCGGCATAAGGCTCGATGGCCGGACCCTGGATGAAATCAGACCGATTGAGTGTGCGGTGGGCGTTCTGCCTAGGGCCCATGGCTCGGCCCTGTTCACGAGGGGCCAGACTCAGTCTCTTGCCGCAACCACCCTGGGAACAAAGTCGGATGAGCAGGTGATTGATGATGTTGAGCTTGAAATGGAGGAGCGGAAGTCGTTCATGCTCCACTACAACTTCCCGCCCTTCTCGGTCGGTGAGGTGCGGATGCTGCGCGGGCCGGGCCGTCGGGAGATTGGTCATGGTGACCTGGCTGAGCGGGCACTGCAGGCGGTCGTTCCCAAGGAGGAGGAGTTCCCCTATACCATCAGGATTGTCTCGGACATCCTGGAGTCGAATGGCAGCTCATCAATGGCCTCGGTATGTGCCGGCTCCCTCTCAATGATGGATGCCGGTGTGCCGGTGAAGGCGGCGGTTGCCGGGATTGCGATGGGTCTTATCACCGCGGGAGACATCACCCAGGGCGCGCCTTACCGGATTATCACCGATATCATTGGCGATGAGGACCATTACGGAGCAATGGACTTCAAGGTCGCCGGAACCCGCAAGGGCATCACCGCGATTCAGCTTGACCTGAAGTTGCCCGGAGTGCCTTATCCGGTGCTCGGTGAGGCGATTCGCCGTGCCAGCGATGCCCGGCTGCGGGTACTTTCGGTCATGGATTCAGTCCTGGACCGGCCCAGACCGGAGATTTCCCGCTATGCCCCACGCATCGTCTCGATTGTGATTGACAAGGACAAGATTGGAACGGTGATTGGACCCGGGGGCAAGACGATTCGCAAGATTACCGAGGAGACCGGCGCGACCATTGATATTGAGGATGACGGAACCGTCACTATCGCCGCCACCAACCCTGATGCGCTCACCGCTGCCAAGGAGTGGATTGAATCCCTAGTGGCCGAGGTGGAGGTGGGCAAACTCTATCATGGGATGGTGACCCGTATCATGAACTTCGGCGCCTTTGTCGAAATTCTGCCCGGCAAGGAGGGGCTGATTCACATCTCCCAGCTCGGGCCGGAGCGGGTCCGGCGGGTCGAGGATGCGGTCAAGGTCGGGGACAGGGTGTGGGTAAAGGTTGTTGAGATTGACGAGCAGGGCCGGATAAACCTGTCGCGGCGCAAGGCAATGGAGGAGCGGGGCGAGATTCCCCGTTCCAGCGACTCCGGCTTGGCGGTCCGGCGGTCGGCCCCAAGCGGTCGGCGGCCCGAGGGGCACGACCGACGGCACGCGGCCGACCGGCGGGGCCGGCGCTGAGCGTGCTGGACGCCAGATGCCGGAGTGGCTCGCAGCCTCCACCCTACCCGGCGGTCTGGTCATCATCACTGAGCGACTGCCCTATGTCCATTCAGTAGCCTTAGGGATAACCTTCGGCCTGGGCAGTCGTAACGACCCGGACGGTTCAGAGGGGATGGTCCATCTCATCGAGCATATGGTCTTCAAAGGCACCGAACGGCTCAGCAGCCGGGAGCTCAATCGCGCGGCCGAGGCACGCGGGGCGGAGCTGAACGGCTTCACCGACAAGGAGACCACCTGTTTCTATGGCCGGTTTCCGGCAGACCAGTGCGCGGCGGTCACCGAGCTTCTGGCCGAGATTGTCTCGGCCCCAGCCTTCAACCCCGAGGAGCTGAAGAAGGAACGGGAGGTGGTCCTGGAGGAGATTCGCACTACCGACGAGGACCCGGAAGCGGTATGCGTGAATCTTCTGCTCAGGGCAGTCTATGGCGACCAGCCGTTGGGCCGACCGGTGCTGGGGACGGTTAGCAGTGTATCCCGAATTGAGGCGGCTGACCTGAAGCGGTTCTATCTGTCATTTTACGGCTGCCCGTTGATGGTTGTCACCGCCACCGGAGATGTTGCCCACGACTTCTTGGTTGGGCAGGTGAGTGCTCTTTTGGGGAATCTCCAGCAGCAATCCCCAGCGATACGGCTGCCTGCCTCCACCGTCCAGCCTCCTCAGGTCCGGGTGCACCAACGCAAAGACCTCAACCAAGTCTATGTCTGTCTTGCCCGGCCGACCTTTGCCTTCACCGACCCGCGGCGCCACGCCCTCTCGGTCATGAATACCGCCTTGGGCGGCGGCGTCTCATCAAGACTCTTTCAACGCTTGCGCGAGGATGAGGGTTTGGTATATTCAGTGGCCAGCTTCGTGGAGCTGTTTCAAGACTCGGGGCTTCTGGGTATCTACTTTGTGACCGACAGCCGAAAGCTGCCGAGATGCCTTGCGGCCCTGAAGGAGGAGCTGGTCCGGCTTGGCCGGGAGAGAATCGGAACCGAGGAGTTCGAACGGGCACGGAATATGACCAGAAGTTCGGTGCTCTTAGCGCTGGAGAGTCCGACCAGCCGGATGATGCGGCTCGCCCGAACTCAGCTGATTTTCGGCCGACCACTGCCGGTGGCGGAGACGGTTGCTGCCTACGATTCCTTGGCCCTTGATGAGGTGGCCGGATTGATTGATATCCTGGCACCGGATGCGCCTTTTCATTTAGGCGTGGTCGGTCCGCTTCCCGAGGACGAGGTTTGCCGGCTGATTGATGAAGTAGGTCATTAGGAGGATAAGCGAGGAGCCATGAGTCAAATGAAGCTTTCACAGCGTGCCGAAGAGATGCCAGCATCGCCGATTCGCCGTCTTGCTCCGCTTGCCGACCGGGCTCAGGCCCGGGGTATCAGAGTCTATAACCTGAACATTGGCCAGCCCGACATCCCGACACCCCGTGAGCTGCTTGACGCGTACCGCCAGATTGACCTGAAGGTCCTTTCCTACGGACCTTCCGCGGGGCTGAAGAGTTATATTGATTCACTGGTGGAGTACTACCGGGGAGTCGGCATTTCGGTCGGTCCTGAAGAGATTCTAGTCACGACCGGTGGCAGCGAGGCAATCTCCTTTGCCCTGCATGGAGTCGCCGATGCCGGTGATGAGGTTATCGTCCCGGAGCCGTTCTACACAAATTATGCTGGGTTTGCTTTTATGGCCGGTGTCAAACTCGTTCCCATTACCACCCGGGTAGAAGATGGCTTTGCCCTGCCGCCTCAAGAGGAGTTCGAGCGTCTCATCACCAGCCGCACCAGGGCAATCATCTTCTCCAACCCCGGGAACCCGACAGGTGCGGTCTTGACCCGAGCCCAGCTCGAAGTGCTACGCGACTTGGCCCTTAGGCACAACCTTTTCCTTATTGCCGACGAGGTCTATCGGGAGTTCATCTATGACGAAACCGAACATGTCAGCCTGCTGAACATTGAAGGGATAGAGGACCGGGCGATTCTTGTTGATAGCATTTCCAAGCGCTACAGCGCCTGCGGCGCGCGTATCGGCTGCGTCGTTAGCCGCAACCGTTCCCTGATGGTGGCACTGCTCAAATTCGGTCAGGCCCGGCTCTGCCCGCCAACTATCGACCAGCTTGCCGCCCAGGCCGCAACCCGTGTTCCCAAGAGCTACTTTGAAAATCTGCGTGACGAGTACCGCCGGCGCCGAGATGTTGTCTGCGCGGCACTGGCGCAAATTCCGGGCGCTGTCTGTCCGAAACCGAAAGGTGCTTTCTATGTCCTTGCCCGGTTGCCCATCCGGGATGGCGAGGAGTTTGCCCGTTTCCTTCTTGAACGGTTCGCGCTTGACAGCGAGACGGTCCTCGTTGCGCCGGCCGACGGCTTCTATGCGACTCCGGGCAGGGGCCGGGACGAAATCCGCATCGCCTATGTCCTTAACTGCCCGGAGCTCGGCCGTGCGATGGAGATTCTCCGGGCTGGGCTCGAGGTCTACAACCGGTCGCAGTAACCCCATGCGCATCTGCATGGTCTCTGACACCTACTATCCCTACATCGGCGGCATCGCCGAACACATCCATTACCTCTCCAGTGAGCTCCGCAAGCGGGGTCACATCGTCAAGATTCTCACCACCCGATTCGGCGGGACGACGATTGAATGCCTCGACAAGGTGCCAGACGAGGAGCACATCTTCCGGGTCGGCCGGGCCCTAACCATTCGCTCCAACAAGTCATTCTCCCGGGTACCGGTTGCCTGGCGGCCAATCCCGCGCGTCCGCCGCTTCTTCCAGGAGCACCGTTTCGACATCATCCACATCCACGGTGCAATCTCACCCACCCTGCCCTTGGTGGCACTTCGAGCCTCAAGGGCCATCAATGTCATCACCCTCCACGCTACCCACGAGAGGAGCCTCGGCTACGCCCTGCTGCACCCCTGGCTCAAGCCCTACTTCCAGGCCATCCACGGCCTTGTCGCGGTCTCGGCTGCTGCCCGGGACTCGGCCGCCAAGTACTTCCCTGGCCCCTACCGGATAATTCCCAACGGAATTGACACCGACTTCTTCAGCCCATCAGTCCCGCCACTCCCCGAGCTTGACAATGGAAAACCCAAGATTCTCTTCTTGGGCCGCTTCGAACCCCGCAAGGGACTCAAATATCTCCTCAAGGCCTTTCCCAAGGTTGTTGCCGAAGTCCCCGATGTTCAATTGGTGATTGTCGGCACCGGCCTCTTCGGCTACTCTTACAAAGGCTACCTGGACAAGGAGTTCCGCGACCAAGTCCACTGGGCCGGCCTGATTCCGGCCGAAGACCGGCCACGCTACTATGCATCCTGCAATGTTTTCTGTTCACCAGCAATCGGCCACGAGAGCTTCGGCATCGTCCTTCTTGAGGCGATGGCCACCGGCAAACCGGTTGTTGCCTCCGACATTGAGGGCTACCGGACGGTCGTTACCAGCGGCCGTGAAGGACTGCTTGTACCCCCGCGTGATATCGACCGTCTTGCCCAAGCGCTGGTTATGCTCCTCAAAGACCGTGCCTTGGCTGAAAGGATGGGTACTGCCGGCCGGCAGCGTGCATTAGAGTTCTCTTGGCAGCGGATTGCCCAGAGGGTCGAGGCGCTCTATGAGGAGCTGATAAGAAAATATCCGGTGCCGCGCTTGGGCCGCCGCGATTGAGGAACTGGATGCCGGCGGCAAGAGAGCAGTCAGCCCCTCAACGCAGTCAGCTACTGCCGGTTCTGAAGATTCCCGAGTTTGTTGTCTTCGCAACATCACAGGCGGTCTCGCTCTTCGGGGACAAGCTCGACTATATGGCGCTCCTTGCGCTGATTGCCTACTTCTCCTCCCGGTTCGGCTGGGACAGCACCAAGGCAATTTCCTACCTTTCGGTCGTCGTCGCCCTGCCGGTTGTTCTATTTGGTCCCTTGGCTGGAGTGCTGGTTGACCGCTGGGACCGACGGAAGGTCATGGTTGTCTGCGACTCATGCCGAGCCGTTCTCGTCCTGTTGATTCCCTTCCTTACCCTTCTGACCGACGGCTTTCTGATAGTCTATCCCATTGCCTTCTCCGTTTTTCTCTTCGGGCTTTTCTTCAACACCGCGCGGCTGGCGATTATTCCCAACCTGGTCGGTCCGGACAAAGTCCTCGGTGCCAACTCCTTCATGAATATTGTGGGTCGGCTGGCGACATTTGGTGGGATGGTCTTGGGCGGACTGGTTGTTGACTGGGGCGGCTGGTCCAAGGTGGGAATAAGGCCATCCTGGGCCGCCGGTTTCTACCTTGACTCCTTCAGCTACTTTGTTTCGGTTGTTGCTCTCCTCTTCATCTTCAACCGGCTGGCCAACAGTCCGAGACAACGGGTCGCCAGCCGGACCGAAGTCGGGCTGTTTATCAAGGAGCAGTCCCGGATGGTTGCGAGCCTAAAAGAACTCTGGCAGATA
>JBDRUJ010000015.1:0-293 GCA_039801285.1 Caldifarciminota bacterium
TCCACCTCCCGCTGAAAGCGATAGGCGCTTTCGGCAATCTCGTTCTGGATGAAGCCCTGCTCAATTGCCACAGTTGCGCCGCCCAGCTGGTCGATGCGGTCAATGAGCTCTTTTGCCCGGGATTCAATCTCATTGGTCAGTGCCTCGAGGCAGTAGGAGCCGGCAAGGGGGTCAACGGTGTCAGCAATACCGGTCTCGTGGGCGAGAATCTGCTGGGTGCGCAGGGCGATTGTCACCGACTCTTCGGTGGGCAGGGAAAGTGCCTCGTCCCGGGAGTTGGTGTGCAGGCTCTG
>JBDRUJ010000015.1:303-19044 GCA_039801285.1 Caldifarciminota bacterium
CGGCACGATTCGTCCGAGGCGTTGTAGCGCTGTCTCAAGAGTCTTGCCCAGAGGCGCCGGCCGGCCCGGAACTTGGCAACCTCCTCAAGGATGTTGGAGTGGGCAGCGAAGAAGAACGAGAGCCGGGGCGCGAAACTGTCAATATTGAGACCGGTGGCGGTCGCCGCCCTGATATACTCAAGGCCGTTGGCAAGGGTAAACGCCAGTTCCTGGACCGCGGTGGCACCGGCCTCCCGGATGTGGTAACCGGAGATGCTGATTGAGTTCCATTTCGGCATGTGCTGGGCGCACCAGGCAATCGTGTCGGTGACAAGGCGGAGTGAGGGCCGGGGCGGAAAGATATAGGCGCCACGGGCGGCGAACTCCTTGAGGATGTCGTTCTGAATCGTGCCTTGGAGGATGGCGAGGGGAATGCCCTGCCTTTCGGCCAGGACAGAGTACATGGCGAGGAGGATGGGCGCGGTAGCATTGATCGTCATGGATGTCGAGACCTTGTCAAGGGGAATGTCCCGAAAGAGCGTCGCCATATCATCAAGCGAGGATACGGCTACACCCACCTTGCCGACTTCACCTTGAGCCATCGGATGGTCGGAGTCGTAGCCCATCTGAGTGGGAAGGTCAAAGGCGACGGAGAGCCCGGTCTGGCCCTGATTCAGGAGAAAGTGGAAGCGGCGGTTGGTGTCCTCGGCGGAGCCGAAACCGGCGTATTGGCGCATAGTCCAGAAACGGGAGCGGTACATGGTCGGCTGGACACCGCGGGTGAACGGGAACTGGCCGGGCAGGGCGAGGTCCTGCTGGTAGTCGAGCGACTGGATGTTGAAGGGAGTGTAGACCCGTTCGAGCGGGATGCCGGAGACGGTTTCAAAATGCTCCTGCCGTTCCGGGGCTTTCTTCAGGGCGGGCTTCAGGGTCTGTTCTTCCCAGGTGTGGAGTAGGTCGGACCGGTCAGACCGGTTGGACCTGTCAGATTTGTCACCCATCGCTAAAGCGGGATATTGCCGTGTTTCTTCGGAGGGTTGGTGAGGTGCTTGTTCTTCAGCAGCTCCAGGCTCTGGATAATCTTGCGCCGGGTCTCTTCAAACTGGATTATTTCGTCAATGTAGCCCAGTTCGGCAGCCTTGAAGGGGTTGGAAAACTTCTCTTCGTATTCGGCGACCAGTCGGCGCCGGGTCTCTTCCGGGTCACTGGCCTCATCAATCTCTTTGCGGAAGATGATGTTGACCGCACCCTCCGAGCCCATGACCGCAATCTCGGCGGTCGGGTAGGCGAAGTTGAAGTCGCCCCGGATGTGCTTGGAGGACATGACGTCGTAGGCACCGCCGTAGGCCCGCCGGGTGATGACCGTCACCTTGGGCACGGTTGCCTCGCAGTAGGCATAGAGGAGCTTGGCACCGTGCCGGATGATGCCGCCGTACTCCTGGCTCGTGCCGGGAAGAAAGCCGGGGACATCAACGAAGGTGACAATCGGGATGTTGAAGCAGTCGAGAAAGCGGACGAAGCGGGCGGCCTTGACCGAGGCGTCAATGTCAAGACAGCCGGCAAGGAACTTCGGGTTGTTGGCAACAATTCCGACAACAGAGCCGTTCATCCGGGCAAAGCCGATGATGATGTTTTTGGCCCAGAACTTCTGCACTTCGAGAAAACTTCCCTGGTCAACGGTGCGGAGAATGATTTCCAGCATGTCATAGGGTTTGCGCGGGTCGTCGGGGATGATTTCGTCAATGCCGGTAACGGGCCGGTTGGGGTCGTCGCGACTATCGGCGCGGGGCGGCTTCTCCCGGTTGCTCTGGGGGAGATAGCTCATGAGCCGGCGGCAGAGCTGCAGGGCGTCCTGGTCGTCAATTCCCTTGAAGGCGGCAACCCCGGATACCGTGTTGTGAGTGTCGGCGCCACCGAGCTTCTCCTTGGTCACCTCCTCGCGGGTGACCGCCTTGATGACCTCCGGGCCGGTGATAAACATGTAGCTGGTCTTCTCGGTCATGATGATGAAGTCGGTGAGGGCCGGGGAGTAGACCGCGCCACCGGCACACGGGCCCATAATGACTGAGATTTGGGGAATGACACCGGATGCCAGGGTGTTGCGCAGAAAGATGTCGGCATAGCCGCCGAGGCTGTCAACACCCTCCTGAATCCGGGCACCGCCCGAGTCGTTGAGGCCGATAACCGGCATGCCCACCTTCATCGCCAGGTCCATGACCTTGCAGACCTTCTCGGCAAAGACCCTTGAGAGGGTTCCACCAAAGACGGTGAAGTCCTGGGAGAAGACCGCCACCGGCCGGCCCTCAATCAGGCCGTAGCCGGTCACCACCGCATCGCCGGGAATCCGTTTCTTCGCCATGCCGAAATCGGTGCAGTTATGGACCCGGAGCCGGTCGAGCTCGACAAAACTGCCTTTGTCCAGAAGGATGTCGAGACGCTCGCGGGCGGTGAGCTTGCCCGTGGCGTGCTGCTTGGCAATTCTTTCCGGGCCGCCGCCCTGAAGTGCCGCTTCGGTGCGGCGGCGCAGTTCCTCTAGAATTCGTTCGCGCTGCGACATCTGCCTGAAGTTACAGGATGCTAAGGTCAATCAAGCCGGTTGTCAATGTTGCGCATAACTCAAGGAGATTTTCGACATCGGGCTTTTTCCAACCAGGGACTCTATCGGGCTCTTCCGCCCCGATGATTTATGCGGTTCTGGATGAACTCCTCCTGAGAGCATTGGGCATATCCAGACACCTCCGAGAGCCTGGGATAAGGCTAAAGGCCAGCGGATTTCGATAGTTACCCGCTCCTTCTCAATCTCACAGATGTATCTTAGCTTTCCTGCAGATGGCTAACTAACCCACTTTCTATTGAATGACAAGTTTCCGAGAAAGACGGAGCGGCCCGGATTCAAATCTGGCGAAGTAGATGCCCTTGGGAAGCGGTTTGCCGCTGGGCCTGAGGGCATGCCAAGTCCAACTGCTCAGACCGAGAGGGATAGGTCTTGCGAAGACTAAGGAACCGTGGCTGGTGTATATCTTCAGATTGCCCGAAGACTCTGCGGAGAATAAGAAACAGAACTGACGGGAGATAGAGGGGAAAACCACAAATTGCGGTGATGGCAAGGGATGCTGAAAAGGACTTTCCACCCCAACCGTCTTATGCGCAACAACTAAGTAACCAGGACCTTGAGCTAACTGGGGCTGAAACCAGTATGCAACATAAGGGGCGTCCCTTTGGTCAAGTGCGACTGATGGGTCGCCCCTTGCAATGGCGGGATGCTTCTCCAATCCCTCCTCATGCCAGGAACCAGAGAGGTCCTTATAGTAGTAGAACGGAAGCCAGAGTAAAGGCGGAAAAGCTGCCACATGGGGCAACTCTCTGGAATCAAGCTTCATCTCGTGCGCAAAGTTAGCAGGAATCCATTCCAGATGCCAGGTGCTGTCCTCAAGAAAGGCATAGACGGCGGTGCCATCCCAGGTATAAACAAGACGGGGTCGTTCCATACTATCCAGTTGCATACTGGGCAATGTGGCATAGTATGGGGTATCAACAATGCTTGTGTGCCACTCGGTTGAATCCCGCCACAGATAGAGGAGTGAGTCACGTTGGGGCGTTCCTTGTCCCAGGGAGGCAAAGGCGATAGAGGGACGGTCTTTCCGACCAAGAGCTATCGTCCCTCCCCATGCCCGGCGGGTATCGCTCCTCCAAAGAACCTGAATCTGCCACGAATCAGCCCATCGAAGAGCATAGCGAAGGTCCAGCAGTCCAGAAGCGGTGTCGTAGGCATGATATGCTAGATGAGGCACACCCGTGGCAGAAAGTGCCAGGTTTGGCACCGTATGTAAAGAAGCGCTAACCACGCTGTCAACATCTTCCAATAACCAAGAGGAATCGGCTCTCGTTGCGTAAACCACCCGGTCATAGTTGGCGCCCGATTTCAGATAGGCAATATGAGGTCTATCCAGAGAGTCCAGGCGCAAACTCGGGAAGTTGTAAATGTAGAGGCCTAGTGAAGAATCTACCATCTCAATATGCCACTCATTCATCCCACGGCGTTCAGCATAGCGAATAGCCCACAGGGAACTGTCACCTCGCCACTTCAGCCAGCCATAGGCGACACAAGGGGAACCAGCACGGTTCGTAGCCAGTGAAACGTCTAGGAAGTCAATCGGGTATGCAGGGAAGTCACAGGTATCAATCTGCTCCTTCACCCACTCCTGAGGGTAACCCCAACTCAAAAAGACCAGAAAAACCAGCAGGGGTCGCATAATTACCTCCCAATGACGAGCTTCTGGTTGCGGTTTTCTCCATTGGCGCTCAACACAACCCAGTAGCTGCCAACAGCCATCTTTCCAGGGTTCCAGACCAGACGATGCCATCCAGTAGCAAACTCTCCATTGAACAGTTCGGCGACCTTCTTACCAGCAGCGTCAAACACCAGAACCGACACTCTGCTTGGTTTTGGAATCCCGCAAGTAAATGCCACCGCGCCACGAGCAGGGTTAGATGAGTTACACTCAAGGGTCAACGGGATTTCTGCAACTGCTCCCTGTCCACCTTGACCGGTGGGCACAACTTCGCACTCAGTCTGGGAAGGTAGATATTGAGCATAAGAAGTTGTTGCCTTTCGGGAATAGACACAGGTCACTTTTAGGATGCCGGGCGTCTGTGCTAGCACTTCAAATACCGCTATGCCATTTCCATCTGTTGTGCTAATCTGGTAAACGTCGTCTGGTTTACACAGACAGACCCGGGTATTCGGCAATGGGAAACCCAAAGCAAACACCCGGACCTCAAAAAGCACCGGAACACCCTGGGGTATTATTGCTGGATGCTCTACACTCATACCTGCAGGGATGTTAACCCACAATTCGGTTTCAGAAGAACCGAACAGGTTCATTCCCAGTCCATTCGTCCAGCGGTACAGACCTCCACTAGGTCCGTAGTTCCCCGTGACCTTAGCCAATGCGAGCGCCATTCCTTGGGTTGGAACGATGTCACTCGGGCTAGTCGGTTGAAACAGGTGGTTACAGAAATACCTTTCAAGCTCACAGGATTCACCCCAAGTGCCTACCCGCGTCACACCAATGAAGCTGATGGAGCCGACAGGAGTAGTCTGAGTGTAGTAGTCACGGTAGGTATCAACAAACGCATAAACACACCCAAGCATCTTCGTCTGCAAGTTCATAAGGCACATCTAGGTATGGCGGACGTGGAAATTGCTCTGGCACTTGGTAATTGTGCGGGTTGAACTCATGGGCATAAATCCAGAGGTCCTTGGGAAGCAGACTCAAGTCTTGACTACCAGTCTTCTCGTAAAAGAGCTCCTTATAAACCCAGTTCTGAACTTCTTCGGGAGTTCGGCAAGGAATCCTGCCCGCGAAAATCTCTGGATACACATCGGGTTGGTCATCGGTTGGTTCGCCCCAGCGGCCATCGTTATCGAGGTCCCATTCTCCGGTCAAGTCTGAGAAATACAGGTCAGCAGGCATTACCCACTCAGACCATTCGTCCGGGTAGTTATTAATAGCATAACCATACCTGATTGGCACTTGCTTGTCGTCTCCTCCTAAGAGCAGCCAAGTCAGGCCACAATGCTGCCAACCATAGATGAGCCAGTTTCTGATTTTCTCGGCATTATCGCGGCCGGCAATACCTGTCTGATATATCATCTCGGGTGTAACTATGGTTGCCCAGATGCCCTTCTCAATCATCCAGTCGCGAAGGGGCACGAAGCTGCTAGCTAGGTTATCGGGTGTGATGATTGTGAACGGCGCAGCAGCCGGGAGCGGGCCGGGCGAGATAAACCGGGTTGTGTCATCATCGGGCACCTCTTCGGGTCTTCGGGCCGCAGGTAGTAGAGCGGGATGTCGGGGTCGTTTTCAATAACAGTGGAGAGGAGGCCATCGTAGTAGCGCTGGCAGCTTGCTGTGCGCACCCTTCTGAACCCGGGCGTCGGGTCCGGCGACAAAGTGAGGTCGAACCTCACCCGGTTAGTGAAGACCAGCCTGCGAGCGGCAGGGATGTAGCGGAACGGGTACACGGCCACGGTCACAATCTTGGCATTGTCAAGGTTGCCAACACTAACGACCTCAGCCACTTTTGCGGGAAACGGAGAAGTGGACCTATAGATAAGTGAATCAGGGGGCACCCAAGGCGGAATACTGCATAGAGGGACCGTCGGTTGGGTTGGATAGATGAGGAAAGTGCCGGACAGGTTATATGTTTCTAATTCCAAAATGTTCAAAGAGTCCGGCTTTGTTTCTAGGGGGATGATGTAGCGGAGATACTTTGCCGGAAGTTCCGGAAAACCTGGCCGGATGGTGTTGAGTGGGGCGGGAGTTTGGGGCGTGATTCTGGTAAAACCACGCTCTTGCACAAACCTATACTCGCCCCGGTAGAGGGCTACCTCAAACGGCCCAAAAGCCTGTAACGGTAGCACTCTGAGAGCCAAGATGGCAAAGGCCATCAGCACTTTATTGTGGAGCTTCATAGAGCCTCCTTACGGCTGATTGAGTTTAGCGAACCTCTACCGAGAGTCAAGTGCCTGTATAAGTCAAGTCAAGGAGATTTTCGACATCAGGCTTTTTCCAACCAGGGACTTCATCGGGCTCTTCCGCCCCGATGATTTATGCGGTTCTGGATGAACTCCTCCTGA
This sequence comes from Caldifarciminota bacterium, assembly GCA_039801285.1. GTDB lineage: Bacteria > Hydrothermota > Tepidihabitantia > Tepidihabitantales > Tepidihabitantaceae > JBDRUJ01. Next base: position 6,926 of record JBDRUJ010000015.1, read on the forward strand.
GAGCATTGGGCATATCCAGACACCTCCGAGAGCCTGGGATAAGGCTAAAGGCCAGCGGATTTCGATAGTTACCCGCTACTTCTCAATCTCACAGATGTATCTTAGCTTTTCCAGATAGGGGCAAACAGAACAGACAGAAGCCTCTGCCAATGGGCCACCATCAGCCTCTAACAATCCAATGGCTTCGGGAGTCGGAGAAGAGTTCTGGCAAGACTCAGGCAGAGAGTCTGGACAAGAGCAATCATGGTGCTCGGGCAAGGTGCGACCAAAACGGCGATTGAAATGGCGAAGGATGCTCCGGTGATTGCCGATTTTCGGATGGCAGTTCATATGGCGAACCGTTCTGTTAGCAGATTGGAAATGGCCGGGATTTGGTCTATGGTCACAAGACGGGTTTTTCAGACCGTCATGAATATACATGGGGAGACTATCCCCCCAAGGGCCCCCGGTTCGCCCCGGGGTTCGTCCCCTGGGCTGTCCCCTGAACGGATGTCAAGGAATCGCCTCAGCGCTGAAATCCATTGAGAAGCCTGAAGTTACAGCAAGTAAACACAAGCTTGACAGCCCGAGGGCCTAAGCCAAAAGTTGCCATCTGGTCGCCTTGCTCCCACCTGTCATCATTGATATAATCGGCTCCGATATTGCCCTCCTGGATGGTAACAAACTCTTGGCAACATACACTTTCATATTATAACTTTGGCTGTGAACCTTTGTCTGCAAAGGGCTTTCTTCGGTCGGCCAGTTCAAACCTGTGATAATCGGGCATGGTTGTTTTTTCTTTCGTATAGCCTCTCGATTTCTCCATGGGGGTCAGGGTTCAGGACACTACCGGGGGTTAGGATTCTCTTTACCTCGGCTTGACTCTTATTACACTCTCTTGGTATTATGCACGCCGTGATTCTGAAAACCCGGCCCGGCGGTCTTTGATACCGAGGTGCTGATGAGCGGACTCGTTATCTCGGTGCTTCTGGCAGGTCAGATTGCCGGTCAGCCGGTGCAGGAGGTCAGATTCCAGGGGAACCGGACGTTACCGAGACGAGTGCTGGCTTCGGTTGTCAGCACTAGGCCGGGAAAGGTGGTTACCGAAACGGCGCTGGAGCAGGATGTTGCCGCCTTGGAACGATTCTATGAGGAGCAGGGGTTCTTTGATGCCAGGGTGGAGAAGGGGTTCGGGATGGTTCAGGGCCGGCTGATTGTCACCTTTTACTTGAATGAGGGGCCGCGCACACGAATCGGTCAGATCGCCCTCAATGGGAATTTCTCCTTTCCCAGTTCCCGGCTGCTGAGGCTGTTACCGGTAAGGCAGGGCAACTCCCTTGTTGCCGCCGAGGTTCAAAGGGCTGTCGAGGTCCTGCGCGACTTTTATGCCAACTCAGGATATCCTTTTGTCAAGGTGACGAGTGACGTTTCCCGGGCTGATACCATTGCCCAGCTACGATTGGAGATAGAGGAGGGGCCGCGCTGCTATATTCGGGAGGTGCGCATCCGGGGCAATCAGACGGTTTGGACCAGAACCATTTTGCGAGCTCTTGAGATACAGAAAGGCGAGCGCTACTCTCAGCGCCGACTTTATGATGCCCAGCGCCGGCTTTATGCGACCCGACTCTTCCAACGAGTGCTTTTCTATGTTTCCCGGGCTGACTCGGTCAGCGACAGCGTGATTGTCCGGTTTGATGTTTTTGAGCAACCGTCACGGAGCTTGGCGTTCGGGGTTGGGTTTGAGATGCCGCCGGTGCGGGGACTGGTTTCGGCAGAATGGGAGCACAACAATCTCTTCAATCGGGGTCAGAAGATTGAGACCGGTGTCGAGTTCAGTCCGGACTGGGTACGGAACTACCGGATTGGGTTTGAGGCTACCTACCGGGTGCCCTATCTGCTCTTCACACGTGTTGACTTCCAGACCCATCCATTTTTGTACTGGGAGAAGGTTGACTCGCTGAGGCAGCGGGAGTACGGAGTCGAGACCGGCATGAGCCGGACAGTTTTGCCGCAACTCCATCTGGGACTGTTCAACCGGGTCAGGTTTGTTGCCGATACAGCTCACGGTATTACCAATTCGCTAGCGCTGAGTAGCATCTATGACAGCCGGGACGATGTGTTTGAGCCCCGGCACGGCTGCTTCGTGCAGCCGGGTGTGGAGGTTGCCGGCGGTCCACTCTTGGGCGACAACGACTTTTTCCGGGTAACGGCCGACGCACGATTCTATCAGTCTCTGGGATGGGGAGTTGTTCTTGCGGGACGCGGTTCGTTCGGGAGGGTTTTTCCCTATGGCCGGAATGAGCATCTCCCATATTATGAGGAGTTCTTCATCGGTGGAAGGAACTCTCTGAGGGGTTATCCGGACAAGTCAATTGGACCGGATTCAGGGCTTGGGGGTCTTTACGGTCCCACACTGGTCAACGGGAACCTGGAGGTGCGGGGGCCGATTCTGGGCCGCTGGGTGGGACTGGTTCTGTTCGCAGATGCCGGGCTGGTCAGTGCTGGTGGATTGGAAATGGGCGAAATCGGATATGGTGCCGGTTTCGGAATAAGAGTGCGCACACCAATTGGACCGGTTCGGCTCGACTGGGGGAAACGGCTGAAGCAGCCGCCAGCCCATGACCGGGGTCGGCTTTATCTGGGATTGCTGCATGCGTTCTAAACTCGGCTGGCTGATCGGAGCACTTTTAGCACTGATGCTTCTTGGTGCGGTTATTCTCAGACAGCCGCTTGGCCGGTTGGCGCTGGGCTACACCCTGAAGGTTCTGGGCCGGGCGGTCAATGGACGTGTCGAGTGCGAGCGGATGGGCGGGGATATGTTCTCCAATCCGCAACTCAGCGGGGTTACGGTGATTACCGGGGGTGATTCGCTCAGGGCCGAACTGCTGAGTATCCGGTACGACTTCTGGGCATTACTGAGAGGCAGATTTGCCCTGTCGGAAATCAGGCTGGTCCGGCCCAAGCTTTATATCACATCAAAGAGAGAAGTGGCAGCAGGCCGACGGAGAGGAAGGTGGCGGACGCCGAAGCTGGTCATCAGGAGTCTGACGGTGACCGCAGGTTCACTATTTCTGGATGAAGTTGAACGAGTTGATTCCCTTGGGCTGGACCTGCGGCTGAGGTCGGGTGGCGAGGAGATGGAGCTTGAGCTCAGTCGTGGAGAGTGTCGGTTTACCCTAGAGGGCATCCGGATTCGTCATCTGGCAGCAGCGGCCAGGTTGACGCCGGATTCGCTGGTGGTTCAGACACTGGATGTGATGAGTGAGCGGTCGCGGCTAAAGGGCCAGCTCAAGGTGGCAATGGATTCGGCCGGTGGGGTCCTGCGCATTGAGAACCTGACCGTGGACCTTGGGGAACTGGCACACAGGCCGGGCCAACTGGCGATGACCGGAGAGGCTGGGCAGGAAAGGGGCAGGCAAACGGCGCGTCTTGTCTGCCAGGCTGAGGGGTTGATATGGCGCAGGGTCGTGTTGCCGAAACTCTCCGGAACTCTCAACCTGCAGGATTCATTGTTGACAGCAGAGGTCCGGGGAGGCTCTGAGGAGTTAGGTGATTTCACATTGGTGGCCAACCTTGGTCTCAGGCGGTTTGATTTATCCGGAGTGGCAGAGGTCCAGAATCTTGCGGTTTCCAGATTTGAGTCTGGGTTGCCCGATTTCCGACTTGACGCCAAGGTATCAGTCTCAGGAGTGCTTGGGAGCCTGAAATCAGGGACCGATTCGCTGACAGATGTCAGGGAGAAGAGCGATACCATAGATGTCCGGGTGGCGGGCAGAATTGCCGAACTGGGGATTGATACGGTCGTCGCCAATGCACGCTACGAAGGAGGGATGGTGGAATTGAGGGAACTGGAGATGTTCGGCCCGGCAGGTGGACTGCGTTTGCGGGGTGCGCTGCGGCGCGGCACGGTCCGGGCCGACTGCTCGCTGGACAGCTTTGACCTGAACGTCCTGGGCCGGCTCTTGGGAGGGAGGCTGGCTGGTCGTGCCCAAGGTGGAGTGCGTCTGGTCAGCGAACGGGATACTTGGGAGGTTGAAGGGCTCATCCGGCTATCTGGGCTCAGTCTTGCCGGTGTAGAGGTGAGTGATGCGCTGGCTGAGATAAACCTTCTTTCTCAGGGACCGGGGACAGTGCCGTTCGTGGGCAGGGAGGTTTCCGGACGCTTGGCGCTGGGTGGTGAGGGTATCAAGATTGGGAGTCTGGAGCTCACGGCGGCTCAGTTCATCTGGACCGGGCCGGAGTTTGACCTGAGGATTGACCGGTCAGGGGATAGGTTGGTGGCACTTGGGGATGTGGAAATCAGGGAGCACAGTATCGCCGTCCGGGTGGACATGATGGAGCTCGTCGCGCCGATTGATACCGTTGTCAATGCCCGACCGTTCTGGGTCTTATGGCGTTCCGACTCGCTGGCAGTTACCGGAGCAGAGGTCAATGTTGCCGACGGCACAGTCGGGCTGAATTTTATGTTGAGGAGCGGTCGGCGGCCCTGGCTCGCCCTGCATGCCCGGGAGTTGAATCTGCGGAAGCTCCAGAAACTTTTGCGTCTTGACACCGAGGTCTGGGGAACGATGAGTCTTGATATTGAAGGTAGCGATACACTTGAAGTTGGGCTTACCGGTGCGGATATTGAGATTTCGGCAGCGGGGTTGACTTGGAAGCGGCTGGATGCTGCACTGGCAATTACCGATTCGCAAGTCAGAGTGGAGCGGTTTGCATTTGTCCATCATGTTGATAGCAGCAGCGTGACCGGTCAATTGAGCTACTCCTGGGAGCGCAGGTTGCGCATCACCGGAGCCGAGCTGACGGCGACGTTTGCCGACCCCGGGGTGTGGATTCTGGCGGCGACGCGGCAGTATGTGGAGCTGAAGGACGGACCGTTATATGGATATATCACAGTTCGGGGAGACCTGAAGGAGCCGAATATCAGTGGTCGGGCACGGATCTCTAACGGGAGGCTCTATGTTCCATCGGTGAACAGCACGATTGAGCGGGTGAACGCTGAGCTGACATTCCATGGCAGGCGCATCGTTCTGGAGAAGCTCAGCGGCCGTTCGGGTAAGGGGACGGTCTTGGCAAGCGGCTTCTGGGAATTCGGGGATTACTATCGGGCGGAATCGCTGCGTTATGCCATCAGGTTCAGCGGCGCCGCAGCAAACCCTCTGCCATGGGTATACGGTATCGGCTCAGGCAACATCTCGGTGAGCTGGGAGAAAGGGGAGCAGGTGGTGGTTGCCGGGGTTGTCGATGCCGAGGAGGCGCTGGTGACGCTTGGGTTCGGCGGTTCAGGGCCGCCGGCCTCAACCGAGCCGAGTCCGGTGGCCTATGATTTGCGGGTCCGGGCGGAACGGGGTATCTGGTTACGCAACCGGGATGCGGACATTGAGCTGGCGGGTGACCTCACCCTCCATTCCATTGATGGAGAGATGGAATATTCTGGAGAGCTGACAGCTCGTCAGGGAAGCTTTTATTACCTTGACCACAGCCTGAGGGTTACTCAGGCAAAACTGGTCCTTGCCAATGTCTCCCAGTTCAATCCTGATATTGACCTGCGAGCCGAGCTGCCGGTGCGCCATAGGCAAAAGGGCGGTGATGTTCCGGAAAGGGTTGTGATTGCAGTCACCGGCACCCTTGAGAAACCGATAATCGTTCTGAGCTCGGAGCCGGCAATCTGGGACGAATCGCAGGTCCTGAGTTATCTGAGTTTCAATGTCACCCTCGACGAATTGGCAGCAATGGAGCAGAAGGAGGTTGTGTCCCGGTTGCTTTCCGACCGACTCCTTGGGTACTTCCAGACTCAGGTTTCGAAAAAGGTGCGGGAGTTTGTGGCACTGGACTATCTTGAGTTTGAGAGCGGGCTGGCCAATGGTGCTGGGGCAAAGGTTACGGTGGGCAAGTACATCGGACGGAATCTTTACGTTTCCTATACCCAGAACTTCACTGGTGAGCTGCAACCGGCGTTCCGTGTGGAGTATTATCTTAACCGGCGGAATGAGCTCTTGGCGGAACGTTCTTCTGATGGTCGGTATTCGTTCCGCTACCGGTTCAAGCTTCGTTACTGATGTTCTGCGATATCGTCATTCCCCGGACAAGACTGGATGAGCTGACCTACCGGTTCGACCCTTCGGTGATCGGTGAGCTCGGGCCGGGGGATTGTGTCCGGGTCCGGCTGAAAGGCAAAAGACGGGCCGGGATTGTGATCGCCATCAGGGAAAAGAGTCCGGTGGAAAATACTCTAGCCATTGAAGCGGTGGTGGAGCGGCAACTGGTCCCGGTTGAGCTGGTACGGCTGGTTCGCTGGATAGCCAGCTACTATTATGCCACGCTGGGCGATGTGCTGGGCCAGGTTCTACCGAGGGGCATTCTGACTCATCTCTTGAGAGAGAAGGCGACTGAGACGGCACTTGTCTGCGAGAGTGCTCGAGCCGATGCCGGACTGCCGGCCGGTCTGGTAAAGGCGATTTCGGAGCGGCGGTTTGGTGTCTGGGTGTCGTGCCGCGATCGGGACCGGCTCAAGCTGGTTACCGACTTTGCGCGTGGGGCACTGGGGTTCGGTTCGGTGCTGCTGCTCATCCCGGAAGGCCAGCTGCCGCAGTGGCTCCCCGGACTGCAGGAGTGTTTCGGCATGAGGCTGGTCGAATACCGGACCGGTATCAGCGCTTCGGTCCGGAAGAGAAACTGGCGGGCAATCAGAGAGGGTGTGGGTCGGGTGGTTGTTGGTGTGAGGTCGGTGGTCCTGGCGCCGGTTCCTGACCTAGCAGGGATCGTAGTGGTTGATGAACACGAGCCGGGCTTCAAGGAGCAGCGGCGCCCGCGCTTCCATGCGCGGGATGTTGCAGTGATGCGGGCCCGACTTGCCGGTTGTCCGGTGGTTATCTGTGACCGGACGCCTTCCACTGAGACATGGCAGAATCTCGTCATGAACCGGTGGCACTGGCTGGAAAGACCGACACCGGTTGCCCATTGGCGAAATGTGAGTGTAGTTGATATGCGGCGGCATCGTGGAGAGGTTCTCGCACCATTGCTGGTCCGTGAGTTGCAGAAGGCACAGGAGAAGGGAAAATCGGCGGTTCTCTATATCAATCGCCGGGGATTCAGCCGCCATGTTGAATGCCGCGATTGTGGCGGGGTTCTGAAGTGCGCGCGGTGTGCAGTCCCGGGGATATTGACGGCGGAGCGGACACTGGTCTGCCGCTATTGCGGGACAGGCTGGTCCGCACCCGATACCTGTCCGGAATGCCGGGGCACCGAGTTCGAGTTTCTTTCAGTTGGAGTAGAGATGGTTGAGAACGAAGTGAAGCGGCGTTTTGCCGGCATAATGACCCGGCGCGTTATAGCCGACACTAGGAGCGAACCGCTGGAGCGGGGAACGGTGCTAGTCGGAACCAAGGCGCTCTTCACTAGGCAATGGCCAGAGGATGTTGCGACTGTGGCGGTAATCAATGCCGATGCCGACCTGGTCCTGAGTGACTTCCGGGCGCGTGAACGGACATTCCAGGTCCTTTACGAACTGTGCCGGCGCGCGGCAAGGGTCGGGGCACGGGTGATTGTCCAGACCCGGCGTCCTGATGAGACGGCAATCAGGGATGCGGTTGAGGGCCAAGTTGCCGCATTCCTGGATGATGAGCTTAGGGCGCGGGCTGAAGTGGGCTTTCCGCCGTTCTGTCGACTCGTGGCACTGGAGTTTTCAGGTAATCAGGAGAAGGCAGTGTCTCATGCCGAGCGAATCGGGAGGCTGCTGGAAGGAAATCCCGGGGTGGAGGTGCTGGGTCCGGTTCTGCTGATGGGCAAGAGGCCCAGGTGGCGGATGCTGGTAAAGTTGCCGCGCAACCGGACATTGAGTTCATTGTTGGAACGGAAGGGACTGGAAAAACCGGGTGTTGATGTGCGGGTAGATGTTGACCCGCTGGAGGTTATATAAACAACCAAGGTGTGACAACTCCTTATCATTTCTTCCCTCCTCTGTCATTCCTGCGAAAGCAGGAATCCAGAAATAGATTCCCGCCTGCGCGGGAATGACGGAAGGGGAAAGCGGAGGGGCCTAGCGGGCGCTGGTCCTTCTCAGGTTGCGGCGGAGCCGGTTCGCTGATTCGTTTACTGCGGTCGTGTCAATGAACTGGGCTGCTGCCTGGTAGTAGTTTCGGGCTTGGGCAGTGTCGGCCCGGACCTCCCACGCCACGCCTAGATTGTTGAGGAGCTGGGGTAAAAGGGTTTGTATCAGGACCGAGTCGGTGACTGAGGAGAGAAGGAGCGTCTCGGCGCGGCTCCAGTAAAAAAGGGCGCTTTCCGGCTGGTCATAACGGAGGAAGAGATAGCCGATGTTGAAGGCAACACAGGCAGCAAGACCCGGAAGTTCCTGCGCCCCGGCAAGTGCCTTTTCAAACTGGACCAAAGCGGCGTTGGGGTTCGCCAGCTCGAACTGACACAGCCCGGCATAGGCGTTGAGGGCCGCCCTTTCCCTGGGGGAAAACCGCTTTGCGGCTCTTTCCATCCGTGTTATGGCGTCGCGCAATTCGCGGTTCGTGACCATGGTATCAATGCCTGCCAGAAACTGGCGCATCTCTGGAGAGAGGGGGCGGAGCGCTGCTGAGTCAATTCTTATTGAGCCGATGAGCCTGGTGAAGACCTCGAGATTTCCCTTGGCAGGGTCAAGAGCTGGTTTGGCGACTGGTTCTGCCGGTGCACGAGTGAGAAGCCGGGTGAGCAGAAGGAGGCCAAACACCAGAACGACCGCTCCGACAAACCAGAGCCAGCTGGAACGAAGCTCGAATTTGCGATAGGGCATGGATTGTTATCATAGCCGTGATGCTAGAGCCGTCAATTTTTTCTGCAGGGAGTTGGAGTGGCGACGCCAATGTCAAGAATTGAACGCTGCTTGACAGATGGCTTGAAGAGTTTACTATGTTATATGCGGCCATAGCTCAGGGGTAGAGCCCCGGCTTCCCAAGCCGGTTACACGGGTTCGATTCCCGTTGGCCGCTCCTGGTCGGTGGCAGAGTAAGGCAAAAGTTTGCAATGGCGGCTGTGAGCTCGCCATCACTGGAGGTTGCGTGAGACATTTTCTGCTTTCGGTTGTGGTTTTCGGGCTTACGATTGCTGATACATTGGACTTCAGTCGCTATGCGGTGGTCGTATCATCAATCGCAGAGAACCCGCTGGCAGCCGGTTCCAACCTGTCGTCCCGGGCGTTGAGTGTCTTGGCGAACGCCAGTTACGACCAGACCTGGAGTGTTGAAGCATTCCTTGCCAGTCATCCCCAAATCAGGCGCAAGCTGGAGCGGATGACCTTTGACAGCCGGCGGTCGAGCCCCAGGTTCCTTTCAGACGGAATGGTGACGGTTGATTACGAGTTCAGCCTTCTAGGCGGGGTCATGCGGCTGCTCCTGCCTCCCACCGGCACGGGCAGGCTTCTGGGCAGGGCCGCCTGTCCATGTTGCGGCCAGCCCTGGCCCGAGGGTAGAGAGCCGGGACCGGGAGTGAAGCTCGTCCCCTATGAGGACCCGAATGCACCGGTCTGGACCGGAATTCTGATTGACGTGCGCGGCCTGGGATTCAAACCGGCGCTGTTTCCACGGGTCAGGACCGAGAACGACGAGGAGGTTATTGGCCCGGGATTTACCGATGAGGAGCATCTTGCGGAAAACGGGGTGTTCGGTTATTACCGGGACCGGGATGAGGCCCGACTCTCGGAACGGATTGGCAGTGACCCGCTGGTCATCCGGGCAATTTCCGTCACTGGCAGCAACTTTTGCGACCCGGTCATCAGCCGGCACGATGCGGTCCGAATCCACAGCACCAGGGCAAATCTTGAGCTTCTGCGTCAGTGCCGGGTGGGGCTGATAACCGATTGACCATGAGGCGACTCGTCGCACTGCTTCTTTTGACTGGCATTCTGTTCGGACTTGGGTGCGGACCTAAAGACCGACTTGCCCAAGTGAAGCGGGAGTATCCTGGGGCGGCCGAGTATCGAACCTGGAAGAACTATGTGCTGATTCGTTATCCGGTGGAGCGGGAGAGCGGCATAATCCCGGCCTTCATCCTGAAGAAGGAGGGCAAAAGGTTCGTTCAGCTGGCCGAGTCGAGTGAGGGGTTTCTGACGCTCAACGAGGTTGTTCTCTGGATTCCGGAGATTGACGAATCCGGGGTTCAGGCCTTTGGATTGAGGTAGCTTCAATGCCCTGGTTCGGATTCATCCATCCGGCGCTGGCGCTGTTCACACTCTTCTACGGACTGCGGATTGGCCAGACCAGCCTGACCAAGCTTGCCGACTGGGACTTCCCTTTGCGGGTTATGCGGGCCCGAACCCTCCGCTATTTTCTTCTAACCGTTGCCAATCTGATTCTGGGATTTGTCTTTCAGATAGTCTTGGCAGCACAGGGCAGACCGGTCAGGCTTCTGGGTCATCTGCCGCTGGCGATTGCGGTGGTGCTTCTGACGCTGTTTGCCGACCTTGCCACATTCGGCAGGCAGAAACCGGGTGAACTGCCCAGGATGATTCGCTGGCATCCGATTCTCGTTATCGCGAGCCTGGCACTGATTCTCACCATGGGCTTCACCGGCCTGTTGAAACTCTTCCGACTTTAGCCTGGCGACCGAAGTCAATCCCAAGGACCGCATCTCGGAGATTGTTCGAAGAGTGCGGCAGAGCTATCCAGGGCTGAATGCACCGGTCAAGAAGATGCCTAGGCGCAATCGGTTTCAGTTGCTTGTCACCGGCGTCCTTTCTACCAGAACACAGGACCCTGTGACCGTAACTGCTGCCCGGCGCCTGTTGTGCCGGGCACCAGACCCCAAGGCCCTGGCCCGGCTGCGGCCTGAAACTGTTGAGCGGCTCATTTTCCCGGTAGGGTTTTATCGGACCAAGGCGCAACTTCTTCCCAGACTTGCCAGGATGCTTATCGCCAACTGGCAGGGAAGGGTGCCGGACCGGTTTGAAGAGCTTGTTACCCTGCCCGGAGTAGGCCGCAAGGTGGCAAACATCGTCCTGTCCCAGGGTTTTGGCAGACCGGCAATCGCTGTTGACAGCCATGTCCACCGCATCAGCAACCGGATGGGCCTGGTGCGGACCAGCACCCCGGAGCAGACCGAAAAGGAGCTTTTGAGGGTGCTGCCCAAGAGGTTCTGGTCAGAGTGGAACCGGCTGCTGGTAGCCTTGGGCCAGACCATCTGCCGGCCCAGAAGACCATTATGTTCTGAATGCCCGATTTTCGGTCTTTGCCGGCGTCAGGGCGTGGAGCCAAGCCAGAGCCGGCTCAAAAGAACCCGATAGGCAGGATGATAGGCGGCAAGATATACTGCCGAGTGGTGCCGGGTCGGAAAGCCGGCCGAATCGGCGTCCTGGGCCAGTTTCTCCAGAAAAGCAGCCTGAAGGGGCAATGAACGGCGACACCACAGCACCGCAGCGGCGAGTCGGTGGCGCATGATGTCTGCTAGTTCGGTGGCGGTGGCGGTTTGGGCGATGATTTCAACCGTTTCGGTCAGGGCTTCAAGCAGCCGCTCAACCATTGCGGTGGTCGGGGGCAATGGCGCCAGGTTCACACGCACCAGTTTGCCGGTCGGGTCAATTGGCTCGGTCAGTGCAACCGGTCCGGTGCGGACGACCTGAACAAGCTCTTGCTCAATCGCCGCGCGCGCTGCTGATGGAGTTATGAGGATGTGACCGGGACCGAATACGCCCTGGTGGAGCAGCTTATAGATGTCCTGGGCCTGAATCAGCGGATAGCGTGCCAGGTGCCAGTCGAGGATTTCGGCAACGGTCAAGGCAGTCCGGGTTCTACGGTTTTTCGTTCCTTGGCGGCAAGGTCAATCAACTCAAATCCTGCTCCCATAAGCCCACCGAGTAAGAGACCCTCACAACCCATGGCGCAGACAACCCGCAGCGCAACCGGCTGGTGGAACCTGATGCTGGAAAGCACCACAACCAGACCGTGGCCAAGCCCGACAAGCAAGGCCATGATGAGGAACTTGCCGAAAGGCACCTTTTTCAGTGCCTTGAAGATATAGGCCGAGGCACAGAAGGCGATACCGATGGGCAGGGCCCGGATTGCCGCATTGATTGCCGATGCGGCACGGAGCGGCGGCCGCAGCGCCACTTGAGAAAGAAAGAGTAGAATAATCATCATCAGCGCAAAGCCGAGGCTCCG
>JBDRUJ010000016.1:0-12971 GCA_039801285.1 Caldifarciminota bacterium
GCCATAGACCACCAGCAGCACCTTGGTGCGCAGCCGGTAACCGCCCACCTTCACCCACACGCCGTCCAGGACCAACAGCCGCCAGTCGTCAGCCAGCGGCCTTGCGTGGAACCTGCGGACCTCCTCATCCAGCAGCCTGGTCAGTTCGGAGACCGCGCTGGCGCTGAGCCTTCTGCCCAACAGCTGCTCGACAATCTGCCCGGTCTCACGGGTGCTGGCCCCGGCGATAAAGGTGGCGCGGATGAACTCCTCGACCGCGCGCCAGCAGCGCCGGTAGCGCCGGAAGAGGCGCGTCTTGATGCCACCGCGGCGCGGCCGCGGGACTTCCAGTCTCGGGATGAGCCCGAAGGTGGTCACCAGACTCCGGTAATAGCTGCCGTTACGGTAGCCTTTTCGCTTGGGAGTGCGCTCGTAGCGCCGGGCATAGAGCTGGCTGGCCAGGTCCAGCTGCAGGACCTCGCCCAGAAACCGCCGCAGCGCATCCCGCATCGGCCGCCGGAGCGCCTCTGCCTCATCGTCCTGAAAGTACTCCTTGACCTCCTGCCAACATTCGACATACTCTTTCCGAGTCAGACCCAGATAATCGGGCATGGTTTATTCTCCTTTCGTTTAGAACTTCTAACTTTCCATCTTCCCAGAGGATACACCATGCCCCTTGCTTCTCAAATTTACACAAGATTTAGTATACTACCGAGATACCGCAAACTGTTGACTTTAACCGTTCCGAGACCAATATGTCGTCTACGACTACACTAGTCAGGAAGTTGCGGTTTTGGAGTTAGAATACAAGTTGCAATTGGCAGTTGGCGCGACAGCCTGCGTATAAGTCAAGGAGATTTGTTACTAAATACCAGGCCGTTTTCCATAAGCATACCCGGAGCTTCAATGTCGAATATGTGTCGTAACTTTTTCGTTTTCCCGTTGCCTTACTCACCAGGCTCGGCCGGTTTCGGCCTCAGACCCAGGGCCTCAAGAATCACATCCTTGCCGGCGTTCAGGCGCCAGACTGCCAAATTGCCCAGCGCCCGAATCGTATGCCGCACCGGTTTGCTTTTCGGCTCCTGAATCCGTAACAGCAGGGGCAGGCAGGCGAAGCGGGCGATTCCTGCGAGGAGGAACATCAGGTCGTAGTTGTAGAAGTCGGCGCCAAGAATCACCAGGTGGAGGCCGGAGAGCATCTGAGCAACTCCACCGGCGACCAGCGAGGCGATGAACGCACCCAGACCGGTAACTACGCTGTAGATTGCGAAGTAGCTCTCCTTCCGGTTTGGGTTGTCGGCCAAATCAAGAAGGAGGTTCCAGAGCCCGAGGCTGGCACCGGTCCAGACCATGCCATTGAGAACCCCGTCGAGCCAGATGGGCAGCCGGAAGCTCGGAGTGGCAAAGAGCCACAAAAACGGCATCACCCCGACCAGGGCGAAGTTCACCACCGTCACCGGCCTTGAGCCGAACCGGTCAACCACCCGGCCCCAGAAGAGCTGGAAGAGGAAGCCGACCCCACCGCCAATCATCGAATAGATGGCAATGGCGGTGAAGCTGAAGTGGAGGTTCTTGATGAGGTGAACCAGATAGAAGGGTGATGCCAGGGTGCCGGTGAGAAACCAGGCTGTAAGGAAGCCGGTCAGCCGGCGGAACTGAGGCTCCTGCAATGGTCCGAAGAGCATCTCGCGGAGGTCAAGATCGGGGCGCGGCAAGGGCCCGGATTCTGGCTGTTGGGTCAAAAGGAGTGTGGAGAGGAGACCGAAGATGACCGCCAGGCCGAACGCCAGCCCGTAGCCCAGAGGTTCATGGCCATTTGCCTTCAGCCAGTCCATGCCCCGGCCCGCCAGATAGCTTGCGGTCACACCGGTGATACCCAGAATTCCATTGCGCAGGCCGAAGAACCGGCCCCGACGTTCCTCCGGAACCAGTTCGCTTATCCATGAGGTCCAGACGGTTCCAGCAATAACCATCATGATGCTTGAGACCCCCACCGTGACGAGAAACAGGGGGAGCTTGACCCTCAACCCGAGAAGGAGAAACGGGACGAGCACCACATAAACCGACCTGCCGATACCAGCGGTTACGAGGACGAGCGGCTTGCGGGCACCAGCCCGGCGCACCAAAATCCCGGAAAGGAAGCTGAAGCCGGTCACCAAGGTCGGAATTGCCGAGAGGAGGGCAATCTGGAAGGAGTTGGCACCCAAAAAGAGAGCCAGACCGGCAAGGAACATTCCGCCCGCCAGTGTGGTGTAGAGGGTGGCAAATGCCCCCTCAATGACCGAGACCCGGAGTCCGCGGTTGACCTCAGATTCGGCAAGTGCCCGGTTACCGGATGCCAATTCGCTCTTTACCCGACCGCGGGAACAGTCAGCCCCTTGGTCAGTTCTGACGCCTGGTAGGAGCTGCGCACCAATGGGCCACAGCGGGCCGCGCGAAAGCCCAGGGCAAGCGCTTCGGATTCCCAGCGGCCGAACTCCGCCGGTGGGACATAGCGTGCCACCGGCAGACAGCGCCGGTCGGGTTGAAGATACTGACCCAGGGTGATGATGTCGCAGCCCACCGCCCGGAGGTCGGAGAGTGTCTTGCCAATCTCGTCGTCGCTTTCGCCCAGACCGAGCATCAGACCGCTCTTGGTTATGAGCGACGGCGCAAGTACTTTGACAAGCTCCAAGACACGGAGTGAAAGCCGGTAGCCAGCCCTGGGGTCGCGCACCCTGGGTGTCAGCCGTTCCACCGTCTCGATGTTATGGCCGAAGACATCCGGTCCGGATTCGATAACCAGCCGGACAAGCTCGGCTCGCGCCCCGAAGTCCGGGGTGAGGACCTCAATCTGGGTTTCGGGCCGAACCTTTCGGATATGGCTGACCGTTGCCGCGAATGCCTGAGCCCCAAGGTCGGGCAGGTCGTCGCGGTCAACTGAGGTGATGACAACATATCTCAGGCCGAGCCGCCGGACCGCCTCGGCAACCCGCAATGCTTCCTCAGGATCGTGCGGGCCGGGTCGCCGTGCAGACCTGACCTGCCCCACCGAGCAGAACCGGCAGCGCCGGGTGCAGCTGTCGCCGAGAATCATTATTGTTGCCGTGCCCCTTGCCCAGCATTCGGCAAGGTTCGGGCAGCGGGCCGAAGTGCAGACGGTGTTGAGCTGAAGGCTCTGGAGCAGCCCGTTCACCCGGTCAAACCCATCGCCGGTTGGCAGGTGCATCCTGAGCCAGGGGGGTTTGCGTATCACCCTATCCCCCCGCCCACTAGACCCGAATCCTCAGACTGCTCTTGGGGCAGTGCCAGACACACTCAAAGCACCGGATGCACTCGGCCTGGTTCGGCCCCTGGTGGGGCTCGATGCCCATCGGGCAGACCTTCCGGCAGAGGTTGCAGTTAGAACAACTCTGGGTGTCCAGTCTCATGTGGAGCAGACTGGCACGGTTGAACAGTGAGTAGATTGCGCCGATCGGGCAGATGAGCCGGCAGAACGGCCGTTTGATGGCTATCGCCGCCAGAACAACCGCCAGGAGGATGGCAACCTTGAAATAAAAGAGCCAGCCCACAAGCTGACGCAGCCCCTGAACCGGGTCCCAGAGAACCAATGGCAGCCCGGCCTCAAGCGTTCCCTGGGGACAGAGTTTGCAGAACCAGGGCTCGGCCGTGTTCCAGGCCAGGACTCCGGCAACGAGAACCAGATATGCGAACTTCAGCATCGTTGCCGGGACCGAGAGCTTCAAGACCCGGTCCAGAAGGATGATAAGCAGACAGGAAAGCAGGACCGTCACGAGCGCCAGCTCCGCACTGGCAAACGGCCCGAGCCTCACCGGGTTGCCCAGAAGCGCCAGGATGAATCCGGCTGGCGCTGCCAGAGCAAGGGCATGCCAGCCGCCGACCAGCCCCAGGAGGGTCATGCCAACAACGCCCGTGGCAACTCCCGGCCCGACATCAAACTTGAACATGACAAGCAGCCCCAGTCCGATACCGACAAGCCAGCTACCGACCCAGAGCCGGCCGGGAAGTGCCATCTTGCCCCTGACACCGATAAAGCCCAGCAGCGCCATGAACGGCAGCCAGCCAAAAAGAAGCGCCTTCCACCAGGCGACACGAAGGAAGAGGACAAGAAGGACAACTGCCGCCACTCCAATGAAACCGATGATACCAAGGCCCAGCCACCGTT
Organism: Caldifarciminota bacterium; assembly: GCA_039801285.1. GTDB lineage: Bacteria > Hydrothermota > Tepidihabitantia > Tepidihabitantales > Tepidihabitantaceae > JBDRUJ01. The sequence goes on from JBDRUJ010000016.1 coordinate 4,145, forward strand.
TGCTACCTGCCCTCGGGCCGGCCTTGATTTTATAAAGCAGGTCCTGCCATAATCCGAACGGACAGACCCAGGCGCAGGCGGCCCGGCCGACAAAGGCGCCGATGACTAAAAAGAGACCCAGCGGCACCCAGGGGATGCGGTGCAGAAGGTCAACGCCCTTCTGGCCAAGAAACTGCTGCAGCGAACCCATGGGGCAGGCAAACACCGACAGCGGCCCGCCATAGCAGTTGAGAACCGGCTCCGGGATGTGCTTGAAGAATCCCGAATAGATGATTTTGTTCTGGATGTAGGCGAAGATGTAGCCGTTGAGAACAATCGTCCCGATGATTTGACCAATCCGGAACGGTGCAATCCGGCGTTTACGCATCAGGAGCTGACCGGCCGGGCGCAAAAGGCTCCAGCCGGTCTCTCTTCTGGCCTATACTAGGCCCATGCACGACAGTCATATCTGAGAGGCAAAACGGTGGATACTTTCTAGCGAGCCAAGCCCGATTCCGACCAGTGCCGCCGCTATCCCGGCCAGGGCCAGGATGATAAAGACCGCCTTCCGCATTCCGCCTTCCGCCTTCCCCTATATCCGGCTGATGAGCTGCAGCTTCACTCCGGAGAAAGGCGCCTCATAGCGGCACACCCCGCCCGAGCAGGTGTAGCCGCCCTTCTCCGCGCCCGCCCGGATGCGCAGCACATTCCGCTCGTTGACATTCCAGACCGTCTCGAAGAATGGCCAGGACTTTTGATTGTCATAGCGCTTCAGGGAGTCTTGGTCAACCCCCTGCCAGCCCAGGGTAAAGAGCCACCCCTCACCATAGCCGTAACTGAAGGAGACCACCGGCTCGTGATACCGCCAGTGTGAGCCGTGGCTGGTATCGGTTGGCTGCTCGCTGACAAACCCGAGCTCCAGCTCACCGGCGAGGCTGTGCCGGTCAAGGGAGTAGTTGACCAGCAGGGTGGGCCGGTCGGTCACCCTTTGATAGGTTCCCAGCTCAACATTCTTCTGGAGCATATGGTTGAACTTCGCCTCAAATGTCCAGTCTGAGCCGAGCGCGTAACGACCCTTGGTCTCCCATTCCAGAACTCCGGCGCTGGTGTCGTCGTGGACAAACAGCCTGCCCAGGACAGCCTCAAGATAAAGACCGTTGAAAACCGTTCCGGATAGCTCTATGCCGAATCCCCGTTCGTCAACCCCGCGGTTGAGCGCCACCCCGGACCTGATTGGTGTCGGGGGGTCGTTGTAGTGATAGACGCCGGGCGGAAACCCCAGTCTCGTGTAGTCCATGAACTGGCCAAGGATGGCGAATCCGGCCAGGGGCAGGGCAGCGCTCAGATAGTAGCCGTACCCCTTTTCCCGGCCGCCGATGCCGGGCCTTGTCCCCAGACGCCAGCAAACCTCGCCATAGAGGTCCAGCGGCCCCAGGCGAACACCACCGTTGCCGCCGAACAGCTCGGTGAAGGCCTTGGCGCTCGGGTCAAGCTCGCGGTTGATGCGCACATACCGGCCTCCAAGCTCAAACGCCCGATGGGGACGGGCCGTCAAATCGGCACCCAAGACCTGGTCGGTTGTATCGCTCGCATTCATGAGCTTATAGGTGTTCTCCTGGAAGAAGATGTCGCGCATCCGGCCTCCGAGCAAAACAAGGTCGGTTCTGAACGGCAGATGAAAGCTGCCCTTCACGCCGTGCAAGCTCTTGTAGTGCCGGAAGTCGTCATCAGAATAGGTGCGCAGGGCCAGTCCCTTGCCCAATGTCTGGTAACACCTGCCAACCAGGACTTCAAGCTCCTTCGGCCGGTAGGCGATGGCATAGTCAAAAAGGCGCAGCGGCTTCCGCACCGCCGGGCTGTGCTTGGAAGGCTCAAAGAGCAAAAGGCCGAACTCGGCCGAGAGGTCGGCATAGCGCAGGTCTAAATCCAGCTTGTCCTCAAAATGGGTGTAGAGGCTCTCTCGATAAGCCCAGAACTCGGCCCGGTTGACCCCCGCAACCCCTAACCGCTGACCGCCGACCGCTGACCGCTGACCGACCTCCCCTTTCGGCTGAGCCAGCGCCACCGCCACCAGCCACAATGACAGATGCCAGACGCATTCCGCCTTCCGCATTCCGCCTTGTCCTATTCCTCTCCTTCGGTTCCGGATGTATCAGCCGGTGGCAGCCACTTGAGAATCTCCTGGGCAATCCGCTGCTCGTCGCCCTTCTTGAACCCGATGTGGGTCCAGACAATCTCGCCGTCCATGTTGATGAGGAAGGCGGTCGGCTTGATGATGATGTTGTAAAGTTTCTTCACCGCCTGCTGCTGGTCAAGAAGAACGATATAGGGCCATTTCTTGCTGGCAACAAATGCCTTGACCCGTGCCTCGTCAGCCGGCTTGTCAACCGAGAGGGCAACAATCTGGAGTCCCCGCTCAGCCAGCGAGTCGTAGATTGGCACCAGGGCATCCAGCTCCGCGATGCAGTTGACACAGGGCAAATCCCAGCATTCCATATATACCGGCCCGTTCTCCAGCAGGTCCGAGAGGGTTACTTCTTCGCCGTTGATATCGGGCAGGGTGAAATCTGGTGCCGGTTGGAACTCATCCTTGCCGCCGGCAAAACACAGGGCAAGGACGGCAAAAAAGGCAAAGTAAAGCTTTGTTAGTTTCACAACTCCTCCTATTCCATAATCCTTCGCTTCATCACCGCCTGCAGGACCTCCTTGGTTGTGGTGTCCTGAACAAACGCCGCCACGCCGACCTTGTCAAAGCGCCAGGAGCCGGTTGGGGTGGTCAGAACGGTATCAAGGTCTGCACCGAAACTCAGCCGAATCGGAACCCCCCAGGTATCACCAATCACCTGCCGCACTGCCACCGATGCATAAACGGTCTCCCCGCGTAGCGGCGAGTAATAGGGAACGCTGTCCTCAAAGACAATCCCCACAAGGTTCACGCCGGTCAACCGGTTCGCTACGGTGTCGGTGGGATGAACCCTGACCCCGATGCTCACCCTCTGGGAGTCAATGAGCGTTGTGGCACTGTCCAGCGCCATCGCCAAAACGGTGGTGCGGGAGCGCGCGCCGAGAAACTCCGCCTGATAGGCTGCATAGAACGAATCGGGACTGGTTATTTGCTCCTGACGCCGGCCCGAAAAGAAGGCGGTGGGCCACAGGCTAACTCCATACCACCTGCTCCTTCCCTCGCCGGCTGGCGTCACGAGCTCCGGCTGGGAGAGACTGGAGTAATAGATGAAGTGTACCAGCGAATCTCCATAGCTCATTTTCAGGCTCTCCAGCGACCGCGCCGCGGCCGCACAGTAGTCTCACTCATCGGGCGGTGTCGAGAAAAGCTCAACGAGCACAATCCGGTTGGCCTGCTGGAGGACGAGTGGCGCATCCGAGCAGCTCAAAATGACTGCTCCAATACCCAAAAGCGCTAGGGCCGGACTAAACAGCTGTTTTGCCACAATAAATAATCATAAAACCGGCACACTCACTGTCAAGGAAACCCAGCCCGGATGCCGTCGGTTTTGTTCTGCTTGACAGATAGTAAATTGGTGCTACTATTTTTTTATTCGTAACACTAACATTGATTATGTCCAGCGGTTCGGGGTTTCAATCGAGCCCGAACTGGTTAGGGAGTTTGACCGCTCGATTGGGACCGCGGGCTACGCCTGCCGGTCTGAAGCGCTGCGCGACCTAATCCGTCACTGGCTTGCAGAGCGGAGGCTGGCGGTGGGTCGGGCCAAAGCGGTCGGGGCCCTCAGTTTCATCTACAACCACCAGCGACACGACCTCAGCCACCGCCTCACTCAGCTCCAGCACCGGTTCTGCGCCGAAATCGTCGCCACCCTTCATGTCCACCTTGACGAGCGCACCTGTTTCGAGGTCCTGGTCCTGCGCGGAAGGTCTGACCGCATCAGGGCAATTGCCGACAAATTGACCGCTCTCAAGGCGGTGGAGCAGGGCCGGCTCACATTGATGGCAGTTTCAACCAAAACGATTCTAAAGGAGAGTCCGAAATGAGAAGCAAACCTCTGACCGTGGTGTTGTTGGCGGTTCTGGGTCTCGTCGGGCCAGCCTTACCCGCAGAAACAGCTCGGCCCGATTCGGTGGTGTTGACACTGGACGAAGTTGTTGTTACTGCGGAACGGGTGCGCCATCGGGTGCGCGATTGCGCGGCCTCGGTGAGCGTCGTAACCGCTCAGGATATTGAACGCCTGGGCAGTCGGAGCGCCACCGATGCCCTGGCTGCTCTGCCCGGAATCTTCATCCAAAGGACCGGCCAGTTTGGTCGCACCGACATTGACGTCCGGGGCATCGGCGGCCAGGGGACCCGCGTGGTGGTGCTCGTTGACGGCCGACCTGAGAAGATGGCCCTGTTCGGCTGCACCGTGACCCACACGCTGCCCGTGAATAATGTCGAACGGATTGAGCTGGTCCGGGGCCCGCTTTCGGTCCTCTATGGCTCCGACGCACTCGGTGGCGTTGTGAATATCATCACCAGGAAGGCTGAGGCGCCGTTTGAACTCTCCAGCCGGTTGGAGCTTGGTTCGTTCCGGACCATACATGGCCGGCTCAGTTTTGGAACAAGGCAGGAACGGTTCCAGACTCTGATGGCGCTGGACAAGGCAATCTCCCAAGGCCATCTCCCTAACTCCCAGTTCAACGGCAACGACCTGGCGCTGCGTGCCGGCTATAACCTCTCATCCGCGCTCAAGCTCGACTTCACCGGCAAGTTCTTCACCGGTGTCAAGCACGAGCCGAAGGGGGTGAACGACCCGGAGACGCTTGTTGCCAAAGGCTGGAACCGCTACGACCGAGGGGGTCTTGACCTTACTGCAAACCTTGATGCCCCCTTTATAAACGGTTTTCTCAAGCTCTACCGCACCTTCGGCGAGCATCGCTTCAGTGATGGCTGGCACTCCCTGGACAACACCAGCGGCTTTATTCTTCACCTCTCTCGTCAGTTGGCGCTCAATCTGATTCAGGCGGGGCTGGAGGTGAAGAGGCTGGCCGGAACCCGGATTCAATCGGACACGAGCCGGCCTAGCTGGGCCCGGAATCAGTTTGATGCCTACTGCCAGGATGAGCAGCGGCTTGGGCCGGTCATTGCGAATGCCGGGCTGAGGATTGCCCATGACGAAATCTCCGGCAACGCCTTCGCACCCAAGGCCGGTATGGTGGCGCAGCTTCCGGCCCGGCTCAACCTTCGTGCCAGCATCAACCGCGGGTTCCGGTTCCCACCCCTGAACTACACATCGGTCTTTCCACCAAAGAACCCGGAGCTCAGGCCTGAGCGGACCTGGAACTACGAGGCCGGAGCCGGCTGGGAGCCCCTGGCCGGTGTTGCCATTGACCTTGCTGGCTTTATTATCACCGGCGAAGACCTGATTGAAACCGCCCGAAACCCCAGTCCACCACCGCCAGTGAAGTTCCAGAACAAAGGAAGCTTCAGATTCAAAGGGGTTGAATTGGGCGTCACGGCCCAGCAGCGCTGGCTCCAAGGCCGGCTCAGCACCACTATCGCCGACTACGGGGTTCACACCCGCGGCCGGCCCGGGCTCAAGCTTGATGCCGAGCTGGGAGCAGAGGTTGGGCGCATCGGTTGTGGAATGGCCGGCCATTATGTTGGCCGCTACTACGGAGCCGACTCCTCCCTGTTGCCCATCCCCTCCTATGCCACTTTTGACAGCCGCTTCAGCTACCGGCTCAATGCCTGGCTGGAGCTCTTTTGCCGGGTTGAAAATCTCCTGAACCGGCAGTATGATGCCTTCGCTGAGCTCCCCGGGACCGCCGCCGGCCTCTATCGGATGCCCGGCCGTTCCTTCACTGTTGGTCTTGACCTGGGGGTAAAAGAGTGAGCGGCCTGCGCCGGGCTTTCATCTGGTGGCTGACGGTTGTTATCTATCTTGTTGGTGGCTGCCAAAAACCGACTGCACCAAGGCTCAAGGTCGTTGTTTCAACCACCATGATTGGTGCGATTGTTGAGGCGGTAGGTGGGGAAAGGGTTCGGGTCACAACCATTGCTCCGGCTGGAATCTGCCCAGGTCATTTCGACCTGCAGCCCTCGGCAATTGTCGCCGCCAACGAGGCCCGGCTCCTCTTGAACCACGGCTGGGAGGAGTGGTTTGGCAAGCTCAAGCAGGCGCTTGCGAACCCGAGACTCATTCAGAAGACCGTCCAGACCCAGGGCAACTGGATGGTGCCGCCAGTCCACAAAGAGGCAACGAGAGAAATCCTCGGCCTGCTTTGTGAGCTCGACCCGGCAAACGCCCGTTTCTATCAGACGAACGCGAAGCGCTATCTTGCCCAGGTTGATTCGGTCAGCGTGCTGGTCAAGGCCATCTTCCAGAATAGGAGCTTGCCGGCGGCTGAGATGCAGGCGGAGTTTCTAAAATGGCTGGGGTTCAGGGTTGTGGCAACCTATGGTCGGGCCGAGGATTTCACCAGCCAGGAACTTACCCGGCTGGCTCAGGTGATGGTTGATTCGGCGGTCGGGCTGGTGGTTGACAACCTCCAGTCCGGCCCGGATGCCGGCAGGTCCCTGGCAGAGGCGGCAAAGGCGACACATGTGACGCTTACGAACTTCCCGGACGAGAAAGGTTACATCCCTGCGCTCAAGGGCAACGCCGCGAAACTGGCTCAGGCAGTCCAGTGAGCTGCGCAGTCGAAGTCCGCAACGTCTCGGTCACCTATTACGAACATCTGGCCTTGCACGACGTTTCGCTCAACATCCACCGCGGTGACTTCCTCGGCATCATCGGCCCGAATGGCGCGGGCAAGACCACGCTGCTGACCGTCATCAACGGCCTGGGTCAGATTCATGCCGGAACGGTCCGGATTCTCGGCACATCGGCACAGGGCGCCATTCTTACCCGGTTGCGCCAGAGAATCGGCTATGTGCCCCAGAATCTGAACATCGACCCCCGCTCGCCCATCACCTGTTATGAGGCGGTGCTCATCGGCCGGTTCGGCCGGCTGGGGCTATTCCGAAGGCCAAAGCCAAATGACCATGAGAAGGTGGCCATGATGATGGAGCTTATGGGAATCGCTCATCTCCGAGAGCGGCCGGTTGGTCTGGTCTCTGGGGGCGAGGCCCAGAAGGTTGCCTTGGCCCGGGCCTTGGTTCAGGAGCCAGAGATGCTCTTGCTTGATGAGCCGACTGCCAATCTCGACCCACGAGCGGTCAAAGAAATCATCGGCCTGATTGTTGATGTCTACCGCCGCTTCAGCCTGACGGTGGTGATGGTAACCCATCAGCTTGACCACCTGCCTGAAGTGTGCAATCGGGTTGTATTCATGAAGGACACCCGAATTATCTTTTCTGGCACACGCTCAGAGGCGCTTCAGCCCGAACGGCTGACCCAGCTCTTTGGCGACGCACCGGTCGATGCTTGAGGCGCTTCAGTTCCCCTTTGCCTGGCGGGCATTGGTGGCAGCAGTTCTGGGAGGCGCTGTCTGCGGCATCGTCGGCGTGTGGGTGATAATGATGAACATCCCGTTTGTCGGCGTAGCACTTTCCCATGCCGCATTTGCCGGCGCGGTTCTCGGCCTGCTTTTGCACACCAATCCGCTCCTGACCGCAATCATCTTCTGTATCCTCGCCTCGATTCTCATCGGCCCGATTGCCGAGCGCGCCGATGTGGAGCCCAATCTCTCCTTGGGCATCATCTTCTCCATCATGCTCGGGCTGGCCTTTCTCGGTATCGGGCTGATAAAGGGCCCGCGCACCGAGGCGCTCCGCTTCCTCTGGGGCAACATCCTGCTAGTTGCACCAGCCGACCGGCTCCTCATGACTCTCATGACCACATTGGTTCTCGGTTTTCTCTTCGTCTTCTATAAGGAAATCAAGGCGGTCCTGTTCAACCGCGAGATTGCCCGCGCGGTCGGCATCCCGGAAAGGCCGCTCTTCTTTGCGATGCTTCTCCTCTGCGGCCTGGCTTTGACCGCAAACCTGAACACTATCGGCGGTCTTTTAGTCTTTTCCCTCATCATCAACCTGAGCTCAGCCGCGTATCAGCTCACCTGGCGCCTGGGCACGATGTTTCTGCTCTCGGTTCTCTTTGCGGTTGGCTCCTGTCTGGTAGGCCTTCTCGTTTCCTACCTGACCGATGCGCCGGCTGGCGCGGTCACCGTCATTCTCTCCAGCATACTCTTCGGACTTGCCCTCCTCTTTTCTCCAAAGCGACGTTTCCGCCGGACCACTCTGGTTTGAGTCTCACCCACCAGAGAAAATGTTACTGGGTCAAGTCCGATCCCCTTGGAGGGACGCTGGGCACCGGACCCTGATGCCCAGACCTCTCCGAAGGCCCAACCCATTGTGGTGTCCCTCTTCTAACAACACAACCCCTAGGGTTGGGGCACGCCCCGGGCGGGCCTCGGGGCTGCTCCGGCCCCGGGGCCCGGCTGGCAACCGGTTCAGATTCTTTAGGGCCTGGTCGCCCGGTCATTCTTGGAAGCGCTTGTAGTCGCAACTAATGTGTGACCCCTGGCCTACTTCCAACGAGGAGTTCATTCAGAACCACCCTGATGTCATCCATGACCGGCCGCGCTTCAACCGGCTGCTGGAAGAGTCCCTGGTCTTCTATAACACCGAAAGACCCATAAGTCATTGGGTCTGAGAAGAGCCCGATGGGGTATTCTCATTGAAAAGGGCCTGATGTCGCAAATGTCCTTGACTTATACAAAGGCTTGACTTTTAAGGAAGCACAACTATAATTTGATTTGATGGCAGGGCGTCTCCCGCTTGTAAGCAAAAAGGAGGCCCGTATGAGACGCACAATTATCGTGTCACTGCTGTCGGTTTCACTGCTCCTGGCAACAGGAGAGTGGGTTTACTTTCCTACCCCCCCAATACCGTAAC
>JBDRUJ010000016.1:12981-18727 GCA_039801285.1 Caldifarciminota bacterium
GGGCAAGGTCTTCCTTCTCTGCGTATCCGAATCCACGAACAGTTACGAGTTCTATTGGGCTCATGCCACTGGCTCGCCACTCAACTGGCAGCGGTTGGCGCTCCCGCCTCGTCCAATAGCGCCTCAACCCGATGCCGCTCTTGCTTACTTCTATAATCCCCTTATTTTTCCTCCAGAAGAGAAGGTCCTGGCGGTCTTCGGCGGCGGTAGAGAGGTCTGGGCCTTCAATGTTCCGACTCAGGAGTGGTTTCTGGACATGCCAATCTGGGGCGATGACCCGATAGGTGAAGGCGGCAGCCTGAAGTTCGGCGGGTTCATGACGGTCTTTGGTCAGCCGGTGACGAGGTTCTATCTGATAAAGGGCGGCGGAAGCAAAGATTTCATGGCTTACAACCGACTCTACGGCGGCATGCGAGTTCGGGTTCCATTCCCTTACTGGGAGTTCCTACGACCATTCTATATCTCTGAAGACTCTGCGTTTTATGCCGGCGCCGATTTGGCGATGTGGCCGTCAGTTCCATACCTTACGCTTTCTCCTTATGGTATCTATGCGATGCGGGGTGGAGGGAAGGACTTCGGGTTCTATTTCATTCCGGGAAATTGGTGGGACCGACGCCACAATATATTGGGCGATGGCGCATTCCTCGGTGGCGCGCTCGTCTCCCACGACACCTGGGGTGATTTGCTGCCTGAAGGACCAAATAATGAAGAAAATGAAGAAGACTTCTGCATCCTCCACTGCTTCAGGGGCGAGGACGAAGATGGACAACCAACGAAAGAGTTCGACTGTTACGACTATCCTGACCTGTGGAATGCTGACCACAACGACCCCATCTACTATGTCTCCTCCGGTTCGGACCTGGCTTATGGTGCCTATTGGGGGCTCCCCAACGACTCAACCTGCGGTATCTGGGCATCGTTCGGGAATTACTGTAACCGCATCGGCTTTTATGGGGCGTGGAGACCACTCCAGGGCGGAAGCCAGTCCCTTTTCTCCGCCGCCGAGAAACGGCTGCTCGTCTCACCTAATCCGGCAAAAGGCAAGGTGACATTCCAGCTTCCCGCTCCATACTTGAATGCCAGTCTCAGAATCTATACTGAGAATGGAGAAGTCGTCCGCATCCTGCCACTTGAGAATGGCAGAGGCATCTGGGATTTGAGCGCTAGCGATGGCAAGCTCGTTCCGCCTGGCGTCTATTTCTATACCGCCAGAACAGGGGCCGCTGAGATAAGCGGCAAGTTGGTAATAAGTAAGTAGCTAATAAGATGAGAGACGCCCTGCCGTTTGATTGGAGGAGTTGTATGGAAAGGTTTATCCACTTTTGTGTTGTCTGGTTTTTGCTTTCTGCGCCTGTGGCCGCTCAGGTCCTTGATACCCTTTATCTTCCTGACAGCCTGGGCGGCTCAAGCGAGTTAGAAGGTGATGTGCCTACCGGACTGACGCCTTACACCTTCAACTCGGTCATGAACCGGCTTTATCTTTACTCTAGCCCGTCCGATAACATCGTCGTTCTGGATTGCCAGAATGACGAAAGGACAACAGCGATTCACGATGTCATTCCAAGGAGCCCTTGGCTTACCTGGGCAATTCTGGCCTATAACCCGAATAATAACTGTCTGTATAGAGGGATGAGAGGGAACAGCTATAGCAATATTGATAGCTTGTTGTTCGTGACCAACTGCTCAACTCAGGCAATCGTTGATACCATCACCATTCATCCGGAAGGCAGGAGGATACTTTACTCCCGATATCTTGGTGTCAACATCCCGGCAAACAAGCTCTTCTGGTCGGTTTCACTCGATTCCGAGGGTCCGGTTACCTATATAATTGATGCTCAGACCAACGAAATCAGAACGCGTATCCAGGTCCCGCCGATAATGGTCCACCATCAGCAGCGCCCTGTTGCTTACAGTTATCCCACCGATTATGGGGACTATAACATCCCAATCTCTGTAATTGATGCCGCAAACGACACGGTCATAGACACAATCCAGCCACCTGATGGGGTCAGCTATCACAAAGTGCTGCTCGTTTCTGACATTGAAAGGATGTTTGTCGGAGCCCACTACTACTACGACCCGGGCCGAATCCGGATTGTTGACTGCCTGACCAATGAGGTAATCGGCGATGTGCCACTGCCAATCAGGGGAAGGGAAATTGCGCAGCTCGCTTATAACTCCTGCAATAACAGACTCTATGTTAGAACCTCTTCTTCAAAGGTATATGTGATTGACTTAGACTCCAATCAGGTCACCGACTCTATACTCCTGCAGCGCGAGATTTGGAGTATGGTTTACAATCCCAATGCCAACCATCTTTATATTGCCGCCAGCCACGAGGTTATGGTTTATGATGGTGCGACCAATGGGTTGATTGACGAAATCGCCGTTCCCCATCGTGCCATGTATACTTTTCTCCACCCTGACGCCAATAAATTATATGTGGCTAACTCCGAATGCATCTCGGTGATTGACTGCGCCCAGCGGCAACTGATGAGGTGCTTCAAGGTTGCCTATCTGAACCGGGACATGATGTGGCAGCCGGTCACCAACCGGTTATATTTCAACGATATCTTCAGGGATGACTCCTCTGCCATCCTGGTGGTCTATGACGCCAATACCAATCTACCCCTGAAGGTTGTCAACCTCGCGCCTCATTGTCCTCCAGAAGAATGGTTCTATCATATGACCACCGCTACCCGTCCCAATAAAATCTATCTCGCATCCGGAGGTTACACCGGATTATATGTTCTGGATGGGAATACCGACTCCTTGAAAAACTTCATCTCCTGCGAAGTTGGCGGACACCATCTTTTGTACAGTCCGCGCCAGAACAAGTTATATGCCGTCCCCTATTCCTCCATTAATGCGCGCTACCTCTATATCTTTGATTGTGCGAACGATTCAATCAGGAATGTGATTGATTTCGGTGAGTGCAGCCTCAGTTCCATCAACCCCTATACTGATAATGTGTATGTGTTGTGGGGCCGAAAAACCTTTGTGATAGACGGCGCTGGCGATACGGTGCTAAGGGTTCTGGATTCAACCGGTTGGCCCATTGCCTTCCGCAACAAGGGAGCCATCCATCAGGTTTATATTGGCTGTCCTTATCGTAACCGGCTTAATGTCCTTGATGCCATCGCCGACACGGTAATTGATTCGGTTATTGATGTGTCTCTCGGTCACGAACATTTCTGCTATTACGACTCCATTGACGACCGAATCTACTATCCCCACTCTAATACGGTGCTGGTGATTGACTGCCCGACCAATCGAATAACAGAAACGATTCCCTTTTGGGGCAGGAGTCTGGGCCTGCGGCTGGAAGAGCACATCGGGAATCCGGTTAGCAACCGGCTCTATCTCACCACTATTGACTCCATCTCCACCATTGGCAATCCGATGGTTACGGTTATTGACTGCGCCACCAATACGAAGATTGACTCATTTTGCTACTTCCAGGCCCCGACGATTATGCAGTGGAACTACATAAATAATGTGGTCTATGTCAACGAGCATGTGCGCGCCCGGGCAATTGCGATAAGGGACGACCTGATTGGTATCCGGGAAGAAAGAGCCGAAAGCCAAAACAGGCACGGGACTGCGCTCCTCTCTCCCTCGGTAGGCAGCCGCTTCGTGCTGCGGCAAAGACCTAAAGGCGAACTGAGGCTGATTGATATCACCGGCAGAGTTGTCGGCAAAGTTGGCCGCAATGAAGAGGTGCTTGATGCTCGTTGCCTTGCTCCAGGGGTCTATTTCGCTACGGTCCAGACTCAGGGACGGGTTGAGCTGGTTCAGAAGCTCACCGTCGTGAGATAACCTTTACTTGACCCACACCTCCCCATGCTCGCCATTCTCCTCGTCTTCAACATCAACCAGCTTACCGGTGACTCCCCGCACCCGGTCCTCACGCCGGGCGATATAGCATGGGAATCGCGCCGGAGTCGCCGTGAGATTCAAGGAGCTCACCTGCGGCTGTCACCAGGCCGAAGCCACGGCTCCCGCCAACGACCAAAAAGGCAAGGGTCTCATTGGGCAGAACAAACTGTGCCAGTCTCTGCCAGTTGTAGCACTGGCCATTGGATGACAATAAGGGGCGGGCAGCCTGTATAGAGAAAGGGAGCGACCGGGTCAAGTTCTATTCGACGCTGCACGCTGGACGCTCGACGCTGGATATGTTATCCTTATCTTTGTGCGACGGCTGCTAATCTCTAACCTGTTGATGATATCCCTGATTTTCGGCGCTGAGATTCTCCTTGGCCGGTGCCCGGTTGATAATGTCACCGCCATCTATTCCGGCCGATTCTTCGGTTTTGACAATGAGGACCTGCTGGTTGTCGCCGATGTTGGCGAACTTGAGCTAACACCTGGCCCGGCCAGGAGGGTGCAGCGGGTTTCGCTCCGAAGGCTTGCGCTGCTTCGGTTTTCAGCCAGCCGGTTCGAAAGGGTTTGGCTATCAGAGCCTCTGTTAGGACCAGGGGCCGCAGAAACCGGCGTCTCACCTTCCACCTGGGCCTTTGGCGACATTGACAACGACTCCAAGGCGGAGCTCATTATTATTAGCGGCGACTCCTGCCGGATTTTCGACTTTGGGCCCGACTCGGTTACAAGAGACCTCGTCCCCTTCGCGGGGATGTGGCCAGAGCAGGCGGTCTGCTGCGACATCACCAACGACTCTGTTCCGGAACTGGTAACCGTCGAAACCTCCCCATTTGACACAACTGGAGCCGCCCGTCTCTTTAGGGTCTATCGGCTGGTCGGCCCGGTGCTTGAGCCATGGTCGGCCTACATATCAGGCATCGCATGGGGAATGGGGACAAGGGTGCTGCTAACCGGTGTTGCCCGGCTTGAGGATTATGATGGGGAGTTGCCGGTCCTGGTTGCCATCTATCCCGGTGTCCGGCCCAGCAGCTATGCGGTTCTACACGAAGTCCGGGCCGACTCTTTTGCCTTTACAACCAATCCCTTTCCCTGGCAGCCTTGGTTCTCCAAGAACCGGGTCCTGCCGATGGGTGAACTCAGCCTTTTCAATGTCGGCGACACCCTGGTTGCTTACGGCTACTTTGTCCCGGGCTCAAGACCCTCAGGCCCCCAAAAAAGCTTTGCGGCTCTCCAGGATGGTGAGTGGCGCCTGTTGAGACTTAGCGACCAGGCCTCTAAACTTTCCGGCCCTGTCTGCCGGTTTACTACCAGCGAAACCAGCGGCTGGCTCGAACTGCGCGATAACATTTTCCATTTCTACCCTGGCGAAATCTTTCACTGGCGCTGACCCGTCTCAAGCCCCGACAGCTCAGAACCGCAACAGAACCCCGATGCCGCCGTTTTTCGCAAGCTCCTGTCCGGCCGGTCCGGCGACAATCTCTATCGGGACATGGAACTGAACTACGAGTTGGGGCAGAACAGCAGCGGCGCTGACCTTGCGTAGCCCATCAGCACCACACCGGCTGCAGAGTTGATTGCTGCCTGTGTTGATGAATCGACAGTGGGGGCATTCGAATACCTCCCGGTCAAATCCGCGGACAATGACCATAAGACTGGCTCGGCCCTCCTGAATGAACTTGAGCGTCGGTTCGAGTCCGACGGCGGCCCTGGCGCTGATGGTGGCAGCATTGAGCAGTTCGGCAACAATCTGCTCCTCCCGTTTCCGCTCCCAGGCTTCTATCTCCGGGAAGATTCGTTTTGCCGCTTCTGCCGGACTGGTGAATGTTTCAAGCGCGACCCGGGTGACAACGGCCTGTTGAAGCTG
>JBDRUJ010000017.1:0-18469 GCA_039801285.1 Caldifarciminota bacterium
AAAGTCCCAATGACATTCTCGCTATGGGTTGGCAAGCGGCACTGCTATTCGTAGCGCAGGGCCTGTATGGGATTGAGCCTGGCAGCGCGTGTGGCGGGAAAGATGCCGAAGAAGATGCCGACACCGGCCGAGAAGCCGACACCCAGAAGGATGGTCCAGATTGGAGCCGCGGCATGGAGATGGGCGGTGAGCTCAACAATCTTGGCGATGCCAATCCCCAGGACAACGCCAACCGCACCGCCAACCAGCGCAATGAAAACCGACTCCAGAAGGAACTGCCAGAGGATGTCGCGGTTGGTCGCACCCAGCGCCTTGCGCAGGCCAATCTCCCTTGTCCGCTCCGCAACCGCCACCAGCATGATGTTCATGATGCCGATACCACCGACTAGTAGCGAGATGGCCGCAACCGCAATCATCACGATGTAGGCAACACGGGTGATGTTGCGGTAGATTTCCCTCAGTGTCTCCTGGGTGTTGATGCCGAAGTCATCGGGTTTGTCAAAACCGAGGCCGTGGCGCCGGCGCATCAGCTCCCGCACCTGGTCAACCACCCGCTCCACCGGGATGTTCCTTCTAGGCAGCACCATGATGGTCAATGAGTGCATCAGCTCGCCGAAGCCCCGGCCAGCTGCAAAGCTCTTCTCAAAGGCGGTGACTGGAACAATGATGATATTGTCCTGGCTCTGGCCCAGAAAGCTCCCTTTCCGGACCAGTGTGCCGATGATGGTGAAGCTCTTGCCTTCAATCGTCAGCCGCTTGCCGAGCGGGTTCTCATTGGGAAAGAGGTTATCTGTGATATAACCGCCAATTACACAGACCTGCCGTTTGTAGAGACTGTCGTCGGAGTTGATGAACCGGCCGCTCTCAATCTGATAGTTGTGAATAACACTGAAGGCCGGTGTTGTCCCTTGGAGCTCAACACTGGTGACCTTGTTACCGCGATAGGTGAGCTTGGGAATCTGCCTTGACCGGCTCACCGCCACCCGCTCCACTCCGGAGAGACGGCTTATCGCCAAGGCGTCATCATGGGTCAGCTCCGGCCTTTTGGAAATCTCCTCCCAGTCGAGCCGGCCCATACCCCAGGAGATTCGCTGCAGAAAGATGGTGTTGGAGCCGAGCGAGCTGATTTGCCTCTCAACCTCGTAGTTCATGCCTTGAATCAAAGAGATTATCGCAATCACCGTCATGACGCCGATGATGATGCCCAGGACGGTGAGAAAGGAGCGGAGCTTGTGGGTCCGGAAGGTCTCAAGTGACAGTTTGATGGTTTCCCAGAACTTCATGCTCTACTCCGCGATGCGGCCGTCAAGTAGCCTGATGATGCGCCGGGCATGGCTGGCGACATTGGGGTCGTGGGTGACGATGATAATCGTGTTGCCCTGTTCTGCCAGAGTATCAAAGAGTCTGAGAATCTCCTGACCCGTCCTGGAGTCAAGGTTGCCGGTCGGCTCGTCGGCCAGAATCAACGATGGCCGGTTGGCAAGGCTGCGGGCGATTGCCACCCGCTGGGTCTCGCCGCCTGAGAGCTCGTTGGGCCGATGGCTGGCCCGGTCCTTAAGTCCAACAAGCTCCAGAAGCTCAAGGCTGCGGCGCTTCCGCTCCGAGGCTCTGACACCGGCATAGACCATCGGCAGGCTGACATTGGCAAGTGCCGAGAGCCGGGGCAGCAGGTTGAAGTTCTGGAAGACAAAGCCGATTTCCCTGTTGCGCACCCGTGCCAGCTCCAGGTCGTCAAAGGTTGTCACATCCTTATCATTCAACCAGTAACGGCCGCTGGTTGGGGTATCCAGACAGCCGAGAAGGTGCATGAGGGTTGACTTGCCCGAACCGGATGGCCCCATCAGCGCAACATACTCACCCCGCTCGATTGTCAGACTCACCCCGGCCAGGGCCTGAACCTGAACCCTGCCGGTGGTGTAGACCTTGGTGAGCTCCTCAGTGCGGATGAGCATGGACTAGGTAAGGGAATCACGCATCGGCATATCGGTCATTGCCGGTTGCCACTACAGGCTGTCGCTTGTCGGTTTCGGGCTCACGCGGTGGCCATCCTTGAGCTTGGCAAGCGTCTTGAACGGCCCGGTAATGACCTCCTCGCCCGGCTCAAGTCCCTCCACGACTTCGGTCTCGGTGTCGCTGGCACGGCCGGTCTTCACCGGCCTCAGGACCGCCTTGCCATCTCTGACCACAAAGACGGTGCTGGTCTCTTTGCCCTTCACCTCCCGGCGCCCCACCGCTGCCAGCGGAACAACCAGGACCGAATCAAGGGTTGCCGTGGTAATCTCGGCATGGACACTCATCCCCGGTCGGAGCATGGGTGCGGTGCTGTCCAGGGTCAGCTCCACTTCAAAGTTCACCCCCTCCTGGCCGGCTGTGGTTGCCAGTTTCTCAACCGGCATATAGCCAATCTTCGTCACCCTTGCCGAAAAGCTCGTATCGGGCAAGGCATCAACCTCAATCTCAGCCGGCTGACCGAGCCGGAGCGTAACCACCTCGGTCTCATCAACCTCAACCAGCGCCTGCATCCGGGACATGTCGGCGATGACCAAAAGCACCGTTCCCGAGTAGTTCATCGTCCCAATCATCACCGCCTCGCCCTCTTTGATATTCACCTTACTCACCGTCCCGGAAATAGGTGCGCGGATAAGCGTCTTCTCAAACTGGTCCTGAGCCTGGTTATATTGTGCCTCGGCCATCTCCAGTGCGGCCTTGGACGCCTCAAACTGCTCGGCCGGGACCAACCTGCGGGCAAACAGACTCTCAACCCGGGCGTGGCTCAGCTGCGCCTGAGTGAAGCGGGCCCGGGCCGAAAGAAGCTGGGCCTCGTAGGCCTGCCGGTCAAGCAGGATGAGCGGCTGACCCTTTGTTACCCAGTCCCCCTCCTTCACAAAGAGCTTAGCCACCGTTCCCATTACCTGAGACTGGAGGCTGACCTGTGCCGCCGCGCGCAGCTTGCCGGTGGCTGAGACCCGGGAGTGGATTGAGCCGTAACCGACCTTTCTGGTCTCGACCGGTTCGCCGGAATCTTTCCGCCGGATATTGAGCAGGACTATCAATCCGAGTAAAACAACCACAATCCCGACTATCAGAACAACTCTTCTTCGTCGCCTCATCCAGCCTCCTTACACCCCGCTGTTCACTCCTTATTTCTGAACCACCGGTTGGGTCATGCCCAAAAGGTAATTTATCTGGGCCGCCTGAATATAACTGTCGCAGAGCGCACCGATATAACTCGCCCGGGCAGACGCCAGATTGGCCTCAACCGCGAAAAGGTCGGTCAGGGAGAGACTGCCGAGGCGGAACTGCTCCTGGGCAAGGCGCCCTAGCTCCTGGTTCAACTCCAGATTTGTCCGGGCAGCCTCCAGTTGCCGCTTTGCCTCCTGATACCCGAGAATGGCGGCAGCGGCGCTCGCCCGAAGTGTGAGCCGGGCCCGGGTCGCCGCCACCCGGCTCTTGCGATAGCCGGCACCGGCGTCAACAATCCCGATGATAAACGACTTCAGGTCGAGAAGCGGCCATGTGACGGTGATGCCTGATGAGACCACATCATGACCGCGCCAGACGGCATGGCTTCGGGGAAATGCAGTGTCGGAGTAGCTTGAGCGCCAGTAGAGCGAAACCGACGGCAGGCCCCGGCCCACAGCACCGGCAACCTGGGCTGCGGCAGCCGCCCGGGCCTTGCGCGCCAGGGCCGCACCCGGATTGCGCCGCTCAATCTCAGCAAGCAGGCTGTCCGGATTGTCAATCGCCATCTCCGGCGGGTTGCCGAGCGTCTCGGTTGCCACGATTGCGATATTTCCGATTATGCCGGCAACCGCCTTGAGATTCTCCTGCGCCACTTTGACCCCTTTCTCCGCGCTCAGAAGCTGGATTTCGGCCTGCGAACGCAAAACCTGGGCTCGGAGCCGGTCAATCTGGCTGGCGCTGCCCAGCCGCTCCCTTTCTCCAACCAACCTGAGGTTCTCTTCCGCCTGCTGCAGTGCGGTCCGTGCCGCATCCCTGAGCAACTGGGCCTTGAGCAGTCCAAGATAATCGGTGGTAATGTCCAGAAGCAGCCGCGCAGCCTGGTCCTGGGCCTCGGTCGCCTGATAGCTGGCATTGACCATTGCCGCCACCACTCCGGTAAAGACTGCCGGGTCAAAGACAACCTGGCTGATGGTGAGGGAGCCGGTCCAGAGATGCTCGGTGAATGTTGACTCCGGATTCAGCAGGCTCCGGCTCTCGGCCGTGCCATAGCCGATGGAACCGGAAAGGGTCGGCAGCAGCGAACCAACACCCTGTGCAAGGGTTGTTGCCGCCTTGACCCTGGTTGCCGAAACCTCAGACTGAACAGGACTCCTTCTCAGTGCCAGCCTGACTGCCTGCTCAAAGTCGAGCCTCAGGGTCTCGGCAGGGCTGGCAAGAGAGACAAGCAATATCCAGAGATTAGGGTTCATTTCTATATGTCTAAACCCGCACCTTTACCGCACCTGACCGCCGAGCAGCGCAAATATCAATGTCAGAATCCCCCAGACAGTGAAGACCAGCCAGAACGACTTGTTGCCCTTGATGTCATACATCACCTTCAGGCCGAGCCCGGCAAGCAGAAGTTGCCAGATGGCGAACAGGTCTATCCGGTCGAGGAGTATGGCGAGAAAACCCTTTTTCATATTCGGGAAGGCGAGCAAAAGGCTGGTGTGGACATCGGCCGACCGCCGGATAATGACCAAAAGGGCGCGCACCAGGGTTGACGGCACCGCAACCAGGCCGGCATTGGTGACCACCGCCAGGGTGCGGAGAAAAACCGGGCTTGTGCCCAACAGCGGCAGAGAGAGATGATAGATAGTGGTGATAAAGAAGATACCGATGAGCGAGGTTATGAGCGCACCGGCCAGCGGCAGCCCATAACGCATCAGCGCATTTGCTCGGAACCGCTCCATCCCTTCCAGCGCCTGCTGAATCTGCTCTTCCGACATGTTGCGCTCCCGCATCCGCTCTATCGCCTGCTCACGCTGCTCATCCCAGTTGACATGCTGCGCAGCAAGAAACGCAAATGCCATGTTGGCAACTACCACAATCACCAGCGGCACGAGCCAGACCGGCCGCTCCTTCAGCCGGTTGAATGCCCGGTTTGGCTCAAGATAGATGTCAAGCATTCATCACACCTTTTGAATAGATTTCTATCTTCACAAAGGTGGCTTAGTTGATAGCTTTATTCACAGCGGCCGGTGTGCTGGGCATCGTGCCGGAACTGGGGCCAACGGCTTTTGGCGGGCGGGCCGTCACCCCGAAAGGCATAAAGACCGCCGTCCCACGAGCCCACATAGACCGTCCCGTCAGGTGCGATGGTGGGCGAACTGGTCCAGTAGAGTGCCTTGTCGCCGTATGCCACCTCCTGCTTCCAAAGCAGCCGGCCATTGGCCGCCCGGGCGTAAAGTACGCCGTCATCGGCCAGAAAATAGACCGTCCCCTTGTCGCTCACCGCCGGGGTTGCCGAAACGATGTCATCCGCCTCATAAAGGACTCTGACCGTCCCGGTTCCTGACCAGGCAAGCAGGTAATAGCCGTCGGAGCCGAAGTAGCCGGTTCCATCCGGTCCGAACACCACCTCTGGTCTGATTTCATCCTGGTCGGGCACCGGGCTGCGCCAACGCATCCGGCCATCAGACCCGACCGCGTAGAGATAGCCGTCGCTGCCCCCCACCAGGACTACACCCTTCTCACCAATAACCGGCGAACCCCAGAAATAGGGCCGGTCCTGCTCTTCTTCACTGCCAACTGGTGCGGCGAATGCCCAGCGCCGCCGGCCCTTGCGGTCAAAGCAGTAGAGCGAGTCGGCAGTCTGATAGATTAGACCGTTGGGCCCGATCGTCGGCGGAGATGTCACCTCGCCATGAACCGGCCGCTGCCAGAGAATCTTCCCCTTCGGGCTCACCGCCACCAGTTGCCCCTTGTCGGTTCCGACATAGACCGTGCCATCCTTACCGATTGCCGGCCCGACATAGAGCTCATCCCCCAAGTCAAGCGACCACTGGAGCCTGCCGGTGGTGTCAAGGCAGTAGAGGCTGGAGTCCAGCGAGACAAAATAGACCAGTGCGCCGGTAATGGCTACTGTGCCATAAACCGGCCCCCTCGTCATAAAGCTCCAGCGCAGATTGCCGTCAGGGTTCACCGAATAGAATGTTCCGCTCTCATCGCCAAAATAGATATTGCCGTTTTGGTCCAGGGTTGGTGATGCCACAATCGGCTCCTCGGTTGGAAACATCCCTTTGAAGATTGGTTCGCCGACCTCAACCGCAACCGGCCGGCTCCAGTCCGATACCCGGCCCAGCGAATCCTTTGCCATTACCCGAATCTCATACCCTCCGAACTTCCGATAGCGGTGAAAACGGCTGATGTCAACCGGGCTCTGTAACGGGCCTGACCAGTCCAGGGTTTCCCCGTCACCCCAGTCAACCCGGTACCAGAGCGGCAGTGTGGCACCGGCCGGCGGGAATATCAACAGCTCCATTTCGGTCACGGTATCGGCACGCATCGGTGCCGCCAAAGAATCGGGCGGGGCAATGACTCCGATAGTCAAAGTCAGTAACAGGGCAGTAATCGTCACGGGACAGACCTCCTATTTCTAATGCTTCAAGTTAGACCTGTCGGATATGATATTAGACGCCCCACCGGTGTCAAGGTTGCGTGGAGTCCGCTCGCGCACCAGATATATCCAAGGCAGAGAGATAAGGGTAGTGATGCCCTTTGCAATGATGTTGGCCCAGAAGATGCTCACTACAGTAAGGATGGGCATCCGGCCGATAAATGCCAAGGAGCAGAACAGGGCCGAGTCTAAAGGCACGCTCACCGAGTTGGAGGTCAGAACCCTCATCCACTGCCGCCGCCTTCCGACCCGGTTCACCCAGAGCTGATAGATTTCGCCGTCCACAAGTTCCGAGGCAACCTCGGCAAAGATTGAGGCAATGACAATCCGCCATACCGGCGAAAGCACCATCCCGAACTCCAGTTGCGGCCCCACATGGACATCAGGCGGCAACCGGGCAACCAGCCAGAAGAGTCCAGCCATGAACAGGTTGATGACTCCGGCCGCAATGATGAGCCAGCGCGCCGCCCGGATGCCGGCGGTCTTGTGCACCAGGTCGCGAAGCGTAAAGGTGAAGGGATAGATGAGCGTTCCGGCGTCAACACTGAAACCGGCAATCACCACAATCCGCAGGCTGGTGATGTCAGCAAGAATCTGGGCGGCAATATAGGCCGCGCTGACCAGCGCAATCGCAACAGCCGCCGACCGGGTCTCTTCGCTCACACCGGACTTTATCCGCTTTCGCCCAACTGTCAATTCTCACCTTCCGCCTTTGACTGCTGGCGGCTCTTGGCTATTATTAGCCATAATGAAAAAAGACCTGACCGGAATCGCTGACCTGAGCCGGGATGAGATTCTGGGTCTTCTCGAGTCGGCCCGCCGGCTCAGAGACGAAATCAGAACTCGAGGTTCGCTGTCTTTGACCCGGGCCGCCGTCGCCGCACTCATCTTTGAGAAACCGAGCCTGCGGACCCGCGTCACCTTTGAGGTGGCGCTGCGCCAGCTCGGTGGCGCCGGTATCTATCTCGGGCCCCAGGAGATTGGTCTGGGCACTCGCGAGAGCGTCCCCGATGTTGCCCGCAATCTCTCCCGCTGGGTTGACTGCATCATCGCACGGGTATTCGAGCATGAGAAGATTATCCAGCTTGCCCGGAACGCGTCCGTGCCGGTCATCAACGCTCTCTCCGACTACGAACACCCCTGCCAGGTCCTTGCCGACATCTTGACAATTCTTGACCATCAGGGTCGGCTGGAAGGAACCACTATTGCTTGGACCGGCGACGGCAACAATGTCTGCCACTCTCTGATGCTCGCTTGCGGTCTCGTCGGTATCAACCTCCGGGTCGCAACCCCCAAGGGGTTTGAGCCTAGCCGGGTGGTAGTAGAAAAATCGCTGGAGTTTGCCCGAAAAAGCGGCGCAAGCATCGCCCTCACCTATGACCCGGTCCAGGCGGTCAAGGATGCCGACTTCATCTACACCGATGTCTGGGCCTCAATGGGCCAAGAGAATGAGGCGGAGCAGCGCCGCCAGATATTCCGACCCTATCAGTTGAACAAAGCGCTCCTTGCCCAGGCCAAACCTGGTGCCAAGGTTCTGCACTGTCTGCCCGCACACCGAGGCGAGGAGATAACCGATGAGGTCCTCGACGGCCCCCAGTCAATCGTCCTCGACCAGGCCGAAAACCGGCTCCATGCCCAGCGGGCACTCCTGGCGGAGCTATTGGCCAAGAAACAGGACTATGGACCTTAGACCATAGGAGGATGCACAATGAAATGGACGGTTCTTTCTCTTTTCCTTTGCAGCCTGGCCTTTGCGGGCCAGGTAGGCATCGAACCGGTTGTCATGACCGGGCCCGAAGGTAACCAGTTGACCTACTTCCGCATCAACACCGGCAGTGAAATCCTGAACCCGGAAGGCATGCCACCGCTCGAACCTCCTGCTGCTCCGGCCGACACCGGCGTCCTCTGGGTTGACCGCAACCACCGTTATGGCATCTGCCAGTCGGCCGCCATCTCGGCTGACGGCCACCACATCTTCGCCAACTGGTATCTCAACAGCCCCCGGGCCGACTACTATCGGACACTAGGCAATGAGGTCCCACTCTGGGAGTCCTTTGGCGACTTCTTCTGGGCCTATGGCGGCCAGCAGATTGGTGTCAGCCGCGACGGCTCGGTCCTGACCCTGGCGCGGCAGGATGGCGCGGTCAAGTGGTCAAGCAGCAGCTCCTATCCCGACTGGGTCTTCCCCTATAACTCACCCATGACCGGCTACAGCCGCTGCTCCCGCAACGGCAACCGGGTTGTCACCTGCCAGAACGGCGTGCTGACTGTCCTGCGCTCAAGCAACGGCCAGGTCCTCTGGAGTGCCGAGGTCCCCGAGCCTTCCCGGCTCCAGGGCATTGACCTTTCCGACAACGGCCAGATTGTCGCCGTCACCCTCTACGACTCCTGTATCGTCTACGAGCAGGGCGCGCGCCGCGCCGCAATCCCGATTGGCACCACCAACTGCGGCACCCAGTATGCCGCCGCCCTTTCCGGTGATGGCCGGTTACTCGTGACCGGCGACTACTACGGCTATGTCAAGCTCTACTACTGGGACAGCACCGCCGCCAATTACCTCCTCCGCTGGCAGGCCCAGGTTGGAACGCCCTGGGTCACCGGCGTTGCAATTTCCCGTGACGGCTCACGCATCGCCTGCGGCACCGGCTATGCCAACGGCAAGCTCTGCGTCTTCGACTCCAGCTCCAGCACACCGGTGATGGTCTATCAGAACTACGGCGCAACCGGTGCCCAGATCGCCTCTGTCGCCCTCTCGGCCGACGGCTCACGGGTTGCCACCGCCTCCTGGGGCGACATCGCCACCTCAGGAACCTTCCGGGTCTTCACCGTCCACAATGTTGGCGACACCACACCGCTCGTCGCCATCACCCGCGACGACGAACCCGGCTCCCTCTTCTGCTGCGACATCTCCGACGACGGCCAGTTTGCGGTTGCCGGCGGCAAGGCGGTCCACGCCCAGCGGATGGGCAACGGGGGTGAGGTCTATGCCGTGATGATTGGTGCCGCCGAGAGCAGCAATGTCGGAGTCAGCGCAATCCTTGCGCCCGGCCGCTATCTTCAGGTCGGCCAGCAAACCAATGTTGCCTGGCGGGTCACAAACTACGGCGACGCTGCCGCAACCTTCTGGACCCACTGCCAGATTCGCAACTCAGCCAATACCCTTCTGCGCCATGACAGCATCCTGGTCACGGCACTTCCTCCTCAGGAGACCGTCTCGGTTTCAGCTCCTCTCTTTACCCCCGACACCTATGACCTCTACCGCTTCATCTGCTACACCCTTCTGCCCCAGGACCAGTACCCTGCCGACGACACCATGATTGCCATAGCCAAGTGCTATCATGATGTCCGTCCCTGCCTTATCCGGCCGCCCCATGCCGAGAACACCGTCAACATGCCGTTCGCGCCCCGAGTCTCGATTGCCAACAACGGCTCCTATCCCGACACCGCCCGCTGCCTGCTCATCATTGCCGACTCAGCGGGCAATCAGGTCTATGCCGAGAGCCTGACCACACCCCTGACCCTGCCCGACGACACCGCCACCCTCGCCTTCCCCCAGCTCAGCCTCGCTCCGGTCGGCACATACACCGCCACCGCCATCAGTCGCTGCCGTGACGACCGCTACCCCCGCAACGACACCCTGCGGCTTCAGTTCCGCTGCACCTATGAAATCATCTACGACGATGGCCAGTTCGAGGCATTCTACTGGGTGGGCCGCCGCGACAACGACAAGTTCTACGTCCGGTTCACACCCACCATCCCTCCGCCCTACTCCCTGCGCCACTGCCGCATCTACACCAACATGGCCAACACCCCCTTCGATTATGTGATGCTCTGTCCCGGCTCCGGCAACAAACCTGACACCCTGACGCCATTGCACATTGAGCCCAATGTGATAGCTCCGAGCGCGCCCGGCTGGGCCGAATTCGACCTCGATGTCACCCGCCATGACTCTCAGGACATCTGGGTCGTGATTCACTGGCCCGACAACTCTCCGGCAATCGGTGTCGGCGCCGATGCCACCCCACCCATTGACCTCCGCTCCTACTTCTCATCCAATCAGGACACCTTCCAGCTCTGGACAACCCACGACTGGATGGTGCGACTCCTCCAGTCGCCCGAGGTCGGCATCGCTTCTGACAAGACCACCGAACCACTCCGGTTCGAACTCGCGCCTCCCGCTCCCAACCCCTTCAGCTCCATAACCCTGCTCAGCTACTCGCTACCCCAGGAAACCAAGATTGAGCTCAAGGTGTTCGACGCCGCCGGCCGGCTGGTCTCGGTTCTCTTCTCAGGTTCAGTCCGGCCCGGCAGGTTCCGGTTGGCATGGCGCGGCAAGGACAGCTCCGGCCAGCCCCTGCCTCCGGGCATCTACTTCCTCAAGCTCCTGGCACCCGACCTCGGCCTCTCGGCAATGCGCAAACTGGTTCTGACCCGATAGGCGGACTTGGAACAGCCTGAAGTTCTGATTGTCGGAGCCGGGCCCGCCGGCATGACCGCCGGCATCTATTCGGCACGGAGCGGTCACAAAACCCTGATTCTGGAAAAAGCCTTTCCCGGCGGTCAGGTTGCCAAGACCTACATTGTTGAGAACTATCCCGGCTTTGCCCAGCCGCTCAATGCCCTTGACCTTGTCCAGGCGATGGAGGCCCAGGCCCGGCGCTTCGGCTGCACCATTGAAACGGCCGAGGCCAGAAAACTGCTCATATCCGATAATCGGATTGAAGTCCAGACCAGTTCCGGTTCATTTCTGCCCCGTGCCCTAATCATCGCCTCAGGTGTCGAGCCGAAACTTTTGGGTGTTGAAGGCGAAACCCGGCTTACCGGCCATGGTGTCTCCTACTGCGCCACCTGCGACGGCCCCTTCTTCCGGGGTCGAGAGGTGGCGGTTGTCGGTGGTGGCGACTCGGCACTTGAGGAGGCGCTGTTTCTCGCCGGATTCTGCTCCAAGGTCTATCTCATCCATCGCCGCGACCAGTTCCGGGCGGTTCAGCTCACTCAGGACCGGGTGCGAAAACACCCTGCTATTGAACTCATCCTCTCATCGGTCGTCACCCGGCTGGTCGGTGACCGGCAGCTTGAGGCGGTTGAGGTCAAAAACCTGAAGGAGAACACCACCCGGCTGCTGCCGGTTGCCGGGCTGTTCGTCTATGTCGGCGCACTGCCCAACACCGCCTGGTGCCGGGATGTCCTCAACCTTGACCAGTCCGGCTATATCATCACCGATGAGGAGCTGCGCACCAGTGTCCCGGGCATCTTTGCCGCCGGTGACGTCCGGAAAAAGGAGGTCCGCCAGATTGCCACTGCGGTGGGCGACGGCACCGTCGCCGCAATGATGGCCCACCGCTTCCTGGAAGGCGGCTGACCTCAAGGCCCCTGCTCAGGTGGCTGGACTATCACCACCCGCCTGGGAGTTGACCAGTCAGAAAACAGAGGCTCAAGGTCGTGACACCGTGCGCGGATGAGAAATGTGTCGGCCCGGGCATAGCTGTGCTCAAACAGGACCGTCTCGCCCGAATAGACAAAGTCGCCATAGTCGCTGGTGTCGCCATCACCCCAGGCAACAAAAACCCTGAGCCGGCCTCCGTCCGGGTCATAAACTGAGACAGTGAACTCCAGCCGCTCACCAGGATACCCCTCATCCGGTCCGGTCACCAGCGGCGGACTGGGTCTTTGATTTCCGTCGTTGTTATCCGGCTCCTCCCAAGCGCATCCTATGAGAAGAATTAGCAGAACAACCCGCCATCGCGCCATACCCCGTCACTCCCGGTGCCGGATGAGCCGTAGCCCCTTCACCCTCTGAAACCAGGCGACGACCTTCACCGAGCCGTCAACCGGATTGGGCTCAAATGTGCTCACCAAGGCATAGAACCCCTCAGGCAGATAGGCCGCAAGATTCGCCCGCAGGGTTGTGACATCAACCACCGAGCGGTAGGTTGTTGAGTCGAACTCGGGCAGGGGGTCTTGAACACCGCCCCAGAGCCCGAAAAACGCGCCCCGGCGCCAGCTTCCCGGTGGCACCAGCCCGCCCGGGTCACTCGGCCCGAGATGGGGACTGGCAACATAATAGCTCGGCCCGGAAAAACCGGGCGTGAAATCGGTGAAATAGAAATCAACCAGCCGGGCAAGCCCGCTGTCAAGCATCGAACGGGCCTGGCCAAGACGGGTAAGACTGTCCCAGCCATAACCGGCAAGCCCCGGCGCATTCAACTCGTGCAGCACCACCGTATCGGTAAAGACCGGAATGGTCGTAAGCGTCTCCTGGGCAAAAAGCTCCTCAGAGCCGAACCGGGCTGAGACCGTGTAGTCACCGGTCGCCGACCACGGGTCATGAATAGAAAATGTCTGGGCAGTCGTCTCGACCAGCGCGAACTTCGCACTGTCCAGATGCCTGAACCAGACCGCAAACCGGACCGAATCGTGATTCTGGCCCCTGTTCCAGCGCAGCTTCACATAGACGCCCGAACTGGCACTCAATCGCAGACCTGTCGGCGGCTCAAGTGGCCGATAACCGACCACCACCTCTCTTGGAACCGACCATGGGCTCACATTCCCGGCCCTGTCCCTGGCCCGGGCCCGCACCCGATAGACTCCGAACCCCTGGAACGAATGGCTGTCCCGCACCACAGCGCCAGAGCCGACAAACCGACTCCAGCCACCAACTGTCTCACCCCAGTCAAACTGGACGCTCACACTCTCATCCCTAACATGGCCGCAAACAACGGCAAAAGAGACAAAGGTGTCTGGATAGATTCGCTCCGGCCCCTCGGGCTGGCTCGGTGGCAAAGGTCCTAAAAACTCCACCCGCACCAGAAACGGCTCTGACCAATCGCTCTCCAGACCGGTCTCATCCCGCGCCTTCACCCTGATTCCGTAGCTCCCGCTCTCCTTATAGACCTTCCACCAGGAGAGACTCTCGCCACTCGGAACCTCCGGACTCCACTCCGGCTCACCCCCATCACCCCAGTCAAAACAGAAGGCGAGATTCCCGCCATTCCTGTCACCACTCCGCACCCGAAAGAAAAGCGTCTCAGACGGCTGGCCCCGACTTGCGCCCCAGACTTTCGGAACAGACGGTGGCCGATTGCCGCAACCCGGCAGTAACAGAGAGCCGGCAGCCGCAAGACCCGTCACAAGCCGCACCAGAGGCACTCTCATACTCCAATCAGCCTAATCCGGACCTGCCCCTTGTCAAGCACCGAATCCCCTCAGACTGCAGCCAGAACCATTGAAACCAGCGTCAGTTTCACCAAGGTGTCACCCACCCTGCATTTTCTGGATAACTGCTATATTTACCATAACTTGGCAAAATTGGGGAACAGACCACCCCACCACCTCGGGGCTTACCACCCGCCTTGGTTCGTTCCTTAGAGCCATCATGAAGTCGGCTCTGAGTCCGGTTCGCAGGCCGCTCATCAGAACTGGTCCAAGTCTGGCTTTCAGAAGCTCCTTTAGATAAGTGGTAAGAACCTCTTTCAGCCCCATCCCAAGGGCCGGTTCAAGCTCCCTCTTCAGAAAGAACCTTAGAGCCGGAACTGGAAACCCACTCAGCTTCGCTCTTAGAACCTGCCCAAGCCCATTCTTCAGCTCTCCCCCTGAAACTGGTCTGAGAACCGCTGCTTCTAATCTCTACCATGCTCTTCCTCACATTGCCTCATGGTCAGGCCGCCAGGCGTTGGGCAATCAACTCAGCCTGTTCCAGCACGGTCTTGGTCGCCTGCTCCTGCTTGTCCGGCGGGTAGCCATGCCTGCGGAGAACGCGCTTGACCAGCACGCGCAGTCGGGCCCGGACCCCCTCTTTCATAGTCCAGTCAATGGTCACATTCTTACGGATGGTGTCCGCCACCTCGCGGGCTATCGTCCGCAGCGTCTCGTCGCCCAGAACGGCAACCGCGCTGTCGTTCGTCTCCAGTGCATCGTAGAACGCCAGCTCCTCATCGGTCAGCCCCAGTCTTGCCCCGCGCTCGGCAGCCTCCCGCATCTCCCGCGCCAGTGCTATCAGTCGTTCAATCACATCAATCGTTTGGATGGTGCGATTGTGGTACTCGGCAATTGCCCGCTGCAGCTTTTCGGAGAAGAGCTGGGATTGCACCAGAAAGGTTCGGGCCCGGCAGCGAATCTCCTCATTCAGAAGCTTACGCAGCACCTCCACCGCAAGGTTCTTGTGAGGCATACCCCGCACCTCGGCCAGAAACTCGTCCGACAGAATCGAGATGTCCGGCTTCTTCAGCCCCGCCTCGGCAAAGATATCTATCGGCCGGTCAGCAGAGATGGCGCGCGACACAATCTGCTTTATCGCCTGGTCCAGCTCCTCCTCGGCCAACTTCCGCTCAGGCGACTTGCGGCCGATTGCTGCCCGCACCGCCTGAAAGAACCCAACATCATCCCGGATGCGCAGCGCCTCGGGATGCGGCACCGAAAGGGCAAACGCCACCGATAGCTCCTTGACCGCTTGTGCAAACCGTTCCCGGCCATTTTCCTGTGCCAGAATGTGTTGCTGCGCCTTGGGCAGGAGTGCCAGCTGCGCCCCCGGCTTACCGCTCGCCCAGTCTGACCAGTCGAACCCATAGAACATGGCACAGCAGACCTCGTGCTTCTCCAGCATCTTGGCAACCGCCTCTTCCTGGTCCAGTGCCGGTGTCCCCTTGCCGCCGCTCTCGGTGTAAATTGCTAAGGCCTGCTTCAGCGAGTCGGCAATGCCGATATAGTCAACGACCAGTCCGCCCGGCTTGTCCCGAAAAACCCGGTTCACCCGCGCAATCGCCTGCATCAGACCGTGCCCGCGCATCGGCTTGTCCAGGTACATAGTATGGAGGCAGGGAGCATCAAATCCGGTCAGCCACATGTCGCGGACGATGACAATCTGGAACCGGTCCTTCGGGTCCCTGAACCGGTCAGCTAGCTCCCTTCGCTTCTCCTTGTTGCGGATATGACGCTGCCATCCAACCGGGTCGCTTGCCGAGCCGGTCATCACGACCATCACCCGGCCTGTTTCATCATCCCCGCCCCATTCCGGCCGCAGCCGCACAATCTCCTCGTACAGGTCAACGCAGATTCTGCGGCTCATGCAGACCACCATCGCCTTACCCTCCAGCACTTCCCGTCGCTGCTCCCAGTGCTCCACCAGGTCCTTTGCCACCTGCTCCAGTCGCTTCTTCGTGCCCACCACCTTTTCCAGCCTTGCCCACTTCGACTTCAGCCGCTCCTTGTGCTCAACCTCCTCGGCCTCGGTCACCTCCTCGAACTCGGCGTCAACCCTCGGCTTCTCATCTTCCGGCAGGTCCAGTCTTGCCAGGCGGCTTTCGTAGAAAATTGGCACAGTCGCCTTATCCTCCACCGCCCGCTGGATGTCATAGACGCTGATGTAGTCACCGAAGACCGCCCGGGTATTGCGGTCCGAGAACTCTATCGGTGTGGCTGTGAATCCGATAAACGAGGCATTGGGCAGGGCATCACGCAGATTCCGGGCAAAACCGTCAATAAAGTCGTACTGGCTCCGGTGCGCCTCATCGGCAATCACCACAATGTTATGCCGTTCCGAGAGGCGCGGCATCCGCCCGGACTCGGGCAGGAACTTCTGAATCGTCGTGAATACCACGCCACCCGATGCAACCTGCAGGAGTTGGCGCAGATGCTCCCGACTTTCAGCCTGTTTCGGGGTTTGACGCAAGAGCTCTTGGCATCGGCAGAAGGTGTCAAAAAGCTGGTCATCAAGGTCGTTCCGGTCGGTGATAACCACGACCGTCGGATTCCCCAGTGCCGGGTGCTGGACGATGCGGCCGGCATAGAAAGCCATCGTCAGACTCTTGCCCGAGCCCTGAGTGTGCCAGACCACACCGCATCGGCGGTCGCCCCCGGGCCGCGCAGCCGCAACCGTCGCCTCCACCGCAACCTGCACCGCATGAAACTGGTGATACCGCGCCATCTTCTTGGTAAGTCCGCCGGTCCGCTCATCCTCAAACACGATGAAGTAGCGCAAGAGGTCAAGGAACCGGCGATGCTCAAACACACCTCTGAGCAACACCTCAAGCTGTGGCCTTGATGTTGGCTCAACCTCGCGCCCTTCAATCGTCCGCCACGGCAGAAACCACTCCTTGCCCGAAGTCAAAGTCCCCATCCGCGCCTCAAGCCCATCCGAGACCACCAGCGCCTCATTATAGACAAACAGCGCGGGAATCTCTGACTTGTATGTCTGAAGCTGACCGAATGCCGACCAGACATCCGCCTCCTCCTCAGTCGGGTTCTTGAGCTCGATAACGCCCAGCGGCAGGCCATTCACAAACAACACAATATCCGGTCTCCGATTATGGCCGTTTTCCACAACGGTGAACTGATTCACCGCCAGCCAGTCATTGTTCTCGGGTTCTTCGAAATCCACAAGCTGCACCGGTCGGCCGCGGACCTCGCCATCCGATGCCCGGAACTCAGCGGTCACGCCGTCAACCAGCCAGCGGTGGAACTGCCGGTTGTTCGCGGAAAGCAGCGGAGCCTCAGGCCGCAGCACCCGGCGCTCAACATCGGCAAGCGTCCCTTCAGGCAGGTCCGGGTTCAGCCGCTGAAATGCATTCCGAAACCGCTCCAGCAGGACTACTTCACCGTAATCCTGCCGCTCCGCGAATATCTCGCCGGGCGCAATCTCCGGCCCGTGCCTCACCTGCCAGCCCAGCTCGGAGAGCCAAGCCAGGGCTGCGTCTTCAACTTCGGACTCGCAGAACCGCCAAGTCATCTGCTCAGCCCGTCTGACGCGTCCGCCTGGCCCGGCTCCGGTAGAGCCGCTCCGTAAAACCGCCCTCCTCCAAGAACCGCCGCTCCAGCACCTGAAGCTGCCGGCCCAGCAGATAGCTCGCCTGGTTGATAAGACAGATGAGCGTGTTAGCCGCAGTTTCCGGGTCCGACATGTCTGACCGGTCTGACCTCTCCGCCCCATCCGACTGGTCCGACCTGTCTGACTTATACCGCCGTCTCACCGCCAGAGCGCGCGGGTCGTCCTTGCCCCACTGCCTCAGGCCCCGCTGCCGCAGAAAATCCTCAAAGTCCAAAAGCAGCTCCTCAAGGCTTGCCCGCGCCACACCGGTCAGCTTCAGCTCGGTCTTCCTTGAGGTCGCTGAAGCAACGCTGCCCTCGGCGATGTTCTGCACGCCCGAGCGCGCCGCCTGAATCATCTGCTCGCGCAGCCGCGAACTCTTCGGGATGTGGCGCCTGCAGAACTCAACGGTCAGGTCATACACCAGTTGCGCTGCCTGGAAGCTCCTGAGCTTCCGGTAGCCGCCATGCTTCGGAATCAGCTCACCCATTCCTCTTAGTCCGACCGGTCTGACGCGTCCGACTCCCTCACTTCAATCTCTCCGCTCATCAGCTTCGGCAACAGCGCATCGCGGATGGCGGCAAGGGTGCGGGATTGGACAAGGTTCCAGTCTGCCATTCGCGCAAGCGGCGCGACGACAGTGTGAAATGACGCAATGACATCCCCCGGTGCGACCACGACTGGCCAGCGCTGGAGGTCTGTCTGCGTAACGAGCGGCTGGGTTGAACCCCTGTTCAGCGAATTGTAGTCGACACGCCGGGCTTGATGATAGACGTACTCAAACCACTCTGCCCGATGAGGGAGCATGATGAGAGTATTGTCTGAAGGCCAGCAGAGAGATGTGACACGGAACACTATGCCCAGGGTCCCGACCCGCCCGGTAATCACAGAGGGTTGAGTCAATAGTGGCCTCTCAACGTATGCCATAGGCCCGCCTCCACCATACAGCGGCACTTCGAACCCGGCGTGGCGCTCTGTAGCGCATCTTTCGGGTCTGCTGCCGGACATTACTTTGGCAATGTCGCTAACGGTTCCCAACCTCCACC
>JBDRUJ010000018.1:0-18449 GCA_039801285.1 Caldifarciminota bacterium
CGGCTATCTTGAAGGCGGTATCAAGGTGGTCGTGGAGGATGGCGGCAATGCGGTCGGTCGGGAGCTGGAGGTTGTGATTCAGGGTGCACTTGACACCGAGGTTGGCCAGGTCGTATTTGCCAAGCCCAGGTTCGTTGAGGTGCGCTGATCGAAAGGTTCCAGACCACCTAGACCTAGACTGAATACTACCGACTATGGTTGGTCCCGTCGTCTGATGCCCAAATCCCAATACGCTATGCCGGGTTCCAGGCTACCGCTGCCACCGGAGTTCCACGCTCCTTCCCAACTGCGCCATGACAGCCGTTATTTCTAGACCCGCCGCCACCATTCCATCAGAGCGACCGGCGGCAGCGGATTGGGCTGTTCCCACAGGTCAGCCGCTGGCGCCGCGGTAGCCCGAGAGCCAGCCTGCCTGGAACCACGGCAAGCGCCACCCTTTGGCGTGTGATAAACTGTCGGGCCATCGAGCACCAATGCGCAGCTTCCCAAGGACCGATTTGACTTCCATGTCCCGGCACTCGACAGCCCAAGCTTCATTTATAGTTTGCTGCGCCAGACCGAAACGGTGCACACCCGCATCTTTCGTATAAGCAACCTCCATACCAGAGTAGAGCCAAGTTACATCAACCTACTAAGCCTTTGATGTAACGGCAAATCCCGTGCCGGGACCCAGGGCAATTGCAATCTGCCAACAGAGACCTGGGTCAACGCTGTTCTGCTGAGAAATTCTAACATATCGAGAGTGATTATGATGTCCGGCTGCGACCGATATCATTTCAGGGAAAAAGCTCGGATACAGACATTTTCGAGATTGAGGGTGGCGAGAAACTATGAACCCGTCGGTCTTTTGTCCAATCGGATTGTTAAGGGCTAACTCCCTCAAATGTCCCTGACTTACTCAACAGCTTGACATTGCGAGCCGGTTCAATATGCTCTGAGAGAAATGAAGGTAACACTCGCCGGCTATAACATTGAGCAGGAACACATCCGACAGTTGAACCGGAAGCAGGCCCCGACCCCGGAGACGATTGCCGCGGCTTATGCACGCATCAGCCGCAGCACCAAGCCGGTTGAGGAGCTGCGGCGCGAGGCACGGCGCGAGCTGGCCCAGGCCCGACGTTCAAACGAAACCATCGTCTTTGAGATGGGCCATCACTCCATCGCCGAGCATGCGGTCTTCAACTTTGATATTGCCGATGTTTCGCGGCTGGCGGTGGAGGCGATTGAGCACCACCGGCTCAACTCCTATACCGAGAAGTCGCAGCGGTTTGTCCGGCTGGGCGACGAGTTTGCGGTGCCTCCGGAGATTCAGCAGTCGGAGTTTCTCGACAGCTATCTCGCAACAATCCGGATGCAGAACCGCTATTACCACGAGCTGTTCACCAAGCTCTTGGACTATTTCCGGCAGCAGCGGCCTGAACTGAAGGAGGAGCCGGGACGCCTGGAAAACATGGCCAAGGAGGATGCCCGCTACATTACCAGCCTTGCCACCCAGACCCAGCTCGGCATGACAACCAACGCACGGAATCTGGAGCTGATGCTCCGACGGTTTGCCGCCAGCGAGCTGGCCGAGGTCCGGGCTTTGGGTCAAGAGCTGTTCACTCAGGCGGTTACAGTTGCCCCTTCGCTTTTGCTCTTCACCGGACCGACCGATTACGAGCGCAACACCTATCCGCGGATTCGGGAGTTCGCCGCAAGCTTCATGGCACCGGCCTTTCCCCGAAGGCCGAGAAACCTCATTGCCATGTCGGCATCCGATGTGACCCTCGTGGACTACACCCAGAACGCCGACAACAAGCTGATTGCAGCGGTGATGCACACCTGCTCCAAAGCCTCCTATGCCGAGTGTCTCTCCCGGTCCGAGAAGCAAACCCTGGCGCGCAAAAAGGAAATCTTCAAGCTGGTCTGTCAGGACATGCAGGCCTATGATGCGGCCCTGCGGGAGTTCGAGCACCTCTATCTGACCTTCGAGCTGGTCATCTCGGCCGCCTGCTTTGCCCAGCTCAAGCGCCATCGGATGACGACCATCACGGCCCAGCCCTACAACCCGACACTGGGCTGGACGATTCCAGGCTCAATCGCTGAGTTGAAGGAACACCGGAACTTCAAGGAGATTCTTGCCCGCACCGAGGAGACCTATGACAAGATTGCCGCCTGGAATCCGGTCGTTGCCCAGTACGTTCTCACCAACTCCCATCAGCGCCGGGTCCTGATTACTCTGAATGTCCGGGAATTCTATCATCTGACAAGGCTGCGTGAGGACAAGTCCGCTCAGTGGGACATCCGCGATATTGTCGCCCGGATGAGAGAACATGCCCGAAACGTCATGCCCTTGACTTTGACCCTGGCCACCGGCAAGGATAACTATGCCCAGGCATATCAGGAGCTCTTCGGCCAGCCACCGGCGGTCACCAAGCTGGAACTGCCCAAGCCGCGACCACTACCTAGGAAGGCGGTAGGCAGTAGTCGAAAAGGGGGGTAGCGGTGCAGGTTACGACGCTTGCCGAGTTGAAGGACGCGGCCCGGCGTCAAGAACCGGAGATTCTCATCGTCGACAAGCGGCTTGCCGACCGCGTCGCGCTCTGGAACGGGTTGCGGCTGGCGGCCAACATCGTCGTCTTTGTCATTCTGGCGGTGGCCATATTCATGTGGGCAAATCCGATTCACTGGGAACTGCTTGAGG
This sequence comes from Caldifarciminota bacterium, assembly GCA_039801285.1. Taxonomy (GTDB): domain Bacteria; phylum Hydrothermota; class Tepidihabitantia; order Tepidihabitantales; family Tepidihabitantaceae; genus JBDRUJ01. The sequence continues at coordinate 2,684 of JBDRUJ010000018.1, forward strand.
GCCCTGATGCCCGGCTGGCTCGGCAGATTATGCTCGGTGTTGGCATCCTGCTCCTTTTTGCCGACTACCTGCTGCCGGTTGTCCGAACCTATAAGGTGGCCGAGCGTAGCCCGGAGGGATTGAAGCTGGTGCTGCGCAGACCCCGGTAATTTTTTGAGCAGGATTGTTAGCTGGAGGTTGCAATGAAACTCTTAATAATTGGGATAATGACCTGTGTTGTTGGACTTGGGTCTGCCCAACTGAGCTATATTGAGTGCTCCAATGGTATCAGCGGTAATCCGGAGCTCGAAGGGGGCAGGACCGAACTGGAACTGATCGACATCAACAACGACGGCAATATTGACATTCTTTCAATCGGTGACCACGGCAGTCCTTATATCAACACGCAGGAGCATGGAGTGATGGTCTGGTTCGGGGATGGCAACGGCAACTGGAGTCTCTATCAGTTCGGGGATTTCGGATATGGCGGGATTGCGGTCGGTGATGTCAACTGGGATGGCAAATGGGACATCGGCTACGGCATGCACCACAACTATTCGGGTGAGGACCTGGGTGATGACATGCTGGAGGTGGCCCTGGGCGACGGAACCGGAAGGTTCTGGACCGCCTGGGACGATAGCCTCATGCCGGGCGGCTCCTGCTGGGGAATGTTCTCAACCGATTTCGCCGACGTGGATAACGATGGCGACCTTGATGTCGGTTCAACGTCATTCGGCTATGGTGTCGGACTCCGGGTCTTTCTCAACCTTGAGAATGGAACCTGGCATAAGAGTTTCGGGACGCCCGATAGCCTCAACAGCAGTATGGAGTTCTACTTCAGAGATGTAAACCGTGATGGCAAGCAGGACATTATCTGTGCCACTGCCGGCCCGGCGGTCTATTTCGGTGACGGCACTGGTGGTTTTTTCCCCTGCGACACCGGCCTACCCAGGTCCAATTACGGTCTGGATGGAATCTCGCCGGGCGATGTTGACAATGACGGCGGCTGCGATGTGGCCTTTGTCAACGACCAAGGCGGGGTCGAGGTCTGGGTCTGGAATGATGCGACAAGGCGCTGGGAGAACTTCTCCGGCGGGCTCCCGACGAGCGACAGCTGCTATGCCACGCAACTGTGCGATATGGATGCCGACGGGTTTGTAGACTTGGTGGTCCTGCGGCGCCGGGGTATTGATGTCTGGAAAGGTGATGGTGCAGGCAACTGGACTTTTGCCACGTCGGTTGCCTTGCCCCGACCCAGCTATTATGTTGCCCTGCGCACCGGCGCCGACTTCGACCACAATGGCCGACCCGACATCGCGGTGGTTGATGAGGAAGGCACCTGGCCCAGGGAGCAGAACTGGGCTCACGCCTTCAAGGAAGCAGCGCCCAGAGACAGTTTCTCCGTCTTTCCGGTCTTTCCGCGCGGAGGTGAACGCTTCATCGGCGGCTCGGTCCAGTTCATTGACTGGTGGAGTGAGGCGCCGGGTGCCGAGTCAACACTGGTAAAGCTGGAGCTTTCAACCCAGGGTTCCACCGGCCCATGGACAGTGATAGCCGACAGCCTGAAGAACGGCGGAAGATTTCAGTGGCTTGTGCCGCTGGGTGTTACTTCCGATAACTGCCACATCAGATACACCGTGAGCAAGCCGGGCCAAACCTGCTCAAGCGTCACCCCGAGGCCGTTCGCTATCGGCGACCCGACCGGTTGTGCCGAGTTTCCGACTCGTCTGAAGAGTCGAACCTGTCCGACGCTCCGGATTATGCCCAATCCGGCAAGCATGGTGGCGCGGATTATTCTGGCTCCGGGAGAATGGCAGGTTGAACTTTCCGACGCATCGGGCCGACAGGTGCTCAGGCGGTGCGGCAGTGAGCCTGAGTTGAAACTTGCGGTAACCGGATTGCCAGCCGGTATCTATCTTCTGACGGTTCGACAGGGTTCAACATTGCTGAGAGGCAAGCTGGTTGTCAAATAGTAGAAGGTGGCTTGACAATGCTGCTGATTTCTGTAATCTACGCAAGAAAGAAAAAGGAGGAGTCTGTGCGTAATATGGTTCTGCTCTGTGCCGTTCTGTTTGGAGCACTGCTTGTTGTTTCCTGTCAGCGGCAGGACATTGAAGCCGATAAGGCCGCAATCCGGGCACTGGTTGAAAGTGACACAGTTCACTTCAACGCCGGAACCAAAGGCGACTCGGCGGGCGGCTCGTATCTTCTGGACGACACAATGGTCGGACTGTGGTGGCGCGGCCCCCAGACCCACGATTCGGCCCCGACGATTGAGGTCGGAGTGGTTGGTGATTCAGCCTGGGTCGGCTGGCACCAGCACAACTATGGCGAGCTGATTCACTGGGTGAAGACCAGTGACACCACCGCAACCCGCTGGGTAAAACCGCTCAAGGAGGCAGTTCAGCTCAATGCCATATTCCGCCGCGAAGGAAAAACATCGGACACCGACCGGGGCTGGCGGCTGAAGAAAATCTCGCTGGTCCTGGGCCGGTCGGATACCTTCAACACCGTCCGGATTGACTCGGTGCGCATTCACACCAGCCTGCGGGACGCGGTGATTGTTGACCCATTGAATACCTACTACCATCTTGACAGCCTCTTCTGGTTCACGCCTGGTGAAGAGCTAACCCTGACCCTTTACACCAACCAGGATGACGGATTTGCTCACCTCCACGCCTTTATCGGACCTATCCTCTGGCGCTTTCCGCTTGAGAACATGGGCAACGGTGTCTATCAGGGAACCGGCCATGTTCAGTTGATTCCCGGGTTCAGATTCGCCATCTTTGACTTCCTGTCGCACGGAACGCTTCTTGACCCGAACGCACCCTACGACTTCTCAGGCTGGCTTTTCCCCTATGTGATAAAGACGGCCGATTAGGCTACAGCAAACCCAGACTGCGGGAGAGGTGCGCGCCTCTCCCGCGCCGTTTATAAGGCAGTCAGACCGTAACCGGCAAGGATTTCCTTCCGTTCTGGAGTAAGGTAAGGTCCGTCAATCACCTGGGCAATCACCATGTCCCAGTTGTCATTTCCTTCAATCAGGACGGGACCATGGGTTGACAGCGCTATATCCCAGCCTACCGAATTGACGCCGGGAAGAAATGAATGGGCGGTGATGGCCAGGTTGAGCAGGTCATGCCATCGTGGAACCTTGCCTTCTGGAAAGAGAGCGGAAAGGTCCTGACTCTTCCGTTCAATATAGGGCCCTTCGTCAGTTTCATAACCGTAGGTGATATTTGAGATTTTCCCTTCCAAGGGCTCTATTCCGGCAACTACCCCACCCTTGTGGAGGTTGTCGGTGACCGAGGTCGGCTTGGCAATGCGGAGCATGGCGAAGTCAAAGTGGACTGTTCCGGAAGGGTCGCGCAGTGTGGCGATGCGGACGGTATTGAGTGCCTTGCCTTTCAAAGGGTTCAGGGACGGATGACAGACGACCTGTTCCTGCAGCAGGTAGCCGGTTGCCGAATCCTCCCGAACCTGTCTGGTAGTGATGTCAGCCATCATCCGGCGATAGAACCCTTCGATGGTGATTGGTTCTTCTCTTCCCAGGTCAAGGAGTTGGTCCGGACCGATGCGTTTCAAAAGCATCGTCCCTTTGCCACCAAGGGAAGCCAGGGGCTTTGCTACTACTGTAGCGACACCGGTCTCCGCCAACAGTTGCCTAAGCTCCTCGGCGGTGCGAATTATCGGTGGCTGAGAGGTAGTTGATGAGAACTGCGGACTATCCGGTTCCATCACAGCGAGCACTTCAGGAACTGGCAGGTTATGTCCTTTATAAAACCGGTAGAACTGGAGTTTGTTCTTCAGAAGAATCGTCTGGTTAGGCCGGTTCAGGGCAGGTCGGAACTGCCGCTCTATCCAGCTGGTTGAGACATAGCCTCTTCGCGAGACGTTGCGGCAGAGGAAGTGGTAAAGGTAACACTCAAGCGGGGTAAAACCGCCTCCAATATAGGCGGCAACCATCCTGCCAAATTGAAGAACAACAGGAAGAGCCTCAGAGCTGTGGTCGAATCTGACCCGTCTGAGCCTTGAAAGAAACCTTAGGACTCGCCTGCCGGGCTGCACTATGAGATTGTGACCGGTGGCAGGCTAAGGTCAAGTCCGACAGACATGCGACCAGTTGACCGGCTGACCGGTGACGGTAAACTTCATGTAGTGAACCGAGTAGCCGACGAGAACAGCATTGAAGAGCCTGGCCGGGTGGTCATGGTGCGCGGGCAGCGGGCGGTTGTTGAGGTTGTGCCCCATGACGGCTGTGAACAGTGCAGCGCTGCGGGAATCTGCAACTGGAGCGGCTCAAGGGCAAAACGGGTTCTCGCCTGGAACCGAATCAATGCCCAAGAAGGAGACAATGTAATTATCACCCGGGCTGCAAAGGTGCGCACCCGCTCGGCCCTCTTGGTCTTCGGGCTGCCGGCGCTACTGATGCTTGCCGGTGTGGTTCTGGGCCGGGTTTTCTTTTTCTCAGACACCTGGGCTGCCGGGCTGGCCGGAGTCGGTTTGATTATTGCTTTCGTGATAATCAAACTGGTAGATAAGGCGATAATGCGGAGCGGCACCGGTTTGCCGGAGATTGTTCGCAGGATGAGTTCCAAGGAGTGTAAAGGAGCTGAAAATGAGAAGATGGCTGGGACTGGTCGGGATTCTGGCAATGCTCTGCGGTAAGACAGGAAAGAATAGCATGGCCGGCACCAATCCGGAACATGGAACCATGAACTACTGGCATGATGTCAAGTTCATCCCCGACCCGAGTGACTCGACCGGCAAGAGGGGCAGGTGGGCCGGCTGGTTTCATCAGGACAATGTTGATGTCTCCAGGCTTGGCCAGGGCGAGATTCGGGCACGGGTCGAGGGCCGGTGGCAGAGCTTCAAGGTTGTGGAACTGCCCGTGGATTTCTGCCAGTGGAACTTCGGCCGGCGGCTGAAGCAACTGGGTTCGATGGTGCAGATGATGGAACGGGGCGAGATGCCTGACCTTTCCGGGCCGCACAACGGCATGGTGGCGAGCCACGGAGCACGACGCAAAGACTCAGACTTCTCAATCAACTGCGCGGTCAAGGGTATGGGCTGGCTGCCTAGGCCTGAGAAGCTTCCTGAGCTGATTGAACTTCTCAAGGCAACCTGGGATGATACAATTACCAGGAAGCTAAGTGTCCTGGAGAGCCTCTACCGCAACGGCAGCCAAATCTTTGACCTGACCAAGCAGACCTCGCTTGAGCTCTACGCCCAGCCCAATTTTGAGACCCATACTTTTCTCAATCAGATGGCCGACCCGGGCGTGGCAATTGTCTTTCTTGACCTGCCCAAGTCCTATGAGCTGCGTTGTATCGCCCAGATGCTCCATCCCGATGACCCGGGCCTGAGTGAGTACGAAAAGCAGGTGGTTGAGTATGTGAACCTGATTCATGACTACTTCCACGGCCAGTCGCCGAGAAGGTCAATTGCGGTCATCTATCATCTCCTCCAGGTATTTGACAACTCGCCGGGCCGGTGGCGTGGCCAGCGGATTGCTCCGCCGGTGGCGCGGTAGCCGACCACAGCAACCTATGGCGGAGATTGACAAACCAGCCGATTGACATATCATTATTATAAATCTGTATAGCAACCAACCAGGAGGAAGTATGTATCCTACCAAAGTGAGCGCCGGGCTGGCGTTTTTGGTAACACTGGCACTAGGGACTGTGCCGCTACTTGCGCCGCCCGACGAGCCGCAGAACAGCCCGTGGCTCAACCCGCCCGTCTCAAACGTAACTGATGAGGAAACCGCTATTCGAGGAGAGGCGACAACGGTTGTGGCAACTGAGCCCGATTATGCCCGAATATCCGGAAGCCCGGGCCAAGAAATCATAGAAGATGACCAGGCACGTCGGGTCTGGCCGGATGTTGACTGGGGCAACGATGTCCTTATCGGCAGTATGGGCACTACACCAACATGGGGCACGCTCTCAACCGACAATGATGTTACCAATGGCGACATCTGGGTTGGAGTGCTTGACCCGAATGCCGGTTACGATGACACTGTCTGGGTCTGGCGTTCCACCGACGGAGGCAATAACTGGACAAAGCTATATGGCATCCTCGGTATCCCCAGTCGCGGGGGCATCATCGGTTATCAGCTTGTTGTCGGGGGAGATGCCAACGGGACCTGGATTTACGACTTTGTCCTTTACGACGGGGTTGGCGCGCCCAGTGGCGGTGGCGGCCTCTGGGTTCTCCGGCACAGACCGCCACTGGGCAACGCTCACTGGACCCAGATAAGTAATGATAGCTCTATTGTCAAGTTTTCTGCCGACCGGAACATCGAGTCGCCCCAGCATCTTTTTGTCGGCTGGCAGGAACGGGATGGCGACATCAAGCTCATCAGCTCCAGCGACTCGGCCCAGACTTGGGGAAACCTGCGCTGGGTGGACGCTGGCTGCTGGAACTGCGCAGTGTGTGCCGGTGGCGACGGCTATGTTTACATCGCATACATACCTTCGGACTCAACCTTCTATTGGATTGGCCGTTACACCAATAACCTCATCAGCCCGAGCATGGTGTTCGTCAGCTGCGACTCAAGTCCTGACAACCGCTTCCGCCAGCTCTCGATTGCTGCCGCCAGGACTGCTCCGGGCTCATCCCAGACCGCAATCGCCTTCGCAACCTACAAGTACGTTCCCAATGGCAATATCGGCCCCCGCTACTCCTGGACAACCAACGGCGGCCAGACCTGGAGCTACTCCTTCTGGCCGGTTACCAATCAGCCCAGAGCCACCTGGGATGCCCGCCATCCCAGAATCCGCCGCTCTTATGGTGGAAACCCATTGTTCCGGGCGGTGGTGACGATGGATGAGCCGACAACCAGTTGGGACACACTTGTCTATGCTTATGCGACTGCCAGCAACCCAACCAGTTGGGCCGGTCGGGCAACACCCAACGACTTCCGGATAACCGGCGAGTTTGGCGCGGGGGTTGATTACTGCGATATAATCGGTGGCGGGGGAGGCTATGTCGCCTACCGGCATTATGCCGAAAGGGAAATCTACTTTGACGGCTGGAACTGGACCGGACTTGAGGAGAAGGGACTCTCGCAGCGCGGGCCTAGGGCCAGTGCGTTCTTCAACTCAGGAGTGCGCCTCCATCTGACCGGGACAACCCGAGTCAGCGCCGCACTTTATGACAACACCGGCCGGCTGGTGCGGACGGTTTTTGAGGGACTTCTCGGTGCTGGCGACCACAACCTGCCCGTCACCGGTGTTGCCCCGGGCGTCTATTTTGTCCGGCTGAATCTCGACGGCATCGGTTCGACAACCAAGCTGATTCGGCTGTAGCGGGCAGATAGAGCCTAAAGCGAAGAACGGGGAAGGCTCGTGCCTTCCCCGTTCCTAATCTGAGTCATTGATTGGTTGCCGCGGGTAATGGCATCACCCCCCTGTGGAATGGAGTGCCGGTTTTGCTCTAATCTTTGAACTTTCAGTATGTTAGCCGAAAGTCGGCAAAAACGAGGGGCTGACTACCGAACCACTACGGGGCTTACCACCCCTTTTAGTTCGATGCTCAGACGAACCTTTAGACTCTGGCCAGGTTCTGCCCCAAGGCCGGTCTTCAGGATAGGTCAAGGCTCGCCGTTCAGAACTGGTCTAAGATGAAGATGAACAACAGCTTCTAGTCTCATTCCAAGGGCATTTCTAGACCCGATTCTCAGAACGGCATTTAGAACCAGACCAAGAACTTGGCTCGGTTTGGCTCTAAAAACGGGCTTTAGCCCGGCTCTAACCTCTCGCCTTAGAGCCGGCTCAAGTAGCGGTCAAGCGACGCCGGATTGAGCCGGCAACCTGACACAGGGTTGACAATTTCCGGCAGGCCCCTATCTTTGATTAGTGGCAAAAGGTTCGAACCTTCAGGTTGCGGTTCCGGCATTACCGGTTCCCGACGAAGAGCTTGTGCGCCGGGTTCAGGCCGGCAATAGCGATGCCTTTGAGGAGCTGGTGCGGCGGTACGAGCGGAAGGTCTATAACATCACCTACCGGCTCCTGGGTAATGAGTCTGATGCAAGTGAAGCACTGCAGGATACCTTTCTTAGGGCGTTCAGATTTCTGCCAAAGTTCAAGTTCAAGTCTTCGTTCTACACCTGGCTTTACCGCATCGCAACCAATGTCTGTCTCACACGGCTTCGGAAACGGAAGTCGCCCGAGACCGTGTCGCTTGATGAACCGGTGGATGAAGATGGTGAGTTGTCACTGGAGATAGCCGATTCCAAGTTCAGTCCGGAGCAGGTCTTTCAGCAGCGGCTGTTGCGGGAGAAGCTCCAGGAGGCGATTGAAGCCCTGCCCGAAGAGTACCGGACGGTAATTGTGCTGCGTGACCTGGAGGGGCTGAGCAACGAGGAGGTTAGTAAAGTTCTGAAGTTGTCGGTGCCGGCGGTGAAGTCGCGGCTGCACCGGGGTCGGCTGGCCCTGCGGGAACGGCTGGCCCAATATGTGTAACGGAGCAAGTATGAGGAAACGACGGAAAAGTATGCAGGAATGCCGAGAATGTGCCGAGCTACTGGAATGGGCATCTGCCTGTATTGAGGGTGATGCTACCGAAGAGCTACGCCGGGAGCTGATGATTCATGTCTCCAGTTGTACCGCCTGTGCCAGATTGTTCCGCAGTCTGAAGCGGGTAGTCCATTTCTGTCAGCTGGAAACCGGCTGCGATGTGCCCGGCGAGGTGCACGAGCGGTTGTGGATTGCCATCCGGCAGGAACTGCTGTCAGAGGATGAGGAATGAGCGTCGGGCCTTTCGGGTCGCGTCTCACTCCTTGACCCTGAGGGGTAAAGATGCGGGTTGTGGTGGCGATGTCGGGCGGGGTTGACTCGGCGGTTGCAGTCGCACTTCTCAAGGAGCAGGGGCATGAGGTGATTGGCATCACCATGCGGCTCTATGACGAAAGGTCCGAAGAGTCTGGAGCAAGAGGCTGCTGCGGACTCGGGGCTATTGATGATGCACGCCGGGTTGCTGCACGGTTGGAGATTCCCTTCTATGCCCTGGACCTGCGCCGGGAGTTCGAGCGGCTGGTGATTGAGGAGTTCTGTTCCGAATATGCGAGAGGCCGCACGCCCAACCCTTGCATCAGATGTAACGAAGCAGTGAAGTTCCGCCTGCTTGCGGAGAAGGCGATGCAGTTTGGTGCCGAAGCACTGGCGACCGGCCATCACGCCCGACTGGAAAGGGATGGAAATGGAACCTGGCATCTGCGCAAGGGAGTTGACCAGAACAAGGACCAGTCCTACTTTCTTTATCAACTTACCCAGGAGCAGATGGCGAGGATATTGATGCCGGTTGGTGATTATTCAAAGGAGGCGGTGAGGGAAAAGGCGCGGAACTTGAGCCTGCCAGTTGCCGAAAAACCGGAGAGTCAGGAGATATGCTTCGTGCCCGATGGCGACCATGTCGCCTTTCTCAGGATGCGCCGGCCAGAGCTGTTCCGGCCCGGACCGGTATATGACACCAGGGGCCGGCTCTTAGGCGAGCATCAGGGAATTGCCGCCTTTACTCTGGGCCAGCGCAAGGGGCTGGGCATTGCCCTGGGCGAGCGGCATTATGTTGTCAGGCTTGATGTCGAAAGGAATGCGGTGATTCTGGGAACTGAGGCTGAAGCCTATGGCATAAGGGTTCTTGCGGCTCGGGCGTCCTGGGTTTCAGGCAAAAATCCGGACAGGCCGTTTCGTGCCTGGGCAAAGGTGAGATATCAGAGTCCGGGCGGTGAGGCGCTGGTTGAGCCGTTGGATGCGTGCCAGGTTCGGGTGACATTTGATGAGCCGCAATGGGCGCCGACACCAGGTCAGGCGGTGGTCTTCTGGCAGGGCGACGAGGTGGTCGGCGGCGCGGTGATTGAATCCGGTCCCGGGGAATGAACCGACCTTATGAGCGGTATATGAACTAAAAGGAGGACAGATGATTGAGCTGTTACTATTGCTCACGGGCCTGACCGTTTCATCAAAGGTTGATTCGGTTGTGGTCTATCCGAATCAGGTGCTCCTTGTGCGCTCGGCATTAGTGGCTGTTTCCGGCCCGGGCGAGCTGGTGTTTGAGGGACTTTCCGGAGCCCTGAACGACAATACGGTGCGCATCCGGGCACCGGGCCTGCGGATTGGCGAGGTGCAGGTGCGGAAGGGGTACCTTGCCGAGCCAACAACAGAGGTGATGCGTCTGGAAGAGAAGGTTAGAATGCTTGAGGACAGCCTGAAGGCGCTGGATGACGAGGCTTCCGTACTCAAAGCGCAGGAGGAGTTCCTTGCCTCGGTGAAACTGGGCGCACCGGAAATCATCGCCAAGGAGCTTCAGCAGGGCAGGCTCGCGCCCGAGTCGTGGCGCGGGGCACTGGCCTTTGTCGCCGGTGAGCTGGCACGAGTCAAGGCGCGGCAGCTCAGACTGGGCAGGCAGCGGCCCGAGATGGAGAAGCGGCTGAATGCTGCAAGGCAAGAGTACAATGAGGCTCGTGCCGCAATTGAGAACCGCAAGCAGGTCCGATTCCAGTTTGATGCCGAGCCGGGAACCTATCGCATCTTACTTTCCTATGTCATTCCTAATGCGGCCGACTGGCAACCCTATTATGAGCTGCGGGCCAGACCGGACAAGGGGCAGGTTGAGGTTTCATACTTTGCCAAGCTGGCGCAAAAGACCGGTGAGGACTGGGATGGCGTGAAGGTCATTCTCTCAACTGCAAGGCCGATGTTTGATGTAACTGCACCTGAACCCAGCCCGTGGTATCTGACGCTTATAGAGGAGTTCGTCCGGCCACGTGCTCTCCCTGCTCCCGGTGCAATGCCCGAAGCGAAGTTTGCTGAGGCAATCGCCGGCGGCCCCGAGGCCGATTTAGAAAGACCTGAAGTCCTGCCGGTCGAGACTGGAATATCCTTGCAATATGTGATTCCCGGACGGGTAAGCCTGAAGTCGGGCGAGCCGGCGAAGAAGCTGGAGCTGAAGCAGACCACACTCCCGGCCGAGTTCGAGTTCTATACCCTGCCCAAGGCAGCAGAAAAGGCATTTCTCACTGGCCGGTTGGTGAATACCAGCGACTTTGTCTTCCTCAGCGGCAATGGCAACACCTATGTTGGCGAGGAGTTCACCGGCGCAACCTTTATTCCGACCATCGCCCAGGATGAGTCGCTGGAGCTGAGCTTCGGGGTTGACGACCGGGTGAAGGTGAAAAGGGAGCTGGTCAAGACCTTCAAGTCACGGGGCGGACTCTTGAGTCGGACCGAACGGGCGCAGTTCGTGTTCAGGACAACGGTTGAGAACTACCATCCCAGACCGATAACCATCAGAATCGTCGAGCAGGTTCCGGTTTCCCAGCAGAAGGAAATCAAGGTGACGGTAACCAGAATTGAGCCCAGGTTTCTGGAGCAGGATGAGGCCAAAGGCACCTACACCTGGAAGCCAGAGCTGGGGAGCGGCGAGAGATTCGAAATAAACCTTGAGTTCACAGTAGAGTATCCAGCTGGCCGGAAGGTGAATGGACTGTATTAGGAACCGAAAGGTGTGCGGGGCGGGTGGAAATCCCGCCCCGAATGTTTATTGAGCAAATGCCGGAAGTTACTGTCATCGGCGCAGGACTGGCCGGTTGCGAGGCGGCATTGCAGTGTGCCCGGTTCGGGGTCAGGGTGCGGCTCTTTGAAATGCGGCCCCTGAAAATGACACCGGCCCACAAAACCGGCGATGTTGCCGAGCTGGTCTGCTCCAATTCGCTGAAGTCGGACGAGCCTCATAATGCTCACGGTCTCCTGAAGGCGGAGCTGCGCATCTTCGGTTCGGTGCTTCTGGAGTGTGCACAGCGGGCGTGGATTCCGGGTGGCAAGGCCCTGGTTGTTGACCGGCGCCGCTTCTCCGAAGAGGTTCAGTCGGCTTTGGCTCAAGCCGGCATCGTAGTGGAACGTCATGAAGTTACCGAGCTCCCCGCAAATCTCACCATTGTCGCCACTGGCCCATTGACCTCGGATGCGCTGGCCCGGGAGCTGACCCGGCTGCTTGGTGCCGAGCGACTCTTCTTTTATGATGCCATTGCGCCAATCGTTGCCGCCGACTCGCTGGATATGAGCCGCATCTTCGCCGCCTCCCGCTATGGCAGGGGTGCCGACTATCTGAACTGCCCATTGACCGAAGAGGAATACGACCGGTTTGTCACCGAGCTTGTCAGAGCCGAACTTCACCCCCTGCATAATTTTGAAGAGACGCGGTTCTTTGAGGGTTGTCTGCCGGTTGAGGAGCTGGCGCGCCGAGGCAGACTGGCCCTGGCCTTCGGGCCGATGAAACCGGTTGGCCTTGTTGACCCGAAGACCGGCAAAAGGCCGTTTGCAGTTGTCCAGTTGCGCAAAGAGAACGAAGCCGGAACGATGTTCAACCTGGTCGGGTTTCAGACCAGGCTGAAACATCCTGAGCAGGAGCGGGTATTCAGGCTGATTCCCGGTCTGGAGCAGGCCGTCTTTCTCCGCTACGGCAGCATCCACCGCAACACCTTTCTTGACAGCCCCAGGGTGCTGCTTGCGACACTTCAGCCCCGCATCCGGCCCGACCTGCTTATCGCCGGGCAACTGACTGGTGTTGAGGGGTATGTCGAATCCATTGCAACTGGCTTGGTTGCGGGCGTCAATGCGGCCAGGCTCGCACTGGACAAGGAGCCGATATACTTTCCAACCGAGACGATGCTTGGCAGTCTTTTGAGATATATCACAACTCCCAATCCCGATTTCCAGCCGATGAACGCCAACTTCGGCCTTTTGCCCCCGATTGAGGGCCCGGGAAGGCGTCAGGCACTTGTTGAACGGGCGCTGACTGCAGCCCGAGCCATGCTGGCGGCCAGGACGGACTTGCCCGGTTTGACGGAGAGCCCGGTGTGATTATAATTACCACCGTCAGCTAACCGGGATGACGCAGTGGCAGACATAATGGACATAGCGGCGCACCTCCCGGAACGGCAAAGGCTAAACAAAAGAAAGGAGCATAATGAGAAGGCTTCTGTGGACAGCGGTACTGGCACTGGTTATTGTGCCGGTTGCCTTCGGACAGCTTGGCTCAAGCAAGTCGGGCGACCACCGGGTCAAGAAGGCGCTGGATGAGTTGGGGCTCAAGTACACGATTGACAGCGATGGCGACTTCAAGCTGACCTTTGAGTTTGAGGATGGACGCTCACAGCTCTGCTTCATCAACTCGGGAACCGAGACCTTCAAGCTCTTCGAAATCCGAGAGGTCTGGGCTCCCGCCTACAAGACCGATGGCCCGTTCACAGCCACTGTTGCCAACAAACTTCTTGAGGACAGCTTCAAGAAGAAGCTGGGCGCTTGGCAGACAATGGTCGGTTCGGATGGCAGTCATCTGGCGGTGTTTGCGGCAAAGATTGACGCCAACTGCGATGCCCAGTCGCTCCACGCCTGCATCAAGGCGGTCGTCTCCGCAGCCGATGATATGGAAGAGGAGCTGACCGGCACCAAGGACGAATACTAGCGCCGGAGGGCTTCAAACACTTTTTCAGCCAGGGTCAAGCCGAAACCCGGCACCTGGCTGATTTCTTCAACAGTAGCTCTTCTCAATCGCTCAACACTCCCGAAGTGCTGAATCAGTGCCTGCCGGCGCCGCGGCCCAAGTCCACGGATGGCATCCAACTCCGACTCCACCTGCCTTTTGCCCCGCAGCCGGCGATGAAATGTAATGGCAAACCGGTGTGACTCATCCCGGATGCGTTTGAGGAGCTTCAGGGCTGCTGAGGTTGCGGGTATGGAAATCTCCCGGCCGTCAAGGTAATACAGGGTATCGGTGCGCTTGGCCAGACCAAGGATGGCAATCTCCTGGTCGAACTGGTGATAGGCCCGGATTGCAGCCGAGAGTTGCCCCTTGCCGCCATCAACCAGGACCAGGTCGGGCAGGGGCAGGTTCTTCTCCAACAGCCCTCGCACCCTCCGGCTCAGAACCTCGCTCATCATCGCAAAGTCATTAGGACCCTGGACCGTTCGCACCTTGAAGAGCCGGTACTGAGATTTGAGCGGCCGGTCGTCCCGGAAGACGACGATTGAGCCAACCGCCTGCTGACCAGAGGTGTTGGAGATGTCAACCCCCTCAATCAGCCGGGGCGGGCTGGCAAGACCCAGGATTTCGGCCAGTTCGCTGTTCGCTTTGGGAAGCCGCGCACCGGGTGCCAGCTCAAAGAGCGCCTTCTCGGCATTCCGGACAGCAAACTCCAGGAGGCGCACCCGCTCACCCCGCTTCGGGACAACGATACTCACCCTTCTGTCCCGCCGCTCCTGAAACAGCCGCTCAAAAACCTCTTGGTTATCAACCGGGCCGGGCAGGAGAATCTCATCTGGAAGGTCGGCGGTATGGGTATGAACCGAACGGAGCACCCCTTCCAGGATTTCACTCTCTGGAGCATCCTGGACGCAGGTAAATGGGTACTCCTCCTTCGCTACAATCCTGCCCTCCCGCACCCTGAAGACCACCGCCACTGCGTTATTCCCGGATTTGGCCAGTCCAACCACATCCCGTGACACCCTGTCCGGCAGGACCGCCTGCTGCTCCCGCCTGATTTCTCTGAGCGCGAGGAGCTGGTCACGGATTGCCGCCGCCTGCTCATAGTTCTGGGCTTGTGACTCCTGCCACATCCTTTTTTCCAGCCCCGAGGTCAGGTCATCGGACCGGCCCGAAAGAAAGTCAACAACATCCTGGACGAGCTGGCGGTACTGCTTTTGTGAGACCTGACCGGTGCAGGGCCCGATGCAGCGCTTCACCTGATAGTTGAGGCAGGGCCGGGTTCTGTCATCATCCGGCAGCTCCCGCTTGCAGGTGCGCAGCCGGAAGATGCGCTTCACCGCGCGCAGAGCCCGGCGCAGCTCCTTGGCCGATGTATATGGCCCGAACAGCAACGACCCGTCCGGCCGGATGTTCCGGGTGACAAATATTCTGGGAAACGGCTCGCCGACGGTGATTTTCAGATAGGGAAACTTCTTGTCGTCCCGGAGCCGGACATTGTAGCGGGGTTTCTTTATCTTGATGAGATTCTCTTCCAGAACCAGCGCCTCAACTTCAGAGCGAGTGACGATGGTCTCAACATCCCGCACCCTTCTTGTCAGCGCTGCCAACCTCGGCTGGAACTGCGGCTGGGTGTAGGCGCGCAGCCGCTCCCTCAGGTTCCGGGCCTTGCCAACATAGATGACGCGGCCCCTGGCGTCCTTCAGGAGATAGACGCCCGGTTCCTCAGGTGACTGGGCAATTTTCTCAGTGAGGGTCATTTCAGAAAGGGTTGGTGCCCCCGGGTCTCGGCAATCGGTCTTCGACCGCTAACCCTTCACCACCCCGAGCGGCCGCATCCTGGCAATCTTGCGCGCGATTCCGGCCCGGTGGCAGACATCCACCACCCGGTCAACATCCTTATAGGCATCAGGCACCTCCTCATGGAGAACCTCCCGGCTGGCAGCCATGACGATGATTCCCTGGCTGCGGAGCTCCGCGGCAATGTCCCGGCCCTTGGTCTCGGCAATCGCCTTGTTCCTTGACCAGACCCGGCCGGCACCATGACAGGTTGAGGCAAATGTCTCCTTTGCTGCCCGCTCGGTCCCGACCAGAAGATATGAGCTTGTGCCCATGTCACCGGGAATCAGAACCGGCTGGCCGATGTGCCGATACTTCTGGGGCAGGGCCGGGTGTCCAGCAGGAAATGCCCGGGTTGCGCCCTTGCGATGGACACAGAGCTTCATCCTCTTGCCATTGACCTCATGCTCCTCAATCTTGGCGATGTTGTGGGCCACATCATAGACTAGTGTCATGCCCAGTT
>JBDRUJ010000019.1:0-17984 GCA_039801285.1 Caldifarciminota bacterium
ACCCTGATGCCGGAGCCGCCCCAGAACAGCAATTGCCCGAACCCGGATGTCGGCCGACTGACTGGTAAGGAGTTGAAACATCGGCTCAACCGCAATCTCGCCCAGTGCTTCGAGTGCGGATGCAGCAGCAGCAGCTACCTTCGGGTCCTGGTCATGAAGTGCCTGAGCTAGCCGTTCGGCCGAACGCACATGCCTGAGTCTTCCCAGGGCCCGGGCCACGGCAAGTCGGACCGAACCTTCGGCATCGGTGAGCAGAGGGGCGAGGCTCTCAATAGCTACCGGGTCGCCAATCAGGCCCAGAACCTCGGCGGCCGCAGCTCGCACCGCGGGGTTAGCATGAGTCAAGAGGCCGGTCAAAGGCACGACTGCCGCCTTACCTTCGCTGACAATCGTTGCCAGCGCCTGAATTCTTTCTTTCGGGTCGCCGGTGGACAAGGCGCGAACCAGCGGCGCAACCATCTTAGAGGATATTCGGCGCAGGGCGTCCTGGGCGGCCAAGCGTACCTCAGAACGCGGGTCGTCAATCATAATCTGGGTGAGAACCGGCGCGGCCCGGCGGTCGCCAATCCGGCCCAGGGCATCAATTGCCGCTTTCCGGACCTCAGGGTTGTCGTCCGCGAGCTCATCCATAAGGCCGTCAACTGCCTGCGGGTCGGCAAGCTCGGCCAGTCCCTGAGCCGCGGCAATCCGGACTGCGGGGTTGAGGTCGCGCAGAAGCTCTAGGAGCGGTTTTGTTGCCCTTTCAGTGCCCATCCGGCCCAGGGCGCGGGCGATGGACTCACGCACCTTGGGGTCTGGTTCGCTGAGATGACGCTCGAGGAGGTCGATACCGGCAGCAACCCGGAGCCGGCCCAGGACCTCGGGCAGGATGGTGCCGAGCGGCCCTTCCCAGTGGACGATGTAGCGACCGACCGGTTCCACCGCCTCCGGACCGATGGCAATAAGTGCCTCAGCAGCCTTTATGCGGATGTTCTCCTCAGGGTCGGCAAGGAGAAAGACCAGCGCACCCGCCGCCTCCGCTCCACCCAGCCGGCGGAGGCCGTTCAGTGCCCGGTCCCGAGTCGCCGGGTCCGGACTTGCCAGCTCAGGCAGAATTTCCTGAAGTGGCACGCTGACCTCGGCCTGAGCTCCGTGATGCTGTCCGCTTTCCGCCTAATGTGCTTCCAAGCCAACAGAGGTATCTGGAGTTACCACCACAGATGGCAACACCAATCACCTCGGGTATATCGTAGCTGTGCAGCCGCTGAACTACCTTGGTCAAGCGGACAAGCAACCTTCGTTCGGTCTTGACGAGACAGAGCCACTCCTTAGACCGCTCAATCCGGCCCTGCCACCGATAGGTGCTTGCCACGGGGCCGAGAACCTGGGCGCAGGCGGCAAGTCGTTCGGCTACCAGAGCACGGGCAATTTGCTCTGCCTCATTCCGTTTCGGAGTGGTCACAAACACCTGAATAAACCGGCTCATCAGGTTCAAAGTGTGCGCAAGCCGGCCCGTAAGTCAAGAAATCCCCGGGCAAAGGGGACTTATACTAATGTCCATTTGAGAAAAGAGGGAGATGGTGTTCCTTCTTGTAGAACTTGACAAACAGGAGAGCTGATTTATAGTAGGTTTTGAATGGCAAGCGGACGGCTGGGCTGAGCCGAACCGGCGACTGGCGGGTGCCATATGAGCCGGTTCAAGCCTAATCCGCAGCCATGAGTGAACCATCATAAGGAGGTAAGATGCTCAGAGTCTCTGCTGTGCTGATGCTGGTGTCATTAGTGGCACTGGCGGGCAACCTGAATCCGGTTACGGTGTTGCCCAATGAGTGGCAGCACAACGACGCCGAAGTGCAGAGCAAGGCAGCTCCGGCTGTTTCAGAGCCGGCCGGGCCACAGTTCATCATCGGCGACCTTGACACGGTCGGCGGCAGCACCTACGACTGGATGGCCAACGGGCCAATCTACCGGTTCATCTGTAACTCACCACCCTACGGGATTCATGTCCTCTGGATGTACTCGGCCTCTACCTCGGGAACAACATTTCCCGACCGGAACATGCGCTACAACTTCTTTGATTACAACACCGGCACTTGGAACTGGATTGACCCTGACTACATGGCCTCGGGCGTAAATGTCTTTACCGACCGCTCTGGCTATGGCAGTCTAGATGCCGACCCGGCATCAGGGGTTGCCGTGTGCACGCGCCACTACGGAACCGGGACGCTTTCTCCCGGTCTTGCCCGGGACATGGCACCGGGCGCAGGAATCTTCGAGTACTGTCCTGGGCCAAGCGGCTATCTCTGGCCACCTCTTGGGGTCGGCCAGGATGGCAAGTTCCATATGGCGATGATGGATGACCCGTCAAGGGTTGACATCTACTACAACAACGTTGCCACCTGGTGCAACTGGGGCACCCCTCAGGTATTTTATCCTGACCCCAATGCCTTCCCGACCCATAACATCACCGCATCCAAGGTGAGCCAGAAGGTATGCGTCGCCTGGGTTACCGGTAGCGGGCCTTACGATGCCTTTTACAATATCTCGACCGATGGCGGGACATCCTGGCTGGGCGAGACCCAGCTGCCTGCGCCGCCGGCCTATGGGGGTGACACCGTCACCTCATTCCACATCACTTCGGCCTTTCCCTATTACGACCGGCACGACCGGCTCCACATCGTGGTGGACGTCATGCCGTTTGTCGCCGGGCAGGGCTATGTGATACCGGCCGATATCTGGCACTGGTGCCCGGACAACACCCCGAACTGGTCCAGAATTCACCGGGCCACCTGCGACCCGAATAATCTCAGAGCAGCAGTCGGCTACAACGCCCTCTATGCCTGCCGGCCAAGCATCGGCGAGGACCGTTATGGCGGCCTCTATGTTGCCTGGGAGCAGTTCGACTCGGTGAATGTTGAGCCGACCACCAATCTGCTTCGGGCTGACATCTTTTATGCCCAGGACAATGGTGACAACGGCCAGACCTGGCGTCAAGCCATCAAGCTAACCGATGGCGGTGCCGGCTCGCGGCGCTTCCCATCCTGCGTTGACTATCTGAGCGACGACTCGCTCTGGGTCATCTATGAGATTGACGGGATTGCCGGTTTCTATGTTCAGGGTCAGGGAGCGGTTACCAGGAATCCGATAGTGGTGCAGAAGGTGCCGGTGGTTGTCGGCATCAAGGCCGAGCCGGAAGAGATTCCGAGGGTACTGAGCCTTAGCGCCAGTCCCAACCCGTTCCGGCAGAATGTCATGCTCAGCTATGCCCTGCCTAGGACGGGCGCTGTCGAGCTTGTCATCTATGACCTTTCCGGACGGCCGGTGGCTTCGCTGGTCAATGGTTCTGTGCCGGCAGGTCGGCATGCGGCGACCTGGAATGCCTCTGGCCTAGCACCGGGCGTCTATATTACCAAGCTCTCGGCCAATGGCGAGGTTCTGACACAGAAGCTGGTGCTCACCCAATAAACGAGCGGTCGGCTTTTGAGCGCCCACCACTCAGGTGGGCGCTCAATTTTGGGTTTGTTTGAACGCCGGCCTATATTTATACTTTGCCGGTTGAGTCCGGTCTTTTTCTCGAATTGGCCTAAGCCACTGTTTTGAGTAAAAATCTGTTCTTAGGCAACCGGTATCAACGATGCCAACGGCATCTCGCCGGCACGTGAATCGGTCTAATAAAAGAGAATGAATATTGAAAGGTTTACCGAGAAGGCCCAGGAGGCTTTAGCTTCAGCCCAGTCAATCGCTCAGCGTCTGAACCATTCGGAGCTGGATGCTGAGCACATCCTCTTGGCGCTGGTCGAGCAGGAAGAAGGACTGGTGCCGCAGATTCTTGCCCGAATCGGCGCGAAGCCGGAGCAAATCCGGCAGCACACCGCGGCGGCGCTTGACGAGCGACCAAAGGTCACCGGTGCTGGTCAACTCTATCTCTCGGGCCGGGCCCAGCGAGTTCTGGCGACGGCTGAGGCTGAGGCAAAGCGGTTCAAGGATGAGTTCATCTCCACCGAACATCTGCTGCTCGGACTGCTGGAACTGAAGGATGGCGATGTCAGCCGCATCTTCAGAAACTTCGGGGTTGAGCGGAACCGGGTGCTGGCAGCGCTCAAGGAGCTGCGAGGGTCACAGCGGGTCACCGACCAGACTGCCGAGGAACGGTACCAGCCCTTGGAAAAGTTCGGTCGGGATGTGACCCAGCTGGCGCATGAGGGCAAGCTTGACCCGGTGGTCGGCCGGGATGACGAGATTCGCCGGGTGATGCAGGTTCTGTCACGGCGTACCAAGAACAATCCGGTTCTGATTGGTGAGGCCGGGGTTGGAAAGACGGCAATCGTCGAGGGCCTGGCACAGAGAATTGTGCGCGGGGATGTGCCGGAGAGCCTGAAGGACCGAAGGGTTATTGCTCTGGACATGGGGGCACTGATTGCCGGAACCAAGTTCCGGGGTGAGTTTGAGAACCGGCTGAAGGCGGTCCTGAAGGAGGTGGCGGCATCGGATGGCCGGACGATTCTCTTTATTGATGAGCTCCATACGGTTGTCGGCGCCGGCAAGGCTGAGGGCGCAATCGATGCCGGCAATCTCTTGAAGCCGATGCTGGCAAGGGGTGAGTTGCGCTGCATCGGCGCAACCACGCTTGATGAGTACCGGCAGTTCATCGAGAAGGACAAGGCCTTGGAGCGACGGTTCCAGCCGGTCTATGTTGACCAGCCGACGGTTGAGGAGACGATTTCGATTCTGCGAGGGCTCAAGGAACGGTATGAGGTTCATCACGGGGTCAGGATTGCCGATAGCGCCCTGGTTGCCGCGGCGGTGCTCTCCAACCGGTACATCTCGGACCGGTTCCTGCCGGACAAGGCGATTGACCTGGTTGATGAGGCGGCGGCCAAGCTGAAGATGGAAATCACCTCAAAGCCGGTTGAACTTGATGAGGTTGACCGGAGAATCATCCAGCTGGAGATGGAGCGGCTCTCACTGAAGCGGGAACAGGATGAAGGTTCCAGGAAGCGGCTGGAGGAGATTGACAAAGAGATTGCCAGTCTCAAGGAGGAGCAACGCCGGCTGACAGCTCAGTGGGAGACGGAGCGCCGAGAGGTGGAGAAGCGGCAAAGGCTCCAGGAGGAGATGGAGCGGGTTTTGCATGAGCTGGAGGAGGCGAAGCGGAAGTTCGACCTGAACCGGGCGGCGGAGCTGGAGTATGGCCGGCTCGCTCAGTTGCGGAAGGAGCTGGCCGCAAGCGAGCAGAGCAGCAACGGCCACCGGCTGTTGCGGGAGCAGGTGACCGAGGAAGACATCGCCGAAGTGGTGGCGAAGTGGACCGGTATCCCGGTTCAGAGTCTTCTGGAGTCGGAACGTGAGAAACTTTTGCGCCTAGAGGCGGAGATTCACAAGCGGGTGGTGGGCCAGGATGAGGCGGTGAGTGCAGTGGCTAATGCCATCAGAAGGGCACGGGCCGGAATCGGTGACCGGCGCCGGCCGATTGGCAGCTTCATTTTCCTCGGACCGACCGGTGTGGGCAAGACCGAACTGGCGAAGACCCTGGCTTCTGTCCTGTTTGACACCGAAGATGCCCTGGTCCGGATTGACATGTCGGAGTACATGGAGCGGCATACCGTCTCAAGGCTGGTGGGCGCACCGCCGGGCTATGTCGGGTTCGAAGAGGGCGGCCAGCTGACCGAGGCGGTCCGACGAAGGCCTTATCGGGTGGTGCTGCTTGACGAGATTGAGAAGGCCCATCCCGATGTCTTCAACATCCTTCTCCAGATTCTCGATGATGGCCGGCTGACCGACGGCCATGGCCGGACCGTTGACTTCAAGAATACGGTTATCATTATGACCTCAAATCTCGGGACCGAGCTGGCCCGGGCCGGCCGGATGGACCGGGAGGAGCTCATGGGACTCTTGCGCCGGACCTTCCGGCCGGAGTTTCTGAACCGGATTGATGAAATCGTCGTCTTCAATCCGCTCTCGAAAGAGGATATCCGGAAGATTGTTGCCCTGCAGCTGGAGCGACTAAAGAATCAGTTGACAGAAGACGGTATTGAGCTTATAATAGATTCGGGCGTGGAGGATGTGCTCGCGAAGGAAGGCTATGACCCCGAGTTCGGGGCCAGACCCCTGAAACGAGTTATCCAACACCAGGTCGAGAATCCACTGGCAACCTTGATTCTCGACAAGCGTCTAACTAAAGTGACGGTTACGGTTAGCGACGACAAGATTGCTCTTTTGCCATAAGGCGGACAATTAGGAGTGTTCGATTTGAAGGTATGTCGGGAGCAGGTATCCCTCCTTCCCAACCCACCAAATAACCCCCTTGTTTCCCTGCTCCCGACGCCATTTTATGACGGGTCAAGGCCGTTGACATTACCGAAATACCTCTTATACTGGTCGCATGGAAACCCGAATGAAATCTCTTTTTCTGCTGCTTGTCACGGGTCTAGTCGCCTTTGCTCAGGTCGAGACCCTTCCGGCACCGGTGGTGCACGGCAACTCCTTTGAGATTCTCTCCAACAGCCGCTACTCCTTTCACTCCGGTTTCACCAGCACCTTGCCAACTCAGGTCCTCGCCAATGTCCTGTGGGCGATGAGCCGGGTGCCACGGCTCGGCGCCTATCGGGAAATCTATGTTGCAACACCAAGCAATGTTTATCTTTATGACGACTCCTCCCACACCATTACCGTCCACCTCAGCGGCAACCACCGCTATAGCGCCAATTCGGCCTTTGAGGTGGGTGTTGCCTGCGAGCGGTATGAGGAGGCGGGTTATGCAATTCAGGCCGGGCTTCTGGCCGGTGTTGCCTTCTGGGACTCGGCTGGCGGCACTGTGACAACCTGCCCAATGCAGTTTGCCACCAACTACGCCAACAGCAACTGGAACCCGAACCACACTATCCGGATGGTGAATGTCTATGGCCAGGGTTCGGCCCGCGGTCTTGTGCGAACGGTTCAGGCGGTCTCATCAGACTCATCGCTGCCCCTGCCCGATGTTGTCGGCACCGACAGTTTCGAGGTGCTGCTGGCCACTCTGCACCAGGATACCGTCTTTGACCCGGCCAACCTGCCGCTGGAGAAAATCTCCCAGCTTCTCTGGGCGGCTTACGGCGTAACACCTCATACCGCATCGGGCGGTAATCGCGGGACAACAATCCCTTCGGCAGTTGCCCGTTACTATCTCACCAGGAAGATTTATCTCGTGCGGGATGTTGGCGTCGACCTTTATCACAACCGGCTGCCGCCAGGCACCAATCTCACCACCAGCGACCACCGGCTTCAACTGGTGACGAGCGGCGACCGCCGGCCCCAGCTCCGTGCCGCCTGCCCGAGGATTCCTTCGACCGCACCGGTCTATATTATAGTCACGGTTCGGGACACTTCGCTGAACTACAGCATGCTCGAGGCTGGGTTTGCCGGATTCCAGCTCCTGATGCAGGCGAATGCCCTTGGGCTTCAGGGCAGTCTCACCGCCCCCCTCCTTCCTGCCGAGCGGTCGGCAGTCATTCAGGCACTGGGTATACCCGACACCAATCTGCCGGTCATCGTCTTTTCGACTGGTGAACCAGTGGTTGGGGTTGACGAAGGAATGGGAGAGGGACGGCCAGCGCTGGCGGTGGCGCGGGTCAAAGGTGGTGTCCGGCTGACCTATCGTTTAGTTGAGCCTGCGGTGGTCGGGTTTGTCATCTATGACCTTGCCGGCCGTCCGGTGCGCACCTGGCCCCAGCAGCCGCAACCGGCCGGCAGGCATGTTCTGGAATGGAACGGCAGTGATGACCGGGGTGCAAGACTGCCTGATGGCGTCTATCTCTGCCGGTTGACTGCTTCTGGAGCTAAGTCGCACCAGCTTTCGGCCCGGATTACCCTGATACACTGAGCCGGGGTTGACGCCCGACAGGGCAACTCAAGTGGGGTTGGTGATGATTAGCGGACAGGGGAGATTAGGCAGAAGCTCCTCGGGCAGTTTGTAGTCGTGGTCGGCAAGGTTATCGGCCGCTAGGACGAGCAGGTCGCACCGGGTGGTATTGGCCAGGAGCTGAAGTTTCTCCAGCCCCCCCTCCTGGCAGACTACCGATGCCTTGATACCCTGGGATTTGAACTCGTCCTCAAGCTCGTAGATTTTATGCCAGCTCTTCCGCTCCTCTTTCTCACGCACCGACTCCTTTCGGGTCTCCCCTTGGGTTCGGGCTGGCTGAAGATGCTCGCAGGGCGCCAGAGCGCTCAAAAGGACGGTTGAGCCATATTTCCGTGCGAGGTCAATGACAAAATCCTTGCCCGCCATTTTCTCACTGACAATGTAAAGAATCCTTTGGAACATGTTTTCAACCTCCTTACGGTGCCAGAGGAATCTGCAGGAGCAAAGCACCGCTGGCAATGATGAGTGCGGCAACTGTCACGATACTGCCAACCCTTAGCCACTCGCCGAATCTCAGTTGCCGGCCGCTGGCCCGCTCGAAAGAGCTGACCGCCACCAGGTTGGCGGTGGAACCAATCATCGTCAAATTGCCGCCAAAGCAGCCGCCGAAAAGCAATGCCCACCAGAGGATTGAGGCGTGGGGCAGGCCGAACCGGACGAGGTCCTTGATGATAGGCGCGAGCGCGGCGACGATGGGCAGATTGTCAACAAATCCGGAAAAGATGCCGCTGGACCAGAGCAAAAGCACCGCGGTGGTTGAGGTGACCGCGCTGCCGGCTGTCAGTCGGGCTGAGATTACCTCGGAGAGTCTGAAAAGCAGATAGCCCAGCTTGGTAGTGACCCCGGTATACTCAAGACAGGCGGCGTTGGCAAAGAGAAACATGAAGAAGAGGAGTGTCCACCAGTCAATTCCCCGCTCAATGAGCCGCCGGCCCCTCTCCTGTTCATAGAAGACGATAAAGCCGGTGACCGCGAGCGCGCTGGCCACCAGTGCGGTTCCATCACCCAGGCCGAGCCAGACCTCGATTCGGCGGTGGAGGGCAATCAGGACGACCGTCACGATGAAGGTAATGATGCCGGTGCGCAGTTTGACCGGGTCAACTGTTCCAGTCGCTTGCTCCAAGTCTTGGGGGGTGATGTCGTAGCGGGTGCCGAAGAAGTGGCGGCGATAGATGAGAAAGCACAGACCGGCGATAATGGCAGCGGTGAATGCTGAGACCGGCGTTGCCCAGCGCAGAAAGTCTTCAAAGCTGAGTTTGCCGGCAAAGGCGATATAGACGCCAATCGGGTTGCCGACTAGGGTCAGGGCGCTTCCGACATTGATGGCAAAGACCAAGGAGAGGAGAAACGGGACAAGCGGCGTCTTGGTGCGGCGCGAAACCTCGAGCGCCAGGCCGAAGGTCACGAGAATTGCCGACACCTCATCGGCGAAACCGCCGAGCAGAACTGAGAAGACCATAAGCATCAGGAGGAGTAGCCAGGGCCGACCCCGCACTCCGGAGAGCGCCTTGACCACCACATGCCGGAATACGCCGATGGTCTGAAGCCAGTGGACAATCACCATCATCGCCATGATAAAGAGAATCGTGGGGATGGACATGAACTTGACCGTTGTCTCCAGGTCCATCACTCCGGCAAGTAGGAGGATTCCTAAGCTGGCGGCGGCAATTGCCACCCGGAATCGCCAGAAGAGCAGAGTTCCGGCAATCATTCCAAAAAAGAGGGTAAGAGTCAGGGTCTGCCGGGTGAGCCAGGGCTCAAAGTTGAACCGGCCATACCCAAGCTCCTGAAACACACCGGAGTCGGGCAGATGAACCATGGGCAGAAGAATCCGAGCCAGAAGAAAGATAGCCAAAACGGTTGCAACAAAAATGAATGCCCGGCGGCTGCGCTTGAAGAAACTCTGATGCGGCGGCTGGGAGATAATTTGTGCGGCCTTGCCGGGAGTTGGAGCCTTCAGGGCCGCAGTGCGAATCTGGGGCTGCTGCAGAGAGCGGGCAATCTCAGCCAGAACCTGCAGATACAGGCCCCGTTCCCCCTCGGGCGCAACAATCGTCACCACCAGTTGCACCGGTTTGCCATCCACCGCCTCCCAGTCAAGGGCACGTTCCAGCCGGGAGACAACCACCGTCACCTCGGACACCTGGCCGCTGATGGCATGGGGCAGGGCGATGCCGTGACCGATGCCGGTTGTGCCCTGCTCCTCACGCTTTATAAGCTCGGCGACCAGCCGGTCCGGAGAGAGGGTCACCCCCTGTTCGGCCAAGCGACTGGCAATGAGCTCAAACAGCTCCTGCTTGTTTTTGACCGCCGGAGCGTCAAAGGCCAGCTCCTGACGGACAAAATCCCTGAGATTGACCATCAGAGAGCCGGCTGTGGTCGGGTTATGTCTGAAGCCATTAGACTAAATAATAGCATATCCCCAGCTCCAGTCAATCCGACAGAAGAATTCCTGCGTCAAGACATCGTTACCAAGGGGTTGTATTAGAGCTTTGGGCGGGGAAAGCCGGCCCAGCATTTAGTCTGATGGCCTCCAATGGGCCACCATCAGCCTCTCACAATCCAATGGCTTGGGAAGTCGGAGAGGAGTCCTGGCAGGAGACGGGCAGAGAGTCCGGGCAAGAGCAATCATAGTCCCCGGGCAAGACGCGGGCAAAATGGCGCTTGAAATAGCGCAGGCTGCTCCGGTGATTGCCGATTCTCGGATGGCGGTTATTATGGTGAACCGTTTTGCTGGCAGACTGGAAATGCCCGGGATTTGGTTTATGGTCGGAAGAGGGGGTTTTCAGACAGTCACAAAGATGCATTGGGAGACTATCCCCCCAAGGGCCTCCGGTTCGCCCCGGGGTTCGTCCCCTGGGCTGTCCCCTGAACCGATATCAAGGAGCCGCCTCAGCGCTGAAACCCATTGAGAAGCCAGAAGTTACAGCGGGCAAACTAAAGCTTGACAGCCCGAGGGCCTAAACCAAAAGTTGCCCCGGCCGGCTCGCCTTTCTTCCACCCGTCATCCTTGATATAATCAGCTCCGATACTACCCTCTTGGAATGCAACGGTCTCTTGGCCACATGCAACTGCCCGGAAGGCTTGCAGGACAAGCCAGACAGGCTGGAGCTGCAAGAAGGAGGCGGGTCTGTAAGCCGAGTTCTGTTCCCACGAAGGGCGACGGTCATTTATCTGGGCCGCGACCTGGTTGCTACCGCAGCTTGACCACCTTGGCCGAGGTGGTGTTGGAGTCGGTCTTATGGTACAGGAAGTAAATCCCGGCGGGAACTTCTCGGCCTAGTTCGTCCTTGCCGTCCCAGTGCCACACGACCCGGCTGAGACGCGGAGACAGGGCCGCTAGCGACCTGACCCGCCTGCCAGTGCGGTCAAATATGTTGAGCATGGCGGTGTCTTCGAGCAGTCCTGATGCATGGACTGTCAGCCTGTGCTCCATCGGATTCGGAAAGCAGACGAGGCGCACTTCCGGATTCCTTGGGGGCAACGGCCCATTCACACCGGGCGGCGCGGTCCCAACAACATAGATACGACTGATGCCATCAACGTAGATAAGGCCGGAGGTCGTGTCGAACCACATGTCGGTGGCACAGGGTTCGGGGTCGGGAATGGGATAGCGGGCCATTGCCACGATTGAGTCCAACACACAGTCAATCACCACGACTCCGCCATCGATTATCGCCCCGGTCTGGTAGTGGTAGGTGCCGTGGCAGGGAAAGTAAACCAGGGGCCTGGTTGGGTGACTGACCGGCTGAGCCTCGCCCGCCTGTCCGCACAGATTCGCGTCCACCTGAGGTGGGAATATTACTCTGACAAATGTGTCCTGCGCACAGTCAAATACACCAATCACATCTCTGCAGGAATGTCCGTACCCTGCCAAGAAGTATAATTTCTTTGTACTCGGGTTCAGAACTGCGCCAGTGGCAGTCCGCAACGAGTCCGATGGGGTGTAGGACCTGAGAATGGTGTCGGCAGTGGCGTCAATTGAGTACAAAATTGGGACCCCCATGCCCCAGTTGGCAACTGTTACGTACAGACGCTTGCGTTCCGGGTCGCAGATTGCCGGTGTGGACAACCAGCCCCGAAATCCGCTGATTACGGTGAGCAGACGGTTGGTCGTGCCGTCTATGACCCAGATGACGTCACTCCAGTAGCCCTGCACATACACCTTGTTTGCATCCGCAAACCAGACAGGATAGGCGGCACCGTCGCCAGGCAACTCTACGACCGTGATGAGCGAATCGGTCCGGCAGTCGATGACCGAGAGCGCAGCTCCGGGACATGTTATGTGGCTGCAGTAAAGCCGATTATACTCGGGATTGACAGTGAGCATGAACGGCTCTGGTGAAACGTTGATGGTCTTGACCACGGTGTCCAAGGCGCAGTCAATGACCGAGATGGTGCCATCCTCGGAATTCGGACAGTAGAGCTTCGTTCCAGTCGGGTCAAGACAGAGTCGGCTCTCATCCCACTCTGTGAATCCCACCGGGAATCGCTTGATGAACCGGCCGGTCGCGCCATCAATCACGATGATTTCAGCCAAATCGGGTTCACCAGGGCCACCCCGGCGCAGGCTGCGGACATAGAACTTCCCGACCAATGGGTTATAGAGAAAGCCGAACTTATCCTCAATACCGGTTGACCTTCTGCCCAAGATTTGATGGGAGATGCCGTCAATCGTTACGACACCGGTTCTGGTTGCAACATGGGCGCATTGGCGAGGTTCATTCCAGACGATATCATTGCCGTCAATGGGCAACTCCGCAACCAGGCTGTCACCCGCACAGTCTATGATTGCAACCGTTGAGTCGCTGAGGACGAACAGTTTATTGACGCTGGGGCCGTATACGGCAGGGCAGCTTCTTCCGGGTAGGCCCCGGATGCTCCTGAGTAACGTGTCGTTATCACAGTCAATAACCCTGGCACTGTCACCCTGCCAATATAAGCAGTAGAGCTTGTTGGTTCTTGAGCTCCACACCAGCTCATTGGCGCCAAAGGGCAGCCTTTTGCAGACCGTGTCGGCGCTACAGTCAATCACAACGATGGAATCACCCGAACCGAAGTAGAGCTTGTTTAGAGTTGGAACATACTCTGCCGTGCCCCGACGATTCCAAACCCCGAGCGGAAAGCTGTCGAGCACCGTGTCGGCTCTGGCATCGAACACCGTCAAGAACCAACTGTTGTTGTGCGGAGGAAGGTTGTGCAGAACATAGTAGCGGTTGTTGAGTGAATTCCAGACGACAGGAAATGGCATTCGGGTTACGGGCAGCCTGGCTCTGACCGTATCACTGGAGCCGTCAATAACCAGTATCCGGAAGGAATCAGGGTCAGCGGCAACAAGGCAGTTTTCCGAGTCATTGAAAGCCATACCGCAGGCGGAGTAATAGAGGCCTCTTTGTTCTCGAGGAATATGTAGAGTGGTAGTTATGGAGTCGGTCACTCCGTCCACAATCGTGATGCCAATAGCTGTGGGAATGTAAGCCTTGTTGTAAGTATGGCTCCACACAGGGCCGGTCGTTGGGCACTGTGCAGGGGCAGTAACCGGAATATCCTTGGTTATGCTGTTGCTGGCACAGTCCAAAACCGCAGTCCAGCCGTAGTAACCCTGGCAGTAGAGCTTTTCGCCACTCGGACTCAGCACCAGGCCGACCGGCAGCGCAGTGGCGCCGCCGGCAACTGTGTCGGATACGATGACCATCCGCTCAACCTGTTGCGCGGAAGTAACTGAAGCGACAACAAAGAAGGGGGCGACAGCAAGAAGCAGATTCCGCAAACCCCTCTTGCTTCTCTGTTCAATTGCTGGAGGCATCTCCGAGTCCTCCGTTGTTCTATTCTACTTTACAGCCAGCTTTGCAGCCTCTACTGCTTGGCCGGTTCTGACCCGGACAACATAAATACCTGCGGGCACTTCATCTCCGCTGTCAGAACGTCTGTCCCAGGACAGCAAGTGACTTCCGGCAGGTAAGAAGTCATCCACGAGCTGGCGGACAGCGGTCCCGGTCACGTCATAGACCACCACCCTGCACCACCCTGCTTCCGGTTGCGCGAAGCGAATGCTGGCTATGTTGGCAACCGGATTGGGATAGACCGTCAGTCCCAAAGCAGGACTTCCAGTGCTGCCGGCCGCCTGTTCACCGCCGTCAAACCGTTCCCAGCGCCAGTGCTTGGCGAATGCGGTGTTGGTGCTTCCGAAGAAGGCATAAACCCAGTTGTCCCGGCCGTGAGCGATGGCAGCGCCCGGATACTGCTCATAATCGGTATTGGTCAGGGACTGCCAATTGTTAAGGGGTGCGGGGCACCGCCAGCGCACCCTCTTAGTGTAATTCCCAAGCAAGAAGTGTACGCACGCGTCGGCATTGGATATGTTCCAGGTGGCCATGGCAGCGCCCGGACCTGCATCTGCGGGGAGCGAGAGTGAAGAGTTCCAAGAGTTAGAAATCGGGCTGTAGGCAATCACTCTCCGATTGCCGGTTCCGGCCATGGGCAGGCAGAAGATGGAATCTGTTCCTGCAATGTGAATCCATCCGAGGCAAGCGCCGTTGCTGGCACCATATGGGAGTGACTCCTTTTCCTCCCAGTAGCGTATGCCGGCCGGTCCAGCCTGACCGGGCAGCGCGAGTGGGCCATACCTGTAGAACTTGTTGCTTCCGCCACCGACGATGGCATAGACCCAACCGTAGCCGCCTATCTGGGCATAGGCCAGTGCACCGCCGGCGTTGACATCAGCCGGGATGTCTTCGTACCGCAGCCAGGAGTTGTCAGAAATCCTGTAGCGCCAGAACTGTCTCGTACCCCCCCTACGAGTACGTAGATGATGTTGCTGCCGTCAGATGTGAGCGCGGCGCCCGGGCCGAAGTTGACGTCACCCGGGAAATCTGCCGGGCCAGCATCCCAGTAGTTTCCACTTATGTAATAGCGGTCAAGTCTCTTGGTGGTGCCGAATATTGCATATAGCTCGTTGGGCTGGCCGAACACGAGGGCAGAGCCCAAGTACTGCCAGGTCGGCGTAGGCGCAAGGGATGTCCATGGGTCTGACCAGGCAGTGCCCAGCAGGCACATGGCCAATAGCACGGCAATGCCGAACATATAGCGCTTCATTTTGTCCTCCTTTCTTTCAGAGGACCCGGAGATGCTCCAATATCATTGTAGACTATGAGGGTCGCTTGTCAACCACCGCTTTATTTCTACGCCGGGACATCGTTACTAGGGAAAAGTTGTGATTTCTGAGGGGCGGTGGCCACTTTTGTCATTCCCGCGCAAGCGGGAATCCATTCTTGACCGGAAGGCTTGCAGGACAAGCCAGACAGGCTGGAGCTGCAAGAAGGAGGCGGGTCTGTAAGCCGAGTTCTGTTCCCCGAAGGGCGACGGTCATTTATCTGGGCCCGGAAATTGCTTTCCAGGCTCAAGCAACCTACCCGAGAGTGATAGCGGACCGGGCCAGTCCTCCCCTCATATTGGTCTTGCACCAGGCAGGGTTTGTCCATTCCGACAGTCACCTGCCGGAATGGTGCGCTCTTACCGCACCTTTTCACCCTTACCCTGTTACCAGGGCGGTGTAGTTTCTGTGACACTTTCCGTCTTCGGGCCGTCACCGGCCCAAAGCCTCGTGATTAGCGAGTGCCTTGCCCTTTGGTGCTCGGACTTTCCTCAGGTGCCAGCCTTCGGCTGCCACCCGCGACCGTCCGACCCGCCTCTGTAAAAGAGTATCTCAACTGGAAAAGTTTGGCAAGTCCGGAAAGCACAGGGACTGAACCGGCTTGACCAACAGTCAAGCCGGGCTATGATATGAGCGTGAATCGTCTGACGGTTCTGGCAATTGGCGGCAACTCCCTCATCCGCTCCAGCGAGCGGATTTCCTTTGCTGACCAGATGGCAACCCTGGCCGAGACCTGCCGTCACATCGCAAGGCTGCTTCAGGCTGGTGAGGATGTCGTTGTTACCCACGGCAATGGACCTCAGGTAGGTTTTCTCCTGCTCCGTTCCCATCTTTCCCGGAATCGGCTGCCCGAGGTTCCATTGGAGGTTTGCAATGCCCAGACCCAAGCCGAAGTAGGCTACATGATTCAGCAGACACTGGGTAACGAGCTGCGGAAACGGGGATTGGACAGACCGGTCGTGACGGTTGTAACCAGAGTGGTTGTTGACTCTGCTGATCCGGCATTTGGGGACCCTTCTAAGCCGGTGGGACCGTTTTACACCAGAGAGGAGGCGGCCCGGTTGGAAAGGGAGCTGGGCTGGACGGTTCGCGAGGATGCAGGAAGGGGATTCCGCAGGATGGTGCCATCGCCCAAGCCGCTTGAGGTTGTTGAGTTGTCTCAGATTGCCTGCTTGCTGAGAGCCGGCGCGGTGGTTGTGGCCTGCGGTGGTGGCGGCATACCAGTGGTGCGGAAGAATAGCACCATGACCGGTGTTGCCGCGGTGATTGACAAGGACCTGGCCTCGGCACTTTTGGCGAGCAGCCTGGGAGCCGAGCGGCTGGTGATTTCTACCTCAGTTGAGCAGGTTTTCCTGAACTATGGCCGGAGGAACCAGCGGCCGTTGTGGCGG
This sequence comes from Caldifarciminota bacterium, assembly GCA_039801285.1. Classification (GTDB taxonomy): domain Bacteria; phylum Hydrothermota; class Tepidihabitantia; order Tepidihabitantales; family Tepidihabitantaceae; genus JBDRUJ01. The sequence goes on from JBDRUJ010000019.1 coordinate 16,421, forward strand.
GTCCGGGCTAGAGTGATGGAAAGATACCTCAAGGCCGGTCAGTTTCCTCCCGGCAGCATGGGGCCGAAGATTGAGGCGGCACTGAGCTTTCTCCACGAGGGAGGCAAAGAGGTGATAATCACCGACCCGGAGCACATCACCTCGGCTATTCGAGGCAAGGCGGGGACAATAATCACCAGATGACCAGAGGTTCGGGACGACCGACTTTAGAGTTCAGACTGTGGACCTTCTTCGTATTTGCTACTGTCGTTTCTGCCCAACAGATGTTGCTTATCCCGATGGATTTAGCTCAGACCGACCACCTGAAGGCGTATGGCATCGCCTATCGGGCGTTGCAGCGGGAACAGCGGGTTGAGTGGCTGCTGAACTACCGCGGCGGCTCATTTCTCCTGCCGGCCGAGCTGCAGGCCCAGAAGGAGTGCCGATTGAACGGTGTCTTCTTTGAGCTGGTCGGGCCGGACCAGGTTGTCCAGATTCGCTCAACAATCGAGAAGAACAACATGGAGGCGATTCTCTTGGAGCGGGCCACGAAGGTTGCGGTCTATGCCCCGCCCACCGCCGACCCCTGGGATGATGCTGTCCGGCTGGCTCTGGAGTATGCGGGCATTCCCTACGATGTTGTCTGGGATAAGGAGGTCCTGGCCGGCAAACTCTCACAGTTCGACTGGCTGCACCTCCATCATGAGGACTTCACCGGCCAGTTCGGAAAGTTCTACGGCTCCTACCGGAATGAGGAGTGGTATCAAGAGGAGGTGGCGCTGAACACCCGCACCGCCCAGGAGCTGGGGTTCAGAAAGGTGAGCCGGCTTAAGCTGGCGGTCATCGAGGCGATAAGAAAATATGTCGCCGAAGGCGGGATGCTCTTTGCCATGTGCTCGGCGACCGACACCCCTGACATCGCCTGGGCCGCCCGAAACACCGACATCTGCGATGCCGTCTTTGACGGCGACCCGATTGACCCGAATTATGCCGCAAAGCTGGACTACACCGGCTGCTTTGCCTTTGAGAACTTTCAGGTCATCATCGACCCCTTGATTTACGAGCACTCCGATATTGACACCTATCTTGAGGCGACGGCCCGCGGCCCTGATGTCTACTTTTCACTCTTCGACTTCTCGGCCAAGTTCGACCCGGTGCCGACGATGCTGGTTCAGAACCATGTCGGCCTGGTCAAGGAGTTTCTGGGCCAGAACTGCGGGTTCCGCAGGGAACGGCTGAAGCGGGATGTCCTGGTGATGGGCGAGGTGGTCAACACCGAGGAGGTGAAGTACATCCATGGGAACTTCGGCAAGGGGACATTCACCTTTCTCGGCGGCCACGACCCTGAGGACTTTGCCCACCGGATTCACGACCGGGCTACCGACCTTTCTTTGCACAAGAACTCACCCGGCTACCGGCTGATTCTGAACAATGTTCTCTTCCCGGCGGCCGAGAAGCGGAAGCTGAGGACTTGATATGTGTCTGGCGGTTCCGGTCAAGATTGTTGAGCTCAAGGGCGAGATGGCAGTTGGCGAAGTGGGCGGGGTGGCACGGGAGGTGTCGGTGGTGATGACCCCTCTGGTCA
>JBDRUJ010000019.1:17994-18426 GCA_039801285.1 Caldifarciminota bacterium
TATGTGATTGTCCATGCTGGTTTCGCAATCCAGATTCTCGACCAGGCCGAGGCTGAGGAGAACCTGAAGACTCTTCAGCAGATGGCCGAAGCGGTCGAGGATGTCCGGGCTAAGGTCCGTCAGGCCCGAAAAGAGGCTGGACGCCCGAAGCCAGACGGCAGAAGCGGTCCAAGGTGACCTCTCCCTTTCCGGTCAGCACTGAATCGCTTGGGCCGAGTTGGCGATGATTTCGGCGGCCCGGGCCGCTGTCTCAACCATAAGCGCCTGGCTGCGGACTGTCTCTTCGTGGAGGGCACGGGCCAGGACCGCCAGGACCTTCAGATAAAGGGCGCAGAGGCTCGGGGGCGAAACGATGGCCACCACCAGCCTCACCGGCTCACCGTCCCGGGACTGCCAGTTGAGCGGGTTTTTGAGCCGGCAGACCACAACCAA
>JBDRUJ010000020.1:0-2718 GCA_039801285.1 Caldifarciminota bacterium
GGTGGTCGGTGCAGTGCTGGTGGTGGGTGCCGGGATTGCCGGGATTCAGTCGGCCTTGGAGCTGGCTGATGCCGGATTCAAGGTCTATCTTTTGGACTCCGGCCCGGCGATTGGTGGGGTGATGGCGATGCTCGACAAGACATTTCCCACCAATGACTGCTCGATGTGCATTGTCTCGCCCAAGCTGGTGGCGGCGGGCCGGCATCCGAACATCGAGCTCTTGAGCTATTGCGAGCTGTTGAGCCTGGAGGGTGAGCCGGGTAACTTCCGGGCGAAAGTCAGGCGCAAGCCCCGTTATGTGCTCCTGGACAAGTGCACCGGTTGCATGGACTGTGCCAAGGTCTGCCCGGTGCAGGTTCCCGATTCCTACAACCGGAATCTGTCGCTGCGCCGCGCGGTGTACAAGCTCTATCCGCAGGCGATTCCCAATGCGGCGGTGATTGAGAAGAACCCGGGGCGGGCACCGTGCCGGATTGCCTGTCCGGCCGGGGTGAATGCTCAGGGATATGTAGCACTCATCAGTCAGCGGAAGTTCCGGGAGGCATATGAGCTGGTGCGGGAGCGGTTGCCATTTGTCGGTGTCTGCGGCCGGGTCTGCCATCACCCCTGCGAACAGGAGTGCAACCGCAAGGAGGTTGATGAGCCGGTATCAATCAGGACTCTGAAACGGTTCATTGCCGACCAGGCCTATGCCCAAGGGCCGACTCCCTATCCGCAACCGGCTCAGGAGCGGCCGGAACGGGTGGCAGTTGTTGGGTCGGGCCCGGCCGGGCTGACCTGTGCTCTTGACCTGAGAGCCAAGGGCTACAAGGTGACGGTGTTTGACGCACGCAACCAGCCCGGCGGGATGATGCGTTGGGGCATTCCAGCCTACCGGTTGCCCAGAGAGGTCTTGGAGAGGGAAATTGGCGACATTCTGGCAACAGGTATAGAGCTGAACCTCAACAGCGAGATAAAGGACACAGCCGGGATTCAGCGTCTTCTGGCCGAAGGTTATTCGGCGGTGTTTCTTGCCCTGGGCTGCCAACAGAGTCGGAGCCTGAGGATTCCTGGGATGGAACTGGAAGGGGTGGTTCTGGGGCTCGACTTTCTCGGAGCAGTGAACGATGGGAAAAGGCCGGCACTGGGCCGGCAGGTGGCGGTGATTGGCGGTGGCAACGTGGCGGTGGATGTGGCGCTCTGTGCAAAAAGACTCGGGGCCGAAGAGGTTACGATGGTCTGTCTGGAGCAGCGGTCGGAGATGCCGGCCCATGAGTGGGAGATTGAGGAGGCGCTGGCCGAGGGTGTCACGATAAATCCGGGATGGGGGCCGAAAGCCATCATCGGTGAGTCGGGACGGGTCAAGGGGCTGCAGACGATTGAGTGCACCAGGGTGTTTGATGAGACGGGCCGGTTCAACCCGCAGTTTGGCACAAAAGAAGGGTTCGTTCCCTGCGAGACAGTAATTCTGGCGATTGGGCAGGCGGTTGCCGCAGACGGCTTTGACGGTTTTGAGCGGGGTCCAGCTGGAACATTCAAGGTGGACCCCCTGACACTAGCGACAAACATTCCCGGTGTATTTGCGGGCGGCGACATGGTGAAGGGGCCGGCATCGGTGATTGAGGCGGTTCAGGCCGGCCACGAGGCGGCAATCTCCATTGACCGTTTCCTCAGAAGCCAGGACCTTAAGCAGGGTCGGGAGCAGCCCAGACCAAGGAAGGCGACCCTTGATGAGTCGGCAAAGGCGCGAACCGGAATAGAGCCGCGGTCCAGAGCCGAGGAGCCGACCCTGGCGGTTGCGGAGCGGCAGGAAAACTTCCGTGAGACGGCTCTGGGGTTTGATGAGGCGACCGCGGTGGCGGAGGCGGAGCGGTGCCTCAACTGCGGCATCTGCAGCGAATGTCTCCAGTGTGTTGCCGCGTGCCAGGCGCAGGCTATTGACCACACAACTGAAGCACAGGAGGAGGAGCTGGCGGTCGGTGCGGTGCTCCTGGCAAGCGGCTTTACCGAGCTTCAGCCGACCGGGGAGCGGGAGCAGGGTTATGGCTATGGTCGATTCAAGAATGTCGTTACCAGTCTTGAGTTTGAACGGATTCTCTCGGCATCCGGGCCATACGAAGGCCATGTCCGGCGGCCCTCAGATGGCCGGACTCCAAGGCGCATTGCCTGGATTCAGTGCGTCGGCTCCCGCAATGTCGAACACTACTACTGCTCGGCAGTCTGCTGCATGTTCGCCATCAAGGAGGCAGTCATCGCCCGTGAGCACTACGGCGGCGACCTTGAATGTCACATCTACTTCATGGACATGCGCTGCTATGGCAAGGACTTCGAGCGGTACTACGAGCGGGCGCAGAAGGATTCCGCGGTCCAGTTCCGCCGATGCAAGGTGAGCGCCATCAGGCCGGTTGCAGGCAGCGACAACCTGATTGTCACCTTCGAGGAGGAAAGCGGTGTCTTGCGGGAGGAGGAGTACGACATGGTCGTCCTCTCCAGCGCTTTGGTTCCCAACCCAGCCACGAGCGAACTCTGCCAGCGCCTCGGTCTTGAGACCGACGAGCAGGGATTTGTCGTGACCGACCGGTTCGACCCGGTCAGGACGAGCCGGGCTGGAGTCTTTGCCTGCGGTGCCTTGACCGAGCCCAAGGACATTCCAGAAACGGTGACCGAAGCGACAGGTGCTGCTGCTGCCGCTGCCGCCATCCTGGCACCGGCCCGGAACAGTCTGGTGCGGCCAAAGAG
>JBDRUJ010000020.1:2728-18268 GCA_039801285.1 Caldifarciminota bacterium
ACCTTTCATCCGCCACCCGACGCGTTCGGTCCGCCACGAATCGGGGTCTTTGTCTGCAACTGCGGCATCAACATCTCGGGCACAGTTCGGGTTCCCGAGGTGGTGAAATATGCCCGGAGCCTGCCCGATGTGGTCTATGCCGAGGAGAACCTGTTCACCTGCTCCCAGGACACCCAACAGAAGATTCGTGCCGCCATCGCCGAACACCGCCTCAACCGGGTGGTAGTCGCCTCCTGCACGCCCCGGACGCATGAGCCCCTGTTCCAGGAGACCCTTGCCGAGGCGGGACTCAATCCTCACCTCTTCACCATGGCTAACATCCGCGACCAGTGTTCCTGGGTTCACATGAAGGAGCCGGAGAGGGCAACGGAGAAGGCGAAGGAGCTCGTCCGGATGGCGGTGGCCAACGCCCGGCTGCTCAGGCCCCTCGCCTCCCAGAGCCAGCCGGTTGTCCAGAGGGCACTGGTGATTGGTGGTGGCCTGGCGGGCATGACCGCAGCAATCGCTATCGCTGACCAAGGGTTTAGTGTTTATCTTGTTGAGAAGCAGCCGGAGCTGGGCGGCCACCTGCGCCGATTACGGTTCACCGACAACGGTGAGGAACTGGGTTCATTGCTGAGGCGGCTGGAGGAGCGGCTCCGCACCCACCCCAAGGTGAAACTTTTCACCAATGCCACCATCAGGGCAATTGAGGGCTATGTCGGCAACTACAAGACCACGCTTGCCCTGGCCGACTCGTCCGACAGGTCGGGCCGGTCCGAAGCCCAGCTTGAGCATGGTGTTATTATTGTTGCAACCGGGGCAGAGGAGTTTCATCCCACTCAGTTTCTCTACGGTCAGGACCCGAGGGTGAAGACCCAGACCGAGCTGGAGCAGCTTCTTGCCAGTCGCCAATCGGAGATGGGCAGTCTCAGGAATGTGGTGATGATTCAGTGTGTCGGGTCGCGGGACGACGAGCATCCCTGGTGCTCGCGGGTCTGCTGCACCCAGGCGGTCAAAAATGCACTGCGCCTGAAAAGTCTCAACCCAAAGTGCAATGTTTACATCTTCTACCGTGACATGCGCACCTACGGTTTTCGGGAGGCGCTCTATCGCGACGCCCGGGCCCAAGGTGTCATCTTTATCCGCTATGAGCCGGACGCCGGCCCCGAGCTGACGGCAGGCGAGTCATGGCTCCACATCTCAGTCTTCGACCCGGTCCTTCAGCGCCGGCTCGGGATAAACGCCGACCTCGTGGTTCTCGCCACCGGCGTAACTCCTTCAGAAGAAAACCGGCAGCTTGCCCGGCTCCTGAAGGTTCCGCTCAACGAAGATGGTTTCTTCCTAGAGGCGCATATGAAGCTCAGGCCGGTGGACTTCAGCACGCGTGGCATATTCATGGCCGGTCTGTGTCACAGCCCGCGGCGCATTCCGGAAACGATCGCCCAGGCTTATGCGGCTGCGGGGCGGGCCTGCTCAATCATCGCTCAGAAGGAGTTGGCAACCGAGGCAGTGGTGGCCAGTGTCAATGAACGCTGGTGCCAAGGTTGCGGGGTCTGTGAAGAGGTATGTCAGTTCGAAGCAGTACGGGTCAACCCCGAAACCGGCCATTCCGAGGTCACCGCAGTACTCTGTCAGGGCTGCGGGGCCTGTGCCGCTGCCTGTCCTTCCAGTGCGATTGAACTCCGGGGATTCCAGTCCCGGCAACTCATCTCAATGGTTGATGCGGCGCTATAGGAAAGGCGGCTATAGGAAAGGCGGGAGGATGAAGGCGGAAGGCTGTCAGCGGACAGCGGGATGCAGGATAGGAGGTTAGTCAATGGCAGATGGTGAATTTGAGCCGAAGATTGTCGGATTTCTCTGTAACTGGTGCACCTATGCCGGTGCCGATCTTGCCGGGACTTCCCGGCTTCAGTATCCGCCCAACATGAGGCCCATCCGGGTGATGTGCTCCGGTGCGGTGGACTCGGTCTATATTCTGCGCGCCCTGCTTGAGGGTGCCGACGGCGTCTTTATCGGCGGCTGCCATCCCGGTGACTGTCACTATGTATCGGGCAACTACAAGGCCCGGCGTCGGCTGGTGCTGTTCAATTCCATAATGCGCTCCCTGGGCCTGGACGAAGACCGGGTGCTGCTGCGCTGGATAAGCGCTGCCGAGGGCCGCAGGTTTGCCGATACGGTTGCCGAGCTCGTCGAGCGCCTCCGGAAAAAGGGGCCGTCACCCTTCAGAAAGCTGTGGGAGGTGTAAGGTGAAGGGTCTCCTAAAGGTTGCCGACAACAATCCGGCCGAGACGCTGCGAACGGTTTATCGCCGCTGGCTCGCTGACGGCCGGCTGTCAGCGCTCCTGGTTCCGGCCCGCTCCCGGAGCGGTGTGGTAACCTTAGCTCTCGTGGCCCAGCCGGAAGCGCTGACGGAAGCTGCCCCCCTGCTGCCCTGTCTTCACGTCAACGGTGCTCAGGTTCTCGCCGACGTAGGCCGGGATGCGGGGCCGGACACGGCAAAGGTGGGTGCGGTACTGCGCCCCTGTGAGCTCCGGGCGGTGGTGGAGCTGGCGAAGCTGCAACAGATTGCCCTGGACAACCTGGTGCTCATCGGTATTGACTGTCCCGGGACATTCAAGGTGGCGACCTATCGCAAACTGCTTGCCCAAGACCCGGACTTTGACAACAACTTCGCCCGGAAGAGGGACTTGGCAAACTCAGAACTCAGAACCGCCTGCCAGCTCTGCGAAACACCTCAGCCCCTGGTCTTTGACCTGGCCATCGGCTACATTGGCCTTGACCCGGACCGGGAGCTCTGGCTTGAGGCGGCTACAGAAAAGGGCGATAAGCTCTTAGAGGATATCACTCTTGAACCGCAGGATGAACCGGCGGACCGCAGGTCGGCACTGGAGACGCTCATTACCAGGAGGCGGGAGCAGATTGCAGAGCGGCTTACCGAGCTTGACAGGGCGGTGCTCGGACCGGAGAACCTGGTCCGGTTCTTCGCCGACTGTCTCAACTGCCACAACTGCATGAAGGTATGCCCAATCTGCTACTGCCGGGAGTGCTTCTTTGACTCCGATGTCTTCCGGAAGGATATTGCCGAGCATGTCCGGCTGACCCGGCGCAAAGGGCTGAGAAGGATGCCGAGAGAGACACTCCTGTTCCACCTGACGCGGATGAACCACATGATGACATCCTGCGTCCAGTGTGGTGTCTGCGAAGACTCCTGTCCGGCCGGCATCGGTTTGGCGACGCTGTTCAAGAAGGTCGCCCGGAATGCGCAGGAGGAGTTCGGCTACCTTTCGGGCCGGTCGCTGGAGGAACCGCTGCCTCTGACCACCTTCCGCGAAGACGAGTTTCAGCGGCTGGGAGAGGAGTAAACGAAATGATAGACCAGTGTTATTCCGGGCGGAGTCAAGGAATCACTTGTCTTCGGCGGAGGACGTAATGCAGCAGCAGGAAGGCGACGAGCTGCTCCTCAACGAGCTGGACAGCGATTTCCGGGTCCGGCTGTCCGAGAAGGCAGGTGATGCCGGCTTTATGCACTGCCTGGCCTGCGGCTCCTGCACCGCCTCTTGTCCGGTGCGCAGACTGGATGAGAAGTACAACCCGCGACGCATCATAAGGATGGCAATTCTCGGGCTGAAGGACGAGGTTTACCGGTCGGAGTTTGTGTGGCTCTGTTCCTATCATGCCACCTGTCCGACCCGCTGTCCCCAGGGGGTGAATATCGGCGAGGTGGCGTCGGCGCTTGAGCGGGAACCGGCTGCCCAGGGGCTTCAAACGGCACGCGCCTGCTACCTTTGCGGCTCCTGCTCCGCGGTCTGTCCCGAGGCGCTTCTCGACCCGACTCGGGATGCGCGGCGATTCATCAGGAAGGTGAATCTCGGTCTGGTGGAATCGGCCCGATGTGATGAGTTCCGGGAAATCTGTGCCATCCACTTTCGTTGTGTTACCCGCTGCCCGCAGGGAGTTCAGATAAGCCGGATAATGAACGCCATCAGGCAGTGTGCCCTTGAGGATGGCTACAGTTATCCCGAATCGCTGGCGGTGCTGGAGCGGAGAGCGGAGGGTGGTGAGCGGTGAGCGGTGAGCGGAAAGCGGAAAGCGGAATGCGGAATGCGGTGCTGGTGCTGGGCGGCGGCATCGGTGGGGTTCAGGCGGCGCTTGATTTGGCCGATACCGGTTACCGGGTTTATCTTGCAGAGCGGGCGCCGGCGATAGGCGGCCTGATGGCGATGCTCGACAAGACCTTTCCCACCAACGACTGTTCGATGTGCATCCTTTCGCCGAAGCTGGTGGGGGCCGCCCGGCATCCGAACATTGAACTGCTGACCCTGACTGAACTGCTGGAGATTCAGGGAGAAGCGGGCGCATTTCAGGTCCGGCTGCGACGCCATGCCCGCTCGGTGGATTTGACCAGATGCACCGGCTGTGGCGATTGTCTGACCAGATGTCCGGTGCGCGACATCCCCAACGAATTTGAGGGTGGCCTGACCTTCCGTCGGGCAATTTATCGCCTTTACGCTCAGGCGGTGCCCAATGCTCCGGTGATTGACCGCAGCCGGTGTCTCAAGTTCACCCAGGACCGGTGCGGTGCCTGTCAGAAGGCCTGTAAGGCCGGTGCGATTGACTACACCCAGAAGGACAGCGATGTTGAGCTGACGGTAGGTGCGGTGATTGTGGCTTCTGGTGTCTCAGTGGCGCGCCAGAACGGTCCGGGCATAAGGCCCGAGTTCGGCTATGGCCGGTTTTCTAATGTTGTGACCAACATTGAGTTTGAGCGGATTCTCTCGGCATCCGGGCCTTTTTCGGGCCATATCCAGCGGCCCTCGGACAAGCAGCCGCCGAGGCGGATTGCCTGGATTCAGTGCGTCGGCTCGCGGGATGAAGGGTTGAACCTCGGATACTGTTCGGCGATGTGCTGCATGGCCGCGGTCAAGGAGGCGGTGATCGCCAGGGAGCATGCGCCCGAAATTGAGCCGACAATTTTCTACATGGACATGCGGGCCTATGGCAAGGACTTCGACCGTTATGTGGCCAGAGCCGAGCAGGAGTACGGGGTCAGATTCATCCGGGGGCGGGTGGCGGAGGTACGGGAGATTCCCCAGACCCGGAATCTGATTGTCCGGTTCGCGCCCCTTGACGGGTCTGGGTCTCAACTCTCCGCCGAGTTCGATATGGTGGTGCTCTCGTGCGGCTTTGTGCCGGCGTGTGAGCTTGCGACCTTGGCCGAGCGGCTGGGCATCAGGCTGAATCGTTATTCGTTTGTCGAGACCTCATCGTGGGTTCCGGTTGCAACATCACGGCCCGGAATTGCGGTGGTAGGGCCGTTTGCTGCGCCCATGGCAATTCCCGAGACGGTTACTCTGGCTTCGGCCTCGGCCGCACTGGTTCAGCGCTGGCTGGCGTCCGGCGTCGAGCGTCCGGCGGAATGCGGAATGCGGAGTGCGGAGTGCGCCGAGCGTGACGTCCGGGGCGAGCCACCCAGGGTCGGGGTATTTGTCTGCCATTGCGGTGTGAACATCGGTGCTGTGGTGAATGTGCCCTCGGTTGTGGAGTTCGCCCGGACCCTGCCGTTTGTGGTCTATGCCGAGGAGAACCTCTACAGTTGCTCCAGTGATGCCCAACAGCGCATCCGTGAAAAGATTCTTGAGCATCGGCTGAACCGGGTGGTAGTCGCATCCTGCTCTCCCCGCACCCATGAGCCTCTGTTTCAAGCGACGCTAGTCGAGGCAGGACTCAATCCCCACCTCTTCACCATGGCGAACATCCGCGACCAGTGCTCCTGGGTTCACATGAAGGAGCCGGAGAAGGCAACGGTGAAGGCCAAGGAGCTGGTGAAGATGGCGGTGGCGCGGGCGGTCCGCCAGAAACCACTGGCCCGGCTCCGGCTGCCCGTAACCAGGGCCGGTCTGGTGATTGGCGGCGGCATCGCGGGGATGAGTGCGGCGCTTGCGCTAGGTGATGCCGGATTTGATGTCTTTCTGGTAGAAAAGGAGCAGCAGCTGGGCGGCAACGCCCGCACTATCTGGCGCACCCTTGAGGGAGAAGATGTCCAGGAGCGGCTCAGGGAGCTTGAGGAACGGGTTCGCTCCCATCCGCGCATCAGGCTTTTCCTCGGTGCGACCATCAGGTCAATTGAGGGTTTTGTGGGTAATTACCGGACGACCGTCGGCCTGTCCGACGCGTCCGACAGGTCAGACAGGTCCGATGTCCTGCTTGAGCACGGTGTGGTGATTGTTGCCACCGGCGGCCGTTACCGCCAGCCGACCGAATATCACTATGGCCAGTCGCCGGCAATCGTGACTCAGCAGGAGCTGGAACGGCTCCTTCGGGAGCGCTCGTCGCTTGCCGCTCTCCGCTCGGTGGTGATGATTCAGTGTGTCGGGTCGCGCGAGGAGGGGCGGAACTACTGCTCGCGCATCTGTTGCGCCGAGGCAATTAAGAACGCCCTGGCGCTGAAGGAGCTGAATCCGGAGCTCGGCGTCTTTGTCCTCTATCGGGACATCAGAACCTACGGATTCCGAGAGGAGTTCTACCGCGCGGCACGGGAACGTGGGGTGGTCTTTATCCCGTTCGAGCCGGTGGCGAAGCCCGCGGTGACGGTTGAAGACGGGAGGCTGGAGGTGAAGGTGCGCGACCCGGTACTGGCAGAGGAGTTGACCCTCCTGCCCGACCTTCTGGTCCTTTCGGCCGGTGTTGAAGCGCCGGAGGGGGCGCGGGAGCTGGCCCAGATGTTGAAGATTCCGCTCCATCAGGACGGTTTCTTCCTTGAGGCACACATGAAGCTCCGGCCGGTGGATTGCGCCACCGACGGGGTCTTTCTTGCCGGGATGTGCCATTACCCGAAGTTTATTGATGAGGCGATTGCCCAGGCGCAGGCAGCGGCCGGCCGGGCGGCGACCGTTCTCAGTCGTGACCATGTTGAGGCCGAGGCGACGGTTGCCCATGTCAACCCGGAGCGCTGCTCCGCCTGCCACATGTGCGAGAGCCTCTGCGCCTATCGGGCAATTGAGGTCAAGGTGGTTGATGAACGGACCGGCAGGCAGGCGGCGGTGGTGAATGAGGCGCTGTGCAAAGGTTGTGGTGCCTGTGCGGCCAATTGCCGCTCCCTAGCGATTGATGTTTGGGGATTTGCGGCGGAGAATGTCCAGAGAGAGATAGATGCCCTGATGAGCGACGAACGGCTCGCGGAGGCGGTCAGCGGTGAGTGAAATGCAGGAGTTTGAGCCGAGGATTGTCGCCTTTCTCTGCAACTGGTGCTCCTATGCCGGTGCCGACCTGGCCGGAATCTCCCGGATTCAGTATCCGCCGAGCATCCGGGTGATTCGGGTTCCCTGCTCGGGCCGGGTTGACCCGCTCTTTATCCTCAAGGCGCTTCAGAACGGTGCCGACGGTGTCCTGGTCTCCGGCTGCCATCCGGGCGACTGCCACTATCTGACCGGCAACTATGTTGCCCGGCGCCGGTTTGCGGTGCTTCATGACCTGCTCGAGTTCTGCGGTATTGAGCCGGGCCGGGTGAGCTTCTCCTGGGTCTCGGCGGCCGAGGGCGAGCGGTTTGCCGAAGTGGTCAGGGAGGTTACCGAGCGGATACGGAAACTCGGACCGAACCGGAGGATGAATGCCGAATGATGTGACTGCTGTCATTCAGAGGCGGGCCAGGGAGCTTCTCTCCTCGGGGCAGGTGGTCATGCTTCTTGGGTATCGGCCGGGCCGGAGCTCGGCCCAGCCGGCATTCATCACCCGGCCGGAAGATGCCTCGCTGCTTGTCTTTGACCAGAGCTGCGGGCCGAACCTTGCCGCATTCCTGCCCAAGGTGAAGCATCTGGGCCGGATTGGGGTGGTGGCCAAAGGCTGCGACTCCCGCTCGATTGTCCTGCTACTTCAGGAGCATCAGCTCAGGCGGGAGGATGTGTTCATACTGGGCGTAGGCTGCAACGGAGTTCTCCAGGATAGCAGACTGTCCGACTCCTGCCAGACCTGCCAGTTCCCGAACCCAGTCATCTATGATGAACTGATTGGCGAACCGGCAGCAGCCAGCGGTCAGCTGAAGGCGGCAGGAGGTCAGCAGTCAGCCGACAGCGGACAGCGGTGGCAATGGTTCAAGAATGAAGTTTCCCGCTGCATCCGGTGCTATGCCTGCCGTCAGGTCTGCCCGAGCTGCTACTGCCCGATATGCTTTGTTGATACCACGATGCCATCCTGGGTGGGCCGGACAACGAGGCTTTCCGACAATATGCTTTTTCACATCATCCGGGCGCTGCACATGGCGGGTCGGTGCGTCGAGTGCGGGGCCTGTTCCCGGGCCTGTCCGATGGCGATTGACCTGATGAGCCTCAACCGGAAGGTCAGCCAGATTGTCAAAGAGCGGTTCGGCCACATTGCCGGTCTCAGGGCCGAGGAGAAACCGCCTTTGACGGTCTTTGACCCTGATGACCGGCAGGAGTTTATCATCTGAAAGGCGGCAGGATGAAGGCGAAAGGCGAAAGGCGAAAGACGGCGGGCGGAATGCGGAAGGGCAGCAGGCGGTCAGCGGTCGGCGGACAGCGGAAGGCGGTCAGCAGTGAGCGGTCAGCGCCGCGCATCCTCACCCGGGCTGAGTTCGACCGGCTGATTGATGAACTGGTTGCCAAATGTGCGGTCTATGCGCCGGTGGCGGTTGAGGAAACCGGAAAGTTGGAGTTCCGGCGGATTGGCTCTTCCAGTGAGGTCAAGCTGGAAGGTCTTGCGGATGTCGGAGTGGTGGGACAGCTCGGACTGCGCCCCAAGGAGCTGCTCTTCCCGCAGTGTGAAGTGCTCTTTCATTTCAGCCCATCGGAGCCGGGCAGGATGGTTGAGCCCGAGCCTCCTCAGGAGCAGGTTCTGTTCGGGGTCCGGCCCTGTGATGGGGCGGCGGTGGCGTTTCTCGACCGGTTCTTCTCAGGTCGGTCGGACAGTTCAGCCCCTTCAGATATCTACTACCGTGCCCGACGGGAAAGGACAACGCTCGTCGGTCTTGCCTGCAACCGGCCGGCCGACACCTGCTTCTGCCGGGCGGTGGGTGGCAGCCCATCAGGGACAACGGGTCTTGACCTCCTCCTTACCGACCTAAGTGACGGGTTTCTTGCCGAGCCGGTGACGGAAAAGGGTGCGGCGCTGGTTGCCGATATGCCGGTGGCCAGCCAGGCCGACATGGAAAAGAAACAGAGGCTCGCCGAAAATGCCGGGCAGGCAATCACCACGACGATTGATACCGCCAGCCTGAAGCGGCGGCTGGACCGGACGCTGGTGTCTGAAGGGTCGGGCCCGGCCGATGCCGTCTGGCAGGCGCTTTCCCTGCCCTGCGTCAACTGCGGGGTCTGCACCTTTCTCTGTCCGACCTGCCGCTGCTTCGACGTCACCGACGAGGAGTTTCGGGGCCGGGGCCGGCGCATGCGGGTCTGGGACTCCTGCCAGTTCACACTCTATTCCCGTCACGCCTCGGGCCACAACCCCCGTGCCACACCCCATTCCCGGTTCCGCAACCGGGTGATGGACAAGTTCAGCTACACAGTGGCGATGGTCGGTGAACTCTCCTGCGTCGGCTGCGGCCGCTGCATCAGCGCCTGCCCGAACGGGATTGACATCCGGGAGACTGTTGAAACCCTTCTGAAGATGCTGCCGGAGTGACAGATGACAGCGAATCCCTATCGGCCGATTCCAGTGCGGATTGAGCAGGTCACGATTGAGAACGAAGCCCGTGACCTGAAGAGCTTTGAGCTCTCGTTTGTGAATGAGGAGCACCGGAAGGGCTGGCACTTTGTGCCGGGGCAGTTCGCCTTTCTATCAATCGCCGGAGTGGGCGAGGCGCCGTTCGGGATTGCCTCGGCTCCATCTGAGCCGCTCCTCAGGTTCACGGTCAAGCGCATCGGCACCTTCACCACCGCCCTGCATGAGCTGGACAGGGGTTCAATCATCGGCCTGCGCGGGCCCTATGGCAACTCCTACCCCTGGGATTTGATGACGGGCCGGGATGTGGTGATTGTCTCCGGCGGCTTCTCATTCACCACCCTGCGCGCCACCCTGGTCCACATCCTGCAGCCCGAAAACCGGCCCGGCTTCGGAGATGTTACCGTCATCTACGGTGCACGCAGTCCGGGCGAACTGCTCTACAAGGAAGAACTCAAGGAACTTGAGAAAAGGCCGGACCTGAGGCTCGTCATCTGCGTTGACCGGCTCAACGGTGCCGACTGGCCCAAGACCGAAGGACTGGTCCCCAATGTCCTCAGGCAGGTTGCACCGGCAGCAACCAATGCCGTTGCCCTGGTCTGCGGACCACCGGTCATGATTCGCTTCACCCATCCGGTACTCAAGGAGCTGGGCTTTTCTCCGGACCGGGTGTTTCTGTCGCTGGAGAACCGGATGAAGTGCGGGATTGGCAAGTGCGGCCACTGCAACATCGGGCCGAAGTTCGTCTGCAAGGACGGCCCGGTCTTCAGCTACCAGGAACTTCTGACTCTGCCTCAGGAATACTAGCTGCCAGAATCTCGGTAATATCCATGACCTGAAGCTCCAGGCCCAGGGTCTTGACGCTGTCCTCAAACATCAATAGACAGTAGGGGCAGGCGACCGCCAGAATCCCGGCACCGGTCTCGGCCGCCTGGCGAACCCTCAGGTCGGAGAGCCGCTCGCCTTTGGGCCAGTCAAGCCAGAGGCCGCCGCCGCCCCCGCCGCAGCAGACGCTCTGGTCACGGCTGAAGTTCTCAATCTCCAGAAGCTCAAGACCCGGGATACTCTTCAGGACCTGCCTGGGTTCATCGTAGATACCTTGCTGCCGGCCCAGGGTGCAGGGGTCATGATAGACAACTCGCCGGGGAAACTCCTGTCCCGGCCGGAGCCGGCCCTCGGCAATCAGCCGGCTCAGGAGCTGGGTCACATGAAGAGGTTGAAGGCCCGGCACCTGGTAGTCGCGATGAAAGCTGTTCAGGCAGTGGGGTGAGGTGACAAGGAGTCGCTGCCCGGCTGAGCCTCGAAGCAGGCTGGTGTTGGTCGCGGCGAGCCTGGAGAAGAGCTCCTCAGCCCCGGCCCTTCTGAATGCCTCGCCGCAGCAGTCGTGGTTCGGCAAAATGCCGAAGGAGACACCGGCCGCAGCAAGGAGCCGGGCGGTGGCACGGTTTATCTTCTGGCATCTCGGGTCGTAGTCGGCGGTGCAGCAGGTGAACCAGAGAAACTCCATATCAGGTGCAAACTCGGGAACCTCAAGCCCCTTTGCCCATTCGGTCCTTGCCTCGCGTGCGCCGGCCCAGGGATTGCCGGTTGACAAAGCCTGCGAGATGGTTGTCTGGAGTGCGGCCGGAACCGAGCGGTTCTCAACCATGATTCTGCGCACCGCGCGCAGGAATGCCGGGATGTCAACACCCCTGGGGCACTGGGCAAGGCAGGACTCGCAGCCGACACACCGGTAGAGCTCATTCACCTCGGCCGCCACCTCTTCGGGCAGCTCGGCATTGAGCAGACCGCCGAGCCGCACCGCCTGGGCAAGGCGATAGACCGCAAACTCCACCCCCTCAAGCTGAAACCAGGGGCAGAGGGACATGCACATCCCGCACTGATAGCACTTCTTCGCCTCCTGGGCGCCGAACTCCATGAACAGGTCGCGGAACTCGAAGTTGGGGATGATAATGCCGGGCATTCCTGTTACCTCCGCCTAGCGGGTCAGAAGGACCTTGCCGGTCTCGGCCCGGTCTGACGGGTCGGACATCCGTAGGAAATAGACGCCGGCTTTGAGCCTTCTCCCCTGTTCGTCAGTTCCATCCCAGACGACATATCGGGTTGCCGGCTCCGTGCCGGATGGCGTCAGGGTCCGCACCAACCGGCCACCAGGGTCATAGACCAGAATCGTCAGCGGTGAGCGGTTGAGCAGAATGGTTGTCCGGGTCCGGAACGGGTTGGGCCGGGCAAGGAGTCGCTGGGGCGCGGCTGGTTCGGCCCCGACATCGAGCGCCACCGCCAGACCGCCCCCGCCGGTCACCAGGAGGTCGTCAATGTAGAACCCTTCGCCCCGGTCGCCGTCACCGTCGCTCTTGAATCCGATGCGCACCTGAACCGTCTCGCCGACCGGAAGCCAGCTCAGGCCATAGCGCTCCTCAAACCAGTCGCTCTCAATCCCGAAGTCCGACCCTGGTCGGAGTGCGCCGCCGGTCCCGATAAAGTCAAGAGTCTCGGCCCGGCTCCCGCGCAGCACAATCACATAGATGCCGTCAACACCGTAGTTGGGGACGTTGAACCAACGCCAGAACCTCAGCGAGCAGTTCTCGGCGACCATGAACGGCACGGTCTGGAGCCAGGAGTTCATGTTGTCGTAGTAGCGGTGGCTCGCCTCGTCGCCGCAGTACCAAGAATAACTGCCGGAATGGGCACGATAGGTTGAGCGGTGCCAGCGGTCGCCGGTTCCGCCATGAGTCCACTTCTCTTCACCCGCCTCCATGTCGTCAAAGAAGCCGAAGTTGCCCACGAGCAGGCGCACCGTGTCCGAAAACCGGTTCCCCTCAGAGCCGAGCACCACCGCAACCGGCGCAAGATAGGAGCCGGGACAGCCACTGCTGATGCTCACAAGAAAGCTGTCAGCCGGCACGGTCAGACCCCTGGGCGGCACCTCGCCCAGATGGAGGCTCTCCGGCCCGACAACCGTGACATTCGGGTCAAGGGAGTTGAGACGGCAGACAGTGCCATGACCCCAGCCAAAACCTGAGTTTCTTACCGCCACCTTCAGCCCTTTGGTCTCACCGGGCAGGGCCGGAGGCCGGAGCCAGAAGTAACGCTCAACCGAAAGGTCTGGCCGGCCCACCAGGATAACAGGATAAAACTCCCGGCCGTTGGTGACCGAGAGCCCGAACCGCAGGAGCTGGCCATCGCCAGGCGTCTCACCAAGAGTCAACCGGAAGGCGTTGGCAAGCCGGACCGACTCCTGCGGGGCCAGTGAGCCCAGACCTTCAGTGCTGTCAATCAGCACCACCGCCGATTCGGAGGTGCGGAGGACAAGACCCATCGGCCCGGATTGGGCGTCGCCGGCGTTGTGCATTGTGACCGAGATGAAAAGCGTCTCTTCGGGGTTGGCAATGCCATCGTTGTTGCCCAGGGAGTCGTTCAACTCCCAGCGGGCAAGATTGACATAGGCACCAGCGGCGACCGGAATCTGGCCGGTCCAGGGCAGGAAGTTCGGAGCGGTCACGGTCAGGGTGAAGCTGCCCGGGCTTCTGGGTTCGGCTGCCAGCCACGCCTGACCGGAAGCATCGGTCCGGGCCCGGAAGTAGCTCTCATCACCCTTCATCAGGCAGACGAGCGCACCCTCAACCGGCCGGCCCCGGACAGTTACCGTCACAAGCAGCCTTGACGAACCTGCCGGTATTGCTTCGGGTGCGGTTACATCAAGACTTTCAGGAACCCTGGTCCAGATTGGCAGCTCCGGGTCGCCCATCAGGTTGGTCTGGAACTGGTGCCAGCGATAGACATTCTCACCCCTTGAGAAGGGCACAAAAAAACTCTTGGCATGGGCAAGGGCGGCACCGGCCCGGCAGTTCCTCTGGTTCAGGACCTCAAACCAGAACCGGTCGTCAAACCGGTCCGAATAGCCGAAGCCCGGATTACCGGGTGAGCCCCAGCCATAAGAGGAGTGGCCGATGGTTGCGACCGTCCCGCCGTTCGGGTTGGCGACGAACGCCTCGCCGATGCTGGTGAAGTCGAAGGCGGTCGTCCAGCAGCCGATGGAGTAGAGGACGCCGCGATAGCCGTTAGTGATGGTGTCGGCATCACCGGTTCTGAGATAGCTGCTGCCGCAGCTCATCACATCAATCCAGCCGTGGCCGTCATGATTCGCAAAGTTCTGACCCTGGCGCAGTGCCGCCATCACCGAGCTCCTGGAGAGATTGCCCAGCCGCTGGTAGCGCTTGGTCACGGTGTAGCCCGAAGGGAAGGAGCGGGCCTCAAGCCGGTCCTTGTGCCGGCCGCCATCGGTGTAAGGGTCCTGCCACATGATTTCGGCAAAGAAGAGGACATTGGTCTGACAAGACCCGCTGCCCGCCTGTTCGTACTGCAGCACCTTGTTAACAAAGCCCCGGGCTTCATTCAGATTGTCTACTGGTGCCCGGCCCACAAAAAGGTCGGGATAGAGGTCAACCGAGTCCGCCACCTCGCCGAAGACATTGTCATTGTCCAGGTCCCAGGTGCCGTCAAGGTCTGAGAAGTAGAGGTCGCAGGGCAGCGAATCCTCCCGCTGATGGATATTCCCCTCGCTTACCATCGCAAACGCCTTCCGGAAGGGAATCACGCTCACATCGCCACCGAGCAGCACCCAGCGGACACCGGAATCGGGCAGGGTCGCGAGATAATTGCGCAGCCTTTCGGCATTGTCGCGGCCCGGGTAATTGGCATAGACCCAGTCGATGTGCCGCACCACCGCGGGAACCCCCTTCTGCGTCTTCCAGGCGGCAAGCCGGCTGAAGATGCTGTCATACTGGGCGGCGGTGACAATCACATACTCGAACTCCGCCTGGTCGAGCCTCGGCCTTGACGGCAAAGGCTCGAACTCAACCGTGACCTCAAACCTGGGACAGAACTCAAGCCTCCTCTCCGAGCCAACATAGCGCAGAGGATAAAGCACCACCTCGGCAACGGTTTTGCCATGATAGACTCCGGTTCCGGTCCAGCCCCACGACACTTCAGGCCAGGGAACCGAAGAGCTGTAAACACCGGGGTCGGGTGGCACCATCTTGTCCGAAAGGTCAAACCTTGAGAGAATCACCGGCGGCTGAGCAGGAAACGGCACGACATCCTCGCTTAGCTCCGCCCAGTCTCCTGGCCGCACCTGAACCGCTTTGACCCGTGCCGGACCGGGCAGCTCAACCCGCACCGGCACTGCCGGCAGCATGGGTCGTCCCGGCTCATCAACAAAGTCCATATCCTCGCCCAGGATAAGAACATAATTATCCCGCTCGTTCATGGTGAAATGGCCCGGCCGGAACTCAACCCGCTCCTGCACCACCAGGGCAGCGGCAAGACCGGCAAGACAGGACAAAACCAGCAACGCTCTCACGGCACCTCCTCAAAGGTTGGGGTTTGCATAAGAATAAATATACCGTCCGAACCTGAGTAGTCCAGTCCTGAACCCTCAGGTCCGAACTCCCGGTTCTTCTGCTTCCGTCCCGAGTTCCATGAAGACAAGGGATTCCCCGCCAAGCTCGGAATGACAAAGAACCTGACGCTCCTTTCCTATCATTCCGCGCCCTTTTTCTGTCATTCCCGCATTCCTTCCCGTCATTCCCGCGCCCCCTTCCCGTCATTCCCGCGCCCCCTTCCCGTCATTCCCGCGCAGGCGGGAATCTATTCCTGCTGTAGTTTACCCCTGCGAAGGCAGGGACAGGAATGACATGGAGCTGCTTCAAATGGCATGGCTCTAATTTAGCCCGCCCGCCTAACATTCTGTCATATCACCTGAGCCTCGCCCACTTCTGTCATTTCGCCCCGGGCACGGCCCACTTCTGTCATTTCGACCGAGCCCGAAGGGCGAGTGGAGAAATCCCTCTCCTGGCCTCCTCCGAGACCGACTACGAAGCCTCC
>JBDRUJ010000021.1:0-11895 GCA_039801285.1 Caldifarciminota bacterium
GCGCTCCTCGCAATGACATCTTCCCTCGTCTGTCACCGCGAGGGCGAAGCCCGTGGCGGTCTGTGATGGCTTCGCTGCGCTCGCCACCCCAGAGTGGCACAACGGGTCCCAGTCTACACGGGTCGGAGCGATGAGGTTTGAGTTTTTCATCGCCCGGCGTTATCTCCGTGGCCGGAGCCGGCGGTTGGTATCGGGCATCACTGCAGTTGCGATGGGCGGAGTGTTTGTCGGAGTCGGAGCAATCATCATCGTCCTCTCGGTGGAGAACGGATTTCACAAGGAGCTGCGGGATAGAATCCTGGGTGCAACCCCACACATCATTGTCTCGAGGTTGGGCTATGCGCCAGTCCCGTTTACCGGTGAAGGCGATTCGCTTCTGACTAGAATAAGGTCGGTGCCCGGAGTGGTGAGTGTTGCGCCTTTCATCTACACGAAGACGCTGATGCGGGCCGGCAGCAGGGTTGAAGGCGGCGTGGTGCGGGGTGTTGAGTCTAATATTGAGGCCGATGTGGCCGGCATCGCGGCCGGCATCGTTGAGGGCCGTTTCTCGTTTGATTCAGGAGGGGTGGTAGTCGGTTGTGAGTTGGCGCGAGCGCTCTCTCTCATGGTGGGCGACCGGCTGGTCCTGGCATCGCCGTTCGGCGGAACGAGCACGCCGGTCGGCATGGTTCCCAGGGCAAGGTCGTTCCGGGTGAATGGCATCTTTGATGCCGGGATGTACGAGTATAATTCAAGCCTGGTGCTGGCGTCGCTTGCCGACCTGCAGGAGTTTCTTGGAATGGAGGGGATGGTCAGCGGTTTTGAGGTCATGGTCAGGGATGTTGATAACGCCGGCCGGGTTGGCCGACTGGTTGCCCGGAGGCTGGGCTACCCGTTCCGGGCCTTGGACTGGATTAGCCAGAACCGGAATCTCTTCACCGCGCTGCGGATGGAGAAGGTGGTGACGTTTATTGTCCTGGTGCTGATTGTGCTGGTGGCGGCATTCAACATCGTCGGGATGCTGACGATGATGGTGATACGCAAGACCAGGGAGATTGGTATCCTCAAGACAATCGGTGCCCGTCCGAGCTCTATCACCCGCATCTTCATGCTCGCCGGTCTGGCCATCGGACTGGTGGGGACCGGTCTGGGTGCGGTGTTCGGATTTGTTGTCTCCTGGCTTCTGAACCGCTACCGGTTTGTGAATCTGCCCGGCGATGTCTATTTCATCAAGAACCTGCCGGTTCAGATGCAGTGGCAGGACTTTGTGGTGGTCTGTGGCGCGGCGATTGTGATAACTTTTCTGGCGACGGTCTATCCGGCCTATAAGGCGGCACGGCTCCAACCGATTGATGCGATAAGGTATGAGTGAGGAGGGAGGAGGAAGGCGGAATGCGGAAGGCGGAAGGTGGAAGGATGAATGCGGAAGGTAGCGAGGTGGTTTTGAAGGCGGAGGGAATAAGGAAGAGTTTTGTGACCGGGCCGGAAAGGCTTGAGGTGCTGAAGGGTGTTGACCTTGAGGTGCGGCGGGGAGAGCTTCTGGCAATCCTCGGGCCGTCCGGTTCGGGGAAGTCAACGCTGCTGCACATCCTGGGCGGGCTGGACCGGCCGGACGAGGGTCGGGTCGTTCTTGATTCCTTGGAAATCTTCAGCTATCCTGAATGGCGTCTTCCGGAGCTGCGGAACCGGAAAGTGGGCTTTGTCTTTCAGTTCCACCACCTGCTGGCCGAGTTCACGGTTCTGGAGAATGTGGCGGTGCCGCTTTTGGTGCAGGGAATGGCGATGGCGCCAGCGCTCGCCCGGGCCCGGAGGGTTCTGGAGGAGGTCGGGTTCACCGCGCGGCTCGGGCACCGGCCGGCCGAGCTGTCGGGCGGAGAGCGTGCCAAGGTTGCGGTGGCCCGTGCCCTGGTGAATGAGCCGGCGGTGGTCTTTGCCGATGAGCCGACCGGTAACCTGGATGCGGTTTCGGCCGCCAATCTGATAGAGCTCCTGGTGATGCTTTCCCGGGAGCGGGGCCGGACGATACTGGTGGTGACGCACAATCAGGCGGTGGCCAGCCGGGCATTCCGGAGACTGCATCTTACCGATGGGAGACTGAAGGATGAGACGGTGTGACCTTTGCAAGAAGAATGAGGCGGTGCTGAGTGTCAGCCGCCTCGACAAGAACGGCAAGAAGACCGAGCTCTGGGTCTGTGCCGAGTGCGCCCAGGAGCGCGGATTTGTCAAGGCTGAGGTGCTGAAGGCGAGTGTCGCCGAGGTGCTGGCCGAACTCAAGGAGCGGGTGGAGGAGCAGGACAGCCGGTTGGTCTGTGCCGGCTGCGGGATGACCTATGCCGAGTTCAAGCGCCGGGGGAGGCTCGGCTGTGCCCAGTGTTGGACCGCCTTTCACGACCGGCTCCAGCCTTTGCTCCGGCGGATTCACGGCGCGGTGCAGCATGTCGGCCGGACGACCAAGGCCGGTCGCAAGAAGGCCCAGGAACGGCTCAATCTCCAGAGGCTGCGGGAGGATTTGCGCCGGGCAATTGAGGGGGAGGACTACGAGCGGGCGGCAGCACTGCGCGACCAGTTGCGGCAATTGGGCGATGAGACTGACAACGGAGAAGGTCGGAACCTGGCTTAGCTCAACCGGGCCGGACTCTGATGTGGTTGTCGCCACCCGGGTGCGGCTGGCCAGGAATCTGGCCGATGTCCCCTTTTCACCCAAGGCACGGGCAAGTGACCGGGACCGGGTTGTTGATACGGTGCGCTGGGCTCTGCAGGACCTGGGGTATCTGCAAGAGGGGCAGTTCTTTGACGACGAGCAGCTTGCCGAACCGAACGGTCAGTTCTTTGTGGAGCGGCATCTGGCATCGCCCGACTTCCTCAGCGCCCAGGGCCGGCGCGGCCTGTTTGTCAGCCACGACGAGACCGTCAGTCTGATGGTCAACGAGGAGGACCACCTCAGGTTTCAGGTCCTGGCATCGGGCCTGGACTTTGTTACCTCCTTTGGCAAGGCGGCGGCGCTTGACGAAAAACTGGAAGGTCAGCTCGCCTATGCCTTCTCACCGGAGTTCGGCTTCCTCACCACCTGCCCGACCAATGTCGGGACCGCA
The DNA here is from genome assembly GCA_039801285.1 of Caldifarciminota bacterium. GTDB lineage: Bacteria > Hydrothermota > Tepidihabitantia > Tepidihabitantales > Tepidihabitantaceae > JBDRUJ01. The sequence continues at coordinate 3,072 of JBDRUJ010000021.1, forward strand.
ATGCGGGCATCGGTGCTCGTGCACCTGCCGGCACTGGTCTTTACCCAGGAGATTGAAAAGGTCCTGAGGGGGGCACTGCACATCGGCCTGGCGGTGCGCGGCCTCTACGGTGAAGGGACCGAGACCAGGGGGAATTTCTTTCAGATATCAAATCAGCGGACCCTCGGCCAGTCGGAGTCGGAGATTATCGAGACCATTACCGACATCTGCCGCCAGATTGTTGACTACGAGCGCAAGGCACGCGACTATCTGGTGCGCAACGCCCGGGTGGAGCTGGAGGACAAGGTCTTCCGCTCCCTTGCCCTGCTCAAGGGTGCCCGGGTCATCTCTTCGGATGAGGCGACAAACCTTCTCGCGACCGTTCGCCTGGGGGTGGCGCTCGGGTTCATCAACGAGTTGTCGCTGGCCGAGGTCGGACGGCTGCTGATTCTGATAAGACCGGCAAACCTGCAGGTGATGCTGGAAGAACGGCTCGAGCCGTCCGAAAGGGATGAGCGTCGCGCCACCTTCATCCGACAGGCGCTGGTGCATTAGCATGGCACAAAGCGACTCACTCCGTTCACTGCCGTCGGTCGAGAAGGTCCTGGGCGACAGCCGGCTTGCATCGATGCTCTCACGGCTCCACCGCCGGCTGGTGGTGCGTATCGTGCGCGAATATCTCGACGAGTTGCGCAACCGAATCCTGGCCGGTGATGACGCCCGGTTCCGAATTGAAGAGCTTGCCGGCCGGCTTGCCGGTCAGGTTAGACCCACGCTGACCAGGGCAATCAACGGCCTGGGTGTGGTGCTCCACACCGGGCTGGGACGGGCACCACTTCCCAGGGTTGCCCAGGAGGCGCTCCTGGATGTCAGCGAGCATTTCAGCTCCTTGGAGATTGACCTTGACACCGGCCGCCGCGGGAGCCGCTACCGTCATGTTGAGCCGCTCCTCTGTGAGCTGACCGGTGCTGAGGCGGCAATGGTGGTCAACAACAACTGCGCGGCAACGCTACTGATTCTCACCGCTTTGGCCAGGGGAAAAGAAGTTGTTGTCTCGCGGGGGCAACTGATTGAGATTGGCGGTTCCTTCAGAATCCCGGAGGTGATGCAGCAGTCGGGCTGCCGGATGGTTGAGGTCGGGACCACGAATCGCACCCACCTCCGCGACTATCAGAATGCCATCACACCGGAAACGGCGGTTCTCCTCCGGGTTCACACCTCCAACTACCGCATTGTCGGCTTCACCAAGGAGGTTGGGCTTGCCGAGCTTGTGGCGCTGGGCAGAAAATATAACATTCCCGTTGTTGATGACCTCGGCTCGGGTGCCCTAATTGACCTCTCCAGGTTCGGCCTGCCCAAAGAGCCTCTGGTTCAAGACTCCATCGCCACCGGTGCCGACCTTGTCTGTTTCTCCGGCGACAAGCTGATTGGCGGGTGCCAGGCGGGAATCATCGTTGGCCGGAAGCGGCTCGTTGACCTGCTCAAGAAGCACCCCTTGACCCGGGCCCTGCGCTGCGACAAACTGACCTATGCGGTTCTGGAACGGACCCTGGAGCTGTTTCTTGACGAGGAGCGGGTGGTTCAGGAGCACCCACTTCTGAGGATTCTGTTGAAGTCCGTTGACCAGATGCGTCAAGATGCGGAAGGGCTGCTATCCGAGGTTGAGCCGAAGCTGCGAGGAAAGGCCCGGCTGGCGGTGCGTGACAGCCTTGCCGAGGTCGGAGGCGGCTCACTGGCCACCGAAAGCCTGCCCTCGGTGGCGGTGGCGGTCAGGCCGGAGAAGATGACGGTTGATGAGCTGGCCCGCAGGCTGCGTCACTATCGGCCGCCGGTCTTCGGCCGGATAGAGCACGACGAGCTGATGCTCGACCTGCGCACCATCCGGGCCGACGAAATCCCCATCGTCGCCCAGGCGCTTCTAGAAGGCTTTTCCAGTCAGTCCTCTGCCTGCCTGGCGCCGGGCTGAGGAAGGGTCTGCTACCGCCAACATCATAGGAAGAGGCCCTGCCATTCAGGAGCGCCACCCCTCCTGTCATTGCGAGGAGCATAGCGACGAAGCAATCTCATCGGATAGACTGGTCCGAATCGTCCCGACCTGTCTGGACTGGGACCCGTTGTGTCAGTCTGGACCGGTTGAGACCGCCACGGGCTTCGCCCTCGCAGTGACAGACGAGGGAAGATGTCATTGCGAGGAGCGCCACAAGCCCCTAATCTCTGCTGCTCTATAGGGCATCTGCCATTCCGCTAGCCAATCATCCCAAAGTATATTTATACCCAAAAACAGGGGCTGTTTTTAGCTTATCTGACGCAGCAGCGTGACTTAGCCAATATTTCACTTTTTTCGGGAGACAGTCTCCCAGGTAGAATCGGCATCTGTTTGGCAGGGGGCTTGGTGATTGGGTCTGTAGCCGGTGTTGTCGGGGGTTGAGGGTCGGGTTCAGGAAGGGCCCGAGGGTGAGTCCTGGAGAGGGGCCTGGCGGGAGTCGGGCCGGTGCCGGGCTTCTCTAAGCCGAGGGTTCAGGTTGACAGTTCCCGATTTTTTGCTAGAATAGTTGGCGAGGAGGGAAGGGTTCTGGAGGAAGCGGTTGCACTGCTGGTGGCGGTTGCCGGCCAGTTTATCTTTCAGGAGTCAGTAGAAGCTGCCGGGCCGCGGTCTGGCCGGGTCTGGGCCGAGACGCGGGTAGAGGATTTCCGGGACGGGATGGTGGACCCGATGATGTTTGTGTCCCGAAGGGCCCAGCTTGACCCGGATTCGGGGTGCGTGGAGTTCTTCTCACGGTTCGATGTTGACAATAACGGCTATTTTGACCTGGTCTGTGCCGACGACTCCGGGCCTTATCTCAGGCTCTATTTCGGGTCGTCCTCGGGTTACAGTCCGGAGAGGCGCCGCCTCTTTCCGGTCCCGGGCGGCGGGAATATTGACCTTGCCGACCTCGACCTGGATGGCAGGGCTGAGCTGGTTCACTCGGGCTGGCGTTCGGGCCATGTGACAATCTATTGGGGGAGCGACTCCGGGCCATCACCATCGGATACAACCTGGCTTGTCGTCTCAGGCCAGAGCGAGGCTGTGGCGGTCTATGACCTGGACCGGGACTCGTACCTCGACGTTCTTGCCGGTTCGGACAACGGGATGCTCTATATCTTCTGGGGCTCGGCATCGGGTTATTCGAGCGCCAACCGGTCGAGCGTTTTCCTGGGCGGCGCGATTGGTCACAATCTTGAGGTTGCCGACCTTGACAGGGACGGGTTCGGCGACGTCGTGGCATCGATGTGGAGCCGCGCTCAGGCAGCGGTTCTTTACTGGGGCGCGGGCCGGACTCCGAAGTCAGTTGTCTGGCTGCCGGTTTCTCCGAACAACCCGCACGGCGTGTCGGTTGCCGACCTGAATGGTGACTGCTGGCTCGATGTGGTCCTCACCGGCTATGATACAGTCTGGACCGCCTTCCTATATTATGGAAGCGAGAGCGGCTTCTCAACCCAGAACCGGGAGCTTATTCATCCGGGTCGGTGCTATGGCGGAAGCGCGGTCGTGGCCTGGGATGCCGACAAGAGCCTTGACCTGGTTTTCTTCCGTGGCGACTGGGGCCGCACTAACACCTATCGGCCCAGGGTCTTCTACAATCGCTTGGACACAACACCCCACTTCAGCGACGCCTGGAGTTCGGAGATTGGCGAGCTCGCATTCAATGCCTCGGGCGGTTTTGTTGCCGACCTGAACTATGACGGATATCTGGACCTGTTCGTGAATAACATGCTGCCGGACAGCGCCAGCTATGTTCTCTGGGGTCCCTATTATGTCAACAGCACCGCACTGCCGGCTGACCGGGACCATCATGGGGTTTGGCGCGAGCCGGGGAACATCTATAACCGGGCATTCAACGCCAGCTATCTCTCTTCGGTCTTTGATATCGGCCCAGACACGGTGATTGCAGAGGGAAGCTGCTCCTGGGTGGCGAATGAGCCCCTGGGCTCATCGGTCGGGATTGAGGTCAGGGCCGGAGACAGCCCGGTGCCCGATTCGGCCTGGACCGATTTCTTTCCGGTGGCGATGAATGGCGGGTCGTTGCCGACACCGGTCATGGGGAGACGTTTTCTGCAGTACCGGGCGAACTTCAACTACACCCGTCCCTGCCACCTGCCCCAGCTGGAGAGAATTGCCTTTGAACTGAATCCGGCACCGGCGGTGGATGTTGGTGTCCCCCGTATCTTGGCACCAACCGGCGATGTTGATTCGGGAAGGGTTGTTGTCCCCAGGGTTGAAATCAGGAACTACCGCACAAGCGCGCCGGTTGCCCGTGTTACGTTGAAAATCGGGAGCGGCTGGAGCTGGACGATGACCGACAGCCTCGCGCCGCTTCAGACCGATACTCTCTTCTTTCCCGACTGGCTGGCGACAATCCCCGGTGTTCATGCGGTGCGGTGCTCGGTCTATGCCGAACTTGATGAGAATCCGGCCAATGACACGCTCTCAACAACGGTGCGAGTGGTTGTCGGCTCGGATGTCGGGCCGGTTGAGATTGTATCTCCGCCCGTGGCTGCCGAGTCGGGCACGGTGCATGTGCCAAGAGTTGTTGTCAGAGACTTCGGCACCAGGGCCGAGACCTTCCCGGTCCATCTCTGGATTGGCTCAAGCTACCATCAGGTTGTTTCAGACACGCTCGGCCCAGGGGCGAGCGATACGGTCGCGTTTCCTCCGTGGCTGGCAACGCCGGCCGGCCCCCAGCTTGTCCGCTGCTCCACCGCCCTGAGCAGGGACGAGCACCCTGAGAACGACACGCTGTCACGCATAACCTATGTCTGGACCAAGATTGATGCGGCAGCAGTTGGAATCGTGGCTCCGACCGACACGGTTGACTCCGGAACGGTTGTTGTGCCGCTGGCACTGGTCACAAACCTTGGAACCAGTCCGGCCAGTATCCCTATCCGGATGAGGATTGGGAGCGGATACAGTGCCGATGGAATGGCAGCGGTGAGTCCGGGTGAGACGGTGCTCGTTGCCTTCAGGGACTGGGTTGCTTCGCCAGTGGGAACTCATGCGGTGCGGTGCTCAACGATGCTCGCCGGCGACACAATCAATGGCAACGACCTCAGGACCGACTCGGTGACGGTTGTAGCTCATCGCGACGCCTATTCGGTTGCCATTCTCGCGCCAACCGGCGCAATTGATTCCGGGACGGTTGTTACCCCAATCTGCCGGATTGGCAACAACGGGACCGGTCCGGAGCTAATTCCGGCCCGGCTCAGGATAGGAACAGACTACTTGCAGACCAGGAGCAAGCTCATCAATCCGGGCGAGACCGACACGATTCATTTCCCGAACTGGGTTGCACAACCGGTTGGTCTGATTGCGGTGCAATGCTCTACCGCGCTGGCTGGGGACGAACAGCCGGAGAACGACACGGTTTCGACCTATGTCCAGGTTGGCAGTCGGATTGATGCGGCGGCACTGGCGGTTCTGGCTCCGGTCGGCCTGGTTGACTCGGGGGCGGTGATTGTGCCGGTGTGCAGCATCGCCAACCTGAGCACAGGTTCCCAACTGATTCCGGTGCGTCTGACCATCGGAGCGGGTTACAGTGAGAGCCGGACCAAGTTTCTGCTCCCAGCAGAGAGTGATACGGTGGGCTTTCCGGTCTGGACGGCGTCGCCGTCAGGCACATTCATCGTCACCTGTTCAACAGCGCTGGCCGGCGACACATTCAGGCAGAATGACACGGTCAGGGCCACGGTGCAGGTTGTGCCACGGATAGATGCTGCGCTCACGGCAATCATTGCCCCATCCGGAGCAGTTGACTCCGGTGCCCTAGTCATCCCAGCGGTGGCGGTCACCAACCTTGGGAGCGGGACCGAGGACATTCCGGTGCAGATAGTGATTGGCACCGGTTACAGTGGCGAGAACTCCATAATTCTTGCATCGGGCGAGACCGACACCCTGTTCTTCGCTGAGTGGGTAGCTCAGCCGGTAGGAACGCATTCAGTAATTGCCAACACTTATTTGACTGGAGACCGAGACCCAAGCAATGATACGGCGAGAGGTTCGGTGATGGTGGGCCGCAGGGTTGATGCCGGAGTCACAGCTATTCTCGCGCCAGTGGGCGAGATTGACTCAGGGGATGTGGTGACACCGGTGTGCCGGATTGAAAATAACGGAACCTCGGCGGCAATGGTGCCGGTGACGATGCGCATCACAAACGGCTATCAGGAGTCACGGACCAAGTTGGTGCCGGCAGGTGCCCAGGATACTGTGCGGTTTCCGGACTGGCTTGCCTCTCCGGTCGGCGGTTTTGCAGTGTTCTGTTCAACCTGTCTCGCGGGCGATACCTTCTGTGGCAACGATACCCTTTCGGACTCGGTGCATGTCCTCGCTTGCATTGACGCAGCAGCTCTGAATATCGTAACACCCACTGGGGTGCTGGATTCCGGCACGGTCGTCACACCGGTGGCGACGATTGCCAACCTTGGCTCAGAGCTGGCGGTCATTCCGACCTGGTTCTGGATTGGTTCTGACTATGCAGCAATGCGTTCAAAGATGCTGGCTCCGGGTAGCTCCGATACGGTGCAGTTCCCGGTCTGGACCGCTGAACCTCTTGGACAATTGCCGGTTCGTTGCTCCACTGCACTCGTCCAAGACCGGCACCCGGAGAACGATACAACCCGAGACAGTATCGAGGTCAGGTTGGGGGTGGATGCGGCGGCGCTGGCAATAATCCGGCCCACCGGCACTGTTGATTCAGGCATCACTGTTGTGCCGCTGGTGCGGGCCGGGAACAATTCATCACGTAGTCAGACAGTTCCCGTTCGGCTTCAGATTGGAAGTGGCTACACAGAGTTTGCCAACATCCGGCTGGGCCCCGGGACTTGGGACACAGTTCGGTTTCCCGTGTGGTGTGCAGAGGCCCCCGGCTTGCTGTCAGTCCGGTGCTCGACCGCCTTGGCCGGTGACCAGCATCCGGAAAATGATACGATTTCCGATTCAGTCCGGGTTGTTGCAAGGGTCGATGCCGGGGTGACAATGATTGTCGCGCCGGCCGGGACGGTTGATTCTGGCCATGTGGTTGTGCCCTGCGCCCGGGTTGTGAACAGCTCGGTCAGCCCGAAGCTGGTGCCGGTGCAATTGACCATCGGCAGCTTCTATTCTGCTAACCGTGATAAGTTACTAATGTCCGGGCAGGAGGATACGGTGCAGTTCGTGCCATGGGAGGCCAGCCAGTTGGGAATCCATCCGGTGCGCTGCTCAACAATGCTCACCGGGGATGAGAACCCGATAAACGACACTCTGAGCGGTGAGGTGCTGGTCAGGGTCAGGATTGATGCCGCAGCAGTGAACATTGTGGCACCGGTCGGCGTGATAGACTCCGGAACTACAGTGGTGCCGCGGGCGGTTGTCGCCAACCTTGGAGCCCACACCGAGGTTGTGCCGGTCCATTTTCTGATTGGCAACGACTATCACGAATCCACAGCGGTGACAATCGAGCCGGAGTCGTCCCAAGTGGTTCTCTTCCCGGAGTGGACCGCCAGCACGGTTGGAAGATTTCGAGTTGCGTGCTCCACCGGGCTCGCCGGAGATGTCAATTTGGAGAACGACACGGTGGTCACCTCGGTTGTGGTAGTTGAGCGGCATGACATGAGCTGCTATCGAGTGGTGGCACCAACCGGAACAGTTGATTCGGGAACGGTTGTAGTGCCCAGAGCGATGGTTACCAACCTCGGGCTGGGCCCGGAGGATGCGCCGGTGTGGTGTTTCATCGGGGCCGAATATGGAGATATGAGGATTGTAACGGTGAATCCCGGTGAGTCGGTAATGGTGGCTTTCCGGGAGTGGATAGCCAGTCCGGTTGGGCTGCTTCCGGTTCGCTGCTCGACCGCATTGGCCGGAGATACAACCAATGGCAATGACCTAGCCTTGGATTCGGTTCTGGTTGTGACCCATCCGGATGCCGGGGTGACCGACATCTATGCGCCAATCGGTGTTGTGGACTCTGGCAGCGTTGTTCAGCCCTGTGTCCGGGTGGGTAACTATGGAACATCACCGGTGCTGGTGCCGGTGCGGATGAAAATCGGTGAAGGTTATGAGGAACTCCGGAGCAAGTTTCTCGGTGCCGGTGCCAAGGACACGGTGCTTTTCCCCGGCTGGGTGGCCCAGCCGCTGGGCAGCCATGTAGTTTCGTGCTCAACCGAGCTTGCCGGCGACGAATGGCCGGAGAATGACCGTAAGTGCGATTCGGTCAGGATTGTGAGTTTCTGCGATGCGGCCTTGCTTGCCATCATTGCGCCCCAGGGCAGAGTTGATTCAGGGAGCATGATTGTGCCGATGGCGGTTGTTGCCAACTGGGGTATTTCGGCTGCACTGGTGCCGGTGCGGATGCGGATAGCGTCGGATTACGATTCAACAGTGGGGGTCCTGATTCCGGCTGGCGCAATAGATACCATCAGGTTTCCCAACTGGCTAGCGACGCAGGTCGGTGTCCAGGCGATGCGGTGCTCAACCGAACTCCCCGGCGACTACAACAACGGCAATGATTTCCTAAACGCAACCGTTGAGGTTACAGTCTATCGGGATGCCGCCTGCCTGGAGATTCAGGTCCCGAAGCAGAGCATTGATTCCGGTGTTGTGGTAACACCCCGGGCGCTTATCCAGAACCGTTCTACCAGCCTCGCGGAGATTCCGCTCTTCATGCGCATCGGGCAGGACTACCTTAGGTCCCGGCGGAAGTTTTTGGCTTCAGGTCAGGCGGACACGGTTTTCTTTCCGGCATGGCAGGCCCATCCCGGAGGGATTGTCGCCGTTACCTGCTCGGTGGCATTGGCCGGTGACCAGTTCGTGAAGAACAACGCCATTCACGAATCG
>JBDRUJ010000021.1:11948-17153 GCA_039801285.1 Caldifarciminota bacterium
TGGTCCATTATCTTGATGCTGGGGTCACTGCAATCCTTGCGCCGTTTGGCCGGGTTGACTCAGGACACAAGGTCATTCCTAAGGCAAGGGTGGTCAACCTGGGGATGGGACAACTTGCGATTCCAGTGGAGATGAGAATCGGTGACTGCTACCGCTCGGTAAAAAGTAAACTGATTCCAGCCGGAGGCTCGGATACAGTCCATTTCGACGCCTGGAGTGCGGTTCAAGTTGGACACCATCCGGTGCGTTGCACAACGATGCTGCCAAATGATAACAACCCAGCTAACGACTTCCTGGACGCTGAGGTTGCGGTTGTCTGGCGTGATGCCGGCTGCCCAAGGGTCTTGGCGCCAGCGGGAACGGTGCCGGCAGATGATACGGTTCTTCCCCGGGCGGTGGTACGCAACTTCGGGACAGAAACGGACCGTATCCCAGCGGTATTCAGATACGGCCAGTTCTATGCGCAGCTGGTTTATAGCGACAGCTTGGCACCGGGCGATTCAGCAGTGCTGGTTTTCCCGCCACTCGTGATAGTTCCGGGTGAGGAGATCGCAAGCTGCTCAACGGCTTTGCACGGCGATATGTTTCCGCCGAACAACCGATATGCGGTCACGGTTTTGGGAGCGACCAGTCAGATACGGCTCGAGCCCGACTCGTCAACGGTTGCGCCACCAGCCGGTATCGTCAACTACTATCTTACCTGCTACAACCACGGCAATTGCGCAGATACGATAGACATCACCCAGCTGAGAACCCGGCCCAACTGGCAGATTCAGTTCTTTGATTCTTCGGGCACAAATGAACTGATCGACCATAACGGAAACGGCGTTGTGGACCTTGGTCCGGTTCCGGCACAGGGCAGGGTAGTGTTTGTGTCACGGATAACCGTTCCGGCCGACGAACTCGGTCTGGTTACCGACTCGACTCAGGTGCAGGCGACCTCAGGCCGGGATGAGTCGGTCTGGGACCGGGCGAACTGTTACACAACGGTCAAGGCAATCGCCGACCTGCTGATTGAGCCCGACCAGCTCCAGACAACCGCCCCGGGCAAGCCGGTTGACCAGCGGTTCGTCATTACAAACCTTGGCAACATCGAAGACTATGCCGACCTGAGTTGGTGGACAACCAACAGTCGTTGGCAACATGAGTTGCTCGATGGCACGGGCAAGGGGCTGGGCGACCGGAACAACAATGGCCGCAAGGACATCGGTCCGATTGCACCCCATAGCGGCATAGTAGTGCTGGTTCTCCGCGTGACGCCTGATGGGTGGTCGCAGCTCGGACAGCGAGATACGAGTTATATCACTGTCCAGTCTTTTGCCGACGGCCAGGTTACCGATGAGGCAACTGCCATTACCGAAGTTGCCGGCGCGGTGACAGGGCTTTTGGTTGAACCAGACCAGACTGGGGTAGTTCCGGTGGGCGACTCGGCAATCTTTGGACTGTGGGTCGAGACCTCCGGAACAATTCAGGATGTCGTAAATCTGACAGTGACCTGCTCAGGGGCTGGCTGGCAGACCGTTCTTTTGGACGAGACGGGAGAAAAGCTCCGGGACACTGACTTCGATAACCGACCCGACCTTGGTTTGGTGTGGCCCGGAACGCGGCGCTGCTTCGTCCTCAAGGTCCGGGCACCGAGTTCGGCACAACTGGTGGGGTATATCGAGTCGTTGTCGGCGAAGGTTACGGTCACGGGCTCAGCGGCAAGTGACCCAGGTTTGAGCGATAGCTCAAACCTCGTGCTTGTTGCCGTGCCCCGGTTTGAAATTCACAGCCATTACAATTCCCTTTCCGACCGCATCCGGTTCATCTTCTCAACACCGAGTCGGGGGCGGGTGAGTCTTCTCGTATATAACCGGCTGGGAGAACTGTTACGTCGGCTCATTGACGGTGATGAGTATCAGCCCGGAATCTACAGCCTTGAGTGGGATGGGCCCGATGAAGAAGGCCAGCGGCTAGCTCCTGGTATCTATCTGTATCTGTTTGAGGTTCGGCCGGAACGGGGCGGCTCCCACAGAGAAGTCAAAAAGGTGATCATCAAACGCTGAGGATATGAGTCGGGCGACAAATTGCCAACTGCGCGTTACCAATCGGCCCCGGCTGCGGCTTGAGTTGTTCCGGCCATTTGAGACCGGGTGGTTCCGACTCTGCCAACTTTTATGTCATGGCCGCCGCGGAGGTGTAAAATGGCAAATCACATTCTGCTGTTCACTCTCCTGAGTCTGCGCTGGAGCGGTTCTGAGGCAACCGCCTTTCCGTTGCTTAGGGTGCCAGTCGGACCCCGGCCCTGTGCAATGGGCGAGAGCTTCACCGGTCTAGCCAATGATGCTAACGCCATATTCTGGAATCCGGCCGGTCTCGGACAGGTTGGCTCTGTGCAACTGAGTTGTTCCCATCAGGAATGGTTCGGTGGAATCAGGGATGAGAACGTCGGACTTATTGTTCCGTTCGGGCCAGGGAGTCTCGGGCTGGGAGCAGTTTATTCCACAACCAATGATGTTGAAGTCTGGGACCCAGAAACCGGCGGGATAAAACTGATGACAGCACGCAGCGGGTATGCCGCGGCCGGTTATGGTATTCGATTGTGCCGGCCGCTGCACCTCGGATTTTCGGTCAAGGGACTTTACGACGACCTGATTGAAGAGACTGGTTCCGGTTTGTGCGGGGACATTGGGCTCTTGTGGCGGCTGTCCCGGACATTCCGGGTGGGAGTTGCTGCCCTGAATCTGGGATGGGGGATGCGCTACGGTGGCGAGAATTACAGACTGCCGAGCAGTCTACGGTTTGGTGCCAGCGTGGAAAACGCCCGGCTTCGGCTGCTCTTTGATGGCAATGCGGGCTGGGACAACCTTCCGGATGGACACATCGGCGGCGAGTATCTGATGAACAACATTATCAGTCTCCGTGGTGGCTACCGGCTGGGTCCGCAGGACTGGCGCACCCTTTCGTGGTGGTCGGGTATTACCGGAGGGCTGGGAGTCACCTTGGGCAACGTGACGTTGGACTATGCATTTGTTCCCTACGGCAGGCTGGGTGCAACCCATCGTATTGCAATTCACACAACCTTTGCCTATCGGCAATTTGGTAAGATCAAAATTCAGGTGCGGGAAGCCGAAACCGGACTGCCTGTGAATGCCAAATTCATTCTTGAGGGCACCCAGCAGGGAACCTCTTACACCGAAGTGGACGGGACTTTTGTCATCGAAGGGGTCGAGTCCGGCTGGCTAAAGGTGACCGTCCTTGCCGACCGTTTCTACCCGCAGACCGAGTCGGTCTTGGTTGAACCACGGATGACTCATGTTTTGAGAATTCAGCTCCAGAAAACGGGATTCGGTTCGTTATGGGGTGGAGTCTATTCGGCAGAAAACCGGCGGCCACTGCCGGCGCGGGTCGGGTACTTTGGTCCGGACAGCGGTTTGATTCAAACCAGCGGTACCGAAGGCAGTTTCACGCTCAGGAGGCTGCGATGCGGATTCTATAACTTTATTGTCACACCCCTTGACACGTTATTCCAACCCGCCAGGGACACAGTTACGATTCAGCCCGGTCGGCTGGTGTCGCGGACTTTTCTTCTGGCAACACGTTGGACATTGCCGGTGTCAACGGACTCGGGCGGCGTCGTGCCCGATACCACGCCACCTCCATTCGACTCCGGTAAGTGGCAGGACTTCGACGAGTAACGGTATAAACGTGGCTGTAATTTCTCTGTTGTCGCAAAATAGATTTCTACTCGAATCATAAGCCTTGTTCAGTTCGAATTAGCAGGTCCGGCGGCGCCTCAAACACCCGGCGCTGTGCCTTGTTCCGCACCGCCACCATCTCAGTCCAGCCGGTGTAAGGGTCGGTCACATCCAGCGTCTGGCATACTCGCCCCCCTGTAACCGCCTTCATGAGCCACCATGTCAACCTGGACATACCCGGGCCGGTCGGGCCGCCAATCGGTGTGGGTCACACCCTTCGGACATAGGGCCGGAGCAGCCAAGCCGCATAGGAGCGGTTGTAGCCGGTAAGGCCAGCCACCTGCTCGATGATTGAGGCCTTAGTCTTTCGGTTCGCCCCAAGATACCTTCGGGCCAGAAATAGCGTGTTCTTGACAGAGACGGGCTGCGTAATATTATGCTTCGTTTCCGAAACTGACGTGCTGCATGAAGAGCATTGAGCCAGCTTCGATGATCGGCGACCGTCCGGCAGCCGAGCGGCACGTGATGACCCTGGTTGTGCTCGTCGCCACCGTTTTGGTCGCTCGGGTGCTCGGCCTTTATATCAGGCACATATATGACGATGCGTTCATAACCTTCCGCTACGCCAAGAACCTCGCCGCAGGCCATGGCTTCGTGTTCAACGTCGGCGAGCGCGTTCTCGGGACGACCGCGCCGCTCTGGGGACTGGTTCTTGCTCTATTCGCCTGGGCCCGTGTTCCGCTCACCACGCTGGTGCCAGTTCTGAATACCCTTTTAGACTGCGTCACCGTGCTCTTGGTCTTGTTTTACTGCCGCAGGCGCAACTGGCTCCTGCCAGCGCTGTTCTTTGCGGTGATGTTCGCAGGCGACCCGAACATGGTCAGGATTCCGGTCGGGGGCATGGAGACAAGTCTACTCTTGGTTTTGTGTGTATGGGCACTCGTGCTTTTTGATAATGGCCGACGCATCGTTGCGGCGGTGCTGGTTGCGGTGTGCTACTTCCTGCGACCCGAGAGCCTATTGCTGCTCGGTCTATTGCTGGTCTTGACCGCGCAGGAGCGGAGGTGGCGGGAGTTGGCACTGATGGCAGGGCTGTCAGTACTGGTGGTCGGAATACCTCTGGGTCTAATCTGGGCGTACTACGGGAGCCCGATTGCCCATTCGGTCGCGGCCAAATCGTCCGGGCTGAACGGCAGGCTGCTGCCGGTGCTGAAAGAGGAGCTGGCGGTGAATCCGGTTCACCTCCTTGTCCTGCCTTTAGCGGTGTGGGGCGCAACGAGAGTGGTCCACCAGCGCGGACTTGCGCGGCACAGCCTAATCTGGGGTGCGGTGTATGGCGCGGTGTTCCTCTTGCTGCGGCCACCGGTATGGGGCTGGTATTTCGTGCCGCTCTACTTCGCCAAGTTTCTCTTGGCCGGGTTCGGCATCGCCGACATCGTTGGTCGCATCAGGGGCCTGAGTCGGGTCAGCGTGCGGGCGTGGGCCTTGGCCGGCAGCGGACTTGTGCTCCTGACAGGTGTTGCCA
>JBDRUJ010000021.1:17163-17494 GCA_039801285.1 Caldifarciminota bacterium
GATTGCTGCAGGTGACATCGGCGCAATCGGGTTCTACTCAAACGCCTACATCTGCGACATGGCCGGGCTGGTCATGCCCAAGCCCAAGGCTTGTGGCGGGGTTCCGAACGCGGTCCGGGTCTGGCAGCCGGACTATCTCTTCCTTGTGGCGTGCCGGGACGAGGCGGGTGCGCTCCTCTCCGCGTCGGAGGTGGCGGCCCGGTATCGGCCGGTCGCACGGTTCTCCAAGACCGCGCAGCAGAACCTGTTTCCTGGGCTGGATGAGCTGCACCCGCGCTGGCTTCAGGACTACATTCTGTATCAACGACTAGCGGATTCGGTTCCTTAGGCA
>JBDRUJ010000022.1:0-397 GCA_039801285.1 Caldifarciminota bacterium
CTGGTTGGGGACACCACATTCGGCAAGGGGTCAGTACAGACAATTCAGCAACTCGGTCCGGACATCGGCGCCAAGATTACCACCGCCTACTGGTACACACCGAGTGGCCGTTGCATCAACCGTCCCCGAGAGCGGAGCGGAGTCCTCAAGGATACTGCCAGTCCGGCTCAAGGCAGGTTTCAGACACTCGGAAACCTGAAACGGGTGGTCTGGGGCGGTGGTGCAATTGTGCCCGATGTATTCGTCCCCGATGCCAAGCTCAGTGGCTTAGCCGCAAGGATTATAAGAGACGCCTACTTCGACTTTGCCGTGGACTATGTGAACCGCCATCCGGGATTGACGATGGATTTCACAGCCGATGAACGGGTTCTGGGACAGTTCAAAGATTATCTCCGCA
>JBDRUJ010000022.1:442-17324 GCA_039801285.1 Caldifarciminota bacterium
TTCACCGATGCGGCATTCGACTCAAGTGCCGAGGTAATTGCCGGTCAGATTGAGGTAGAAGTGGCAAGCAAGCTCCACGGCATCAGGGGTGCATATCAGATGCGGCTACGCCGCAATCCGGCGGTGCACAAGGCGATCGAGCTCCTGGAAGGGGCCGGTTCCACCGAAGCGATTCTCAAAAGGCTTCATTAGCCTGGCCCCCTTCTGAATGCCCGAGCTTCCCGAAATCGAGACCATCAGGCGCAGGCTGGAACCGCAGCTGACAGGCAAACGAATTATTAATGTCAGAATCAAGCGGGCTGATATTGTCGGCCATCCGACTGTCCAACGGCTCATAAAAGGAGTGATTGGCCGCAGAATCACTGGCCTGAGCCGCCGTGGCAAGTACCTGATTCTCAATCTGACCGGTCAAGGAAAACTCATCTTTCATCTGCGATTGAGCGGTGCCTTATTTGTCGTCGAAGACAGCAAGGAGGTCAAGTTCGAAAGACTCAGGTTCGGGCTAGACGATGGAAAAGCGCTCTCTTTTTCAGAACCCAGAGTACTGGGAAGGGTTTACTTGATTGAAGGCAACAATTATCCGGCGGTCCTGTGCGGCATGCTGCGAATGGGGCTGGAGCCGATTGAGCCTAGTTTTTCTGCCAAGTACCTTCAGGAGAAATTGCAGAGCCGCAAGGCAAGGGTGAAAACGCTCCTCCTTGACCAGCGAGTCTGCTGCGGCGTAGGAAACATCTACTCCGACGAGGCACTCTTCAGGGCCGGAATCAGACCACTGAGACGGGCCAACAGCCTGACCGCTCGGGAAATCGCCCGGCTGGCACAAGCACTGCGTTCCGTGCTGAAGCAGGGAATCAAATGGTGCGGAACAACAATGGATGATTGGCGGTACCTGCTGCCTGACGGCTCAGCCGGAGGATTTCAGAATTATCTGGCGGTCTTCGGAAAGGCGGGGACTGCCTGCCGCAGGTGCGGCTCAACGATTCGCCGGGTACGGATTAGCAATCGTTACTCATCCTACTGTCCGGAATGTCAACGATAGGAGGCAATTGTGCAGAACCGGAGTGTTGCAATTATCTGTCATGGCGGTGCCGGCGTCCATCAGGATAAACCGGCAGCGGCCGAGGGACTGAAGGAGGCTCTTGAGACAGCCTACCGGCTGCTGCTCCAGAGCGCCTACGCACTAGAGGTTGTTGTCGAAGCAGTGAGGATTCTTGAAGACAACCCGCTTTTCAATGCCGGCACCGGCTCAAGCCTTACTATTGACGGTCGTGTTGAGATGGATGCCTCAGTGATGACCCAAGACGGGAGATTCGGCGCGGTCGGCGCCATCTCTGAGGTAAGAAACCCGATTCTTGTCGCTCAGAAGGTAATGACCGAGACCGACCATCTGCTCCTTTGTGATGCTGGAGCGGTTCAGTTCGCTCGGAAGATGGGATTTGAACCCTATGACCCAACAACCGAAAAGGCTCGACAGAAACTGAACCTGGTTCTTGAGCAGGGCTCACCTTACTTCCCGAAGATGAAGCAGCTATTGAACAGGTCGGCAAGTATCGCTGAACCTGAACAGACGGGGTTGTCCGGTTCGGGCACGGTGGGCGCGGTGGCGATTGACAAACATGGTAACCTGGCAGCCGCAACATCCAGCGGCGGGATTGCCGGCCGGTTGCGGGGCAGGGTTGGCGACTCGGCAATTCTCGGCGCCGGAACCTATGCTGCGCCATCTGGCGCTGTTTCCTGTTCCGGCCACGGTGAAGAAATCATGCGCCGGCTCTTGGCCAAGGATATAGTTGACCGCATGGCTACTCTTCCGGCAACAACCGCCCTGACCCTGGCATTGGCTGAGGCAAAACGGAAAAAGGTTCGGTGCGGTGCGATTGGCATTGATGCCAAGGGCACAATCTGCTACGGTCAGACAACCCCGGACTTCGCCTGGGGTTATAAGGTTGCCGACCGCCTCTTTCTCTTTACTGACAGCAACAGATAAGCGATTCCTCAACTCCGCTCGAAATGGTCCACGTGGGAGCCACCAGCACTCAAATGAAAATTTGGATTTCCTTGACGCCTGATGTGGCTGCCCTATAATCAGCCAATCACCTGATGAAATACTGGCGCAGACCGCTTGATGCCAACCAAAAACGCCCGCCTCGCGGGCAGATTCATATAATTATTGAACGGTGCAAGGGCTGCGGTTTCTGTATAACCTACTGTCCGAAACAGGTCCTTGAGGCTTCAACCGAGTTCAATCGCCGGGGCTATCATCCGCCGATTGTTGCCCATCCAGAGCGGTGCGTCAACTGCGGACTGTGCACCGCCATCTGCCCCGACTTTGCCATCTGGAACACACCGGTAAAAGAGCCGGCCGAGGCGGAGGCTGAAGATGAGCGGTGAACCAACCGTTCTGACCGGCGCCCACTACTGGGATGGCGACCATGCCTGTGCCGAAGGTGCGATTGCTGCCGGCTGCCGGTTCTTTGCCGGCTATCCGATAACTCCCTCCACCGAGATTGCTGAGCGCATCGCCCAACGTTTTCCCTATGTCGGCGGCACCTTCATCCAGATGGAGGATGAGCTAGCCTCAATCGCGGCGGTGCTGGGCGCGGTCTGGGCCGGGACCAAGGCGATGACGGTGACATCCGGTCCCGGCTTTTCCCTGATGCAGGAGAATATCGGTCTTGGAGTAATGACCGAGACCCCGTGCGTTGTGGTTGATGTTCAGCGGGGCGGCCCGTCAACCGGACTGCCGACTCTTACCGGCCAGCAGGACATGATGCAGGCCCGCTGGGGCTCGCACGGCGACTACGAAATCATCGCCCTGTCTCCCTCCTCGCCTCAGGAGTGTTTTGACCTGACCATCGCCTGTTTCAACCTCTCCGAACGCTACCGGGTGCCGGTGCTTTTCATGATGGATGAATGTGTCGGCCACATGACCGAGAAGGTGGTTGTCCCTCCGGCAGAAAAACTCACCATCTGGCCCAGGCGCTGGTATCGGGGACCAAAAGAGCAATATCAACCCTATGCCCCTGACCCGGATGGCGTGCCGCCGATGGTCAAGGCAGGTGACGACTACCGGTTCCACATTACCGGTCTGACCCATGACCAGCGGGGCTATCCGGTCATCAACGCCGACTGCCAGAACCTCTGTGTCTCGCGGCTGGTCTCGAAGATTCGCCAGAATGCCGATAAAATCATCATCCTCGACGAGGAGGCGACCGATGATGCCAGTGTCATTGTTGTCTCCTATGGCATCAGCTACCGGGTTGCGACCCGTGCGATTGAAATGGCCCGGAGAGATGGCGTAAAGGTCGGCTCGCTGCGGCTGGTGACCGTCTGGCCCTTCCCCGAAAGACGCATCCGGGAACTGGCCTCAAGGGTGAAGTGCCTGGTAATGCCGGAGATCAATCTGGGTCAGATGTTTCTCGAGCTGGAGCGGTGTGCCGCCGGGAAATGTCGCACCATCCTCGTTCCGCACTGTGGCGGCTGGGTTCATGACCCAGTAGACATCTATAATGCCATTATGGAAGGAACCCGATGAGTGTTACCTCGCCAATAACCGAAACACCTACCGCCGGACATCCGCTTGAACCATTTCTCCGCCTGGACCGCATCCCTCACATCTGGTGCCCGGGCTGCGGTCTGGGAACAATCCTCAACGCCTTTCTCTGGGCGGTCAAGGAGAGTGGCATCCCCAGGGAAGACTTTGCCGTTGTCTCAGGCATCGGCTGTACCGGCCGGGCTGCCGGCTATGTCGCCCTAGACTCCTTCCATACCACCCATGGCCGGGCAATTCCCTTCGCCATCGGCCTCAAGCTGGGCAATCCTAAGCTGAAGGTGGTGGTCATCTCCGGCGACGGCGACCTCATCGCCATTGGCGGCAATCATCTGATTCATGCCGCCCGCCGGAACATGGACATGACCGTCATCTGCGCCGACAACTTCAACTACGCCATGACCGGTGGCCAGTTCGGCCCGACCACACCCCTCAGGGCCAACCTCACCACCTCCCCTTATGGCAACTTCGAACACCCCTTCAATGTTCCGTTTCTGGTTGACTCCTGCGGTGCCACATATGTCGCCCGCTGGACTGCGCTCCATGTCCGTCAACTCCAGAAGACCATCAACGAGGCGCTCCACCACAAGGGCTTCAGTTTCATAGAAGTCATCTCCCCCTGCCCAACAATCTATGCCCGGCGCAACCGGCTCGGCTCCGGTCTTGACCTGATGCGCTACTACCGAGACAACTCGGTGACGAGGCACAACATTGACACCCGCGAATGTGACATCGGATTTCAGGAACGGCTGATTGTCGGCCGGTTTGTTGTGCGGGAAAAACCGACCTATCTTGAGACGATGAACCAGCATCTCAAGGAAACACTCGGCGAAAAGTTTGTCCCCTATCCCGGCCCAGTCGAAAACCAGAGGTAAGCCATGGAGATAAGGGTCTCCGGTTTCGGCGGACAGGGAATCATCATGATTGGCATGGTCCTGGGCAAGGCGGCAGCCCTCTACGACAACAAACATGCCACCCTCACCCAGAGTTTTGGCCCGGAGGCAAGGGGCGGTGCCTGTTCGGCCCAACTGGTCATCTCCGAAACCAAGGTACTCTATCCCTATCTGACCGCACCGGACATTCTGGTGGCGATGTCCCAGGAGGCTTATCACAAGTTCGAATCAACTCTGAAGGAGGATGGGTTCCTCATTATCGAGGAAGACCTTGTCCGGCCCCATCCGCCCCGGGGCCGCATCCGCCAGTTCGCCGTTCCCGCAACCCGGGTTGCCGAGCAGATGGGCAGCCGCCTCTTTGCCAATATGGTAATGCTCGGCTTTATCTGTGCCGTCACCGGTGTTGTTCCCATCGCGGCGGTGCGTCAGGCGCTTCCCGGTTCAGTACCCGACCGTTTCCTTGAACAGAATCTCAAAGCCCTGGATAAGGGCTACGAACTCGGACTGCAGAAATTGGCTACCTGAACCGGCATGACCGTCACCGTTGAGTCAACCGCTGCCGACCGCATGCTGGTTAGGCTCGAGCACTCCCTTGCCCGTGGTCGAGCCCGACTCACATTTCAAGACACCGGCGCCACCTTTCACATCAGACCGATTGCCGATTCGGCATGTCGCGTTGCCTGTCCGGCCGAGGTAAATGTCAAGGCCTACGTCGGTCTGATTGCCGCCGGTATGTTTGACCGTGCCCTGGAGGTGGTCCGGGAGCGTAATCCGCTGCCGGGAATCTGCGGCCGGGTCTGCACCCATCCCTGCGAATCGGAGTGCCGGCGCAAGGAGATTGATGAACCGGTTGCAATCCGGCCCCTCAAGCGATTCATTGCGGATTATGCGCTCCAGGCGGCGCAGGATAGACCTAGCCCTAGACCAACCATAAAAAGCGCCCTGCGCGTGGCAGTTATTGGTTCCGGCCCGGCAGGGCTGACCTGTGCCAGTGACCTTGCCCGGCTCGGCTACCAGGTGACAATCTTCGAGGCCCTTTCCCGGCCTGGAGGCATGCTCCGCTACGGAATACCGGAGTTTCGGCTACCCCGGCCAATCATTGACCAGGAGATTGATGAGATTCTCAGGCTCGGCATCGCTCTGGAGACCAATGCGCCGATTAACAGCCCGAAAGAACTGTTGGAAAACGGTTATGCCGCGGTCTTCTGGGCAACCGGTGCCCACCGACCGCTCAGGCTCGGCATCGGCGAAGAGGGGATTGCCGGTGTGTTAGACAGTCTGGGTTTTCTACGTGAAGTGGCCCAGGGCAAACGCTCAGAACTCCGGGGCTCTGTGCTCGTCATTGGTGGTGGCAATTCGGCGATTGACTCTGCCCGGACCGCCGTCCGCCTGGGTGCAACCAAGGTGCAAATCATCTATCGCCGGACTCGAAGAGAGATGCCCGCCGACCCGGACGAGGTAACCGACGCTGAAAAAGAGGGCATCACGATTTTGGAGAAGGCCCAGCCGGTGGCCATCCTTTCCCGTAACGGACGACTGAGCGGTGTCCGCTGTATCCGCACCCGGCTGGCAGAACAGGATGAATCCGGTCGGCGCCGGCCGGTTCCGGTTCCCGGCTCCGAGTTTGAGATTGCGGCGTCCGTCCTTATCTCGGCCGTCGGCCAGCGGCCCGAGACCTGTCCGGACCTCGTTCATTCACCTGCCGGGACAGTCGCAATTGACCCGGCAACATCTCAGACCAGTCTGCCCCGTGTCTTTGCCGGAGGTGATGTTGTTACCGGGCCGGCCACGGTGATTGATGCCATCGCAGCCGGTCACCGCGCAGCCCGGTCAATTCACGCCTTTCTCACAGCGGGTCGGGAGCCGACAACCGCAGGCTGCTCTCCGTCACTCTGCCAGCTTGAGATAACTACCTCCCAATTGACCGCTGTGCCTATGGGACGGGCCACAATTCATAAACTTCCTGCCCGGAGGCGCAAGAACTTTACTGAAGTCGAACAGCCGCTGACAACTGAAGAGGCGATTGCCGAAGCCCAGAGGTGCCTCCGCTGCGGCCCCTGTCTGGAGTGTGTCCGGTGTCATACCAGTTGTCCGAGAAAACTCTTAGCCCTTTTTATTCCCAGAGCAACCGGTGAACTTTTGCTGCGGGTTTTATCGTCCGACCTGTCAGAGGCATCAGCCGGTCCGGCTACCCGGAAGGTTGAACTTACCACGGAGAAAGGCCCATCTCTTTCTCTTTTTGCCGTGCCTGTCCTCTACGAGGTGTTACCTGAGCTCTGCCGGGGATGCGGCAGATGTGCCGATACCTGTCACCACCGGGCGATAGTCATGACCGATTGGCAACCGGGACTCAAGACGGCCCGGGTTGACCCGAGCCTCTGTCGGGGATGCGGCAACTGTGTTGCCACCTGTCCCAGTGGTGCCATCCGGCGCAGCCAAGAGAGGGTGCTTCGTGACTGAGTACTCCAACGGACCCGTCCTCTTTGCCTGCCACTGGGCACTTGCCGAACTATCCGAACAACCCAGGCTTAGTCCCGACCATCTGAAAAAGGTCACCTGCATCGGCCAGGTCTCTGCCGGTCAGATTCTTCAGGTGCTGGAGGAAGGTGCCGAGCGAGTCATCCTTTTGGGTTGTTCGACCAACCGCTGTCGTCACCAGACCGGCCCAAACATTGCCGAAAGCCAGGTCAGACTACTCCAGCGCCTCACCACCACCCTGGGTCTTGGTTCGGAGTCTGTCAAGCTGTTGCTGACCGACCAGCCGGAAACAAAGGCCCTTCTGGCATCCTTTGCTAATAAAAAGAAACCACAGCGCCGCAAGGCCCGAAGCGCCAGAATGCCGTCGTCCCATGAGTCAAAGGCTCAACCCCCTGAGCCCGAACTGCTGCGCCTCTGTCAGGACTGTGGTCGCTGCTCTGGAATCTGTCCGGTTTCCCGGACCGGTCTGGGCTTTTCCCCGCGCCGTCTTATCCAGACGTCAATTCAGTCAGGCAGCGATGCTTTATCCAATGACCGGGCACTGTTTGCCTGCCTGGGCTGTGACCTATGTGCCCTGGTATGCCCCTCAGAAATCAGACTTTCAACGCTCATGCCCGAACTCCGCCGGCAGAACCCGCCAGGTGCCCTGCCCGCCACCCCTGCCCATGCCGGCCTGCCCCACACTCTCATGCGTCTGATGGCCCGCTCTCCTGTCCCTCAGAACCGACTGAGCTGGCTTGACCAATCCTGCGAAACCTCTCCTCAGGGTGATACCCTGCTCTTTGTCGGCTGTGTCCCCTACTTCGAACCGATTTTTGAGTCCCTGCACGTCTCGCCCCTCACAACGGTGCGCAACACCATCCGGCTCCTCAACCGCGCCAACATCAGACCGGTGCTTTTGCCCGATGAACGGTGCTGCGGCCACGACCTCAACTGGCTCGGTGATACCGAAAATTTTCTCAGACTGGCTGAGCAGAACCTGTCTCAGATTAGGGCGAGTGGTGCCCGAAGGGTAGTCTTCCTCTGCCCGGAGTGTCAGCGAACCTTCCAGCTTGACTATAACCGCCATTTCGGGCCTCTGGAGTTTGAGACCTGGCACATCACTCAGCTTTTGGCACAGGAGCTCAATATCACCTTCGCGCCCATGAAGCTCCGTGTCACTTACCATGACCCGTGCCGTCTTGGCCGTCACCTGGGAATCTACGAACCGCCCCGCAGCCTGCTCCGCTCGGTTCCAGAACTGGAATTTGTCGAGATGGCCCGCAATCGAACGCAGGCAACCTGCTGTGGCGGAACAGCCTGGGTTGAATGCGGCGCTGCAGCAAAACTGCTTCAAGCGGAACGACTGGCCGAGGCTAGCGCAACCGGTGCCCGTCTTCTCATCACCGCCTGCTCCAAGTGCAACATCCATTTCAGCTGTGCGCTGGAGGGCGATAGCCGAAACAGTATCAAACTCAGACACATTGTTGATTTCTTGGCCGAGTCTGCAGGTCTGGCAGAAAATCTTCAAGAAAGGAGGTGATAAGAATGAGTGGCAACAGACCTGATGCCATAGCGACACCGGTCCGAATCGGCGTCTTTGTCTGCAAGTGCGGGACGAACATCGCCGGAACGGTAAATGTTGAACAGGTGGCAGGCTTTGCCCAGACCCTGCCTTCTGTGGTCTATGTCGGGATAAATGCCTACACCTGCTCCGACCCCGGTCAGAGGGAAATCGGCAAGGCGATTCAGGAACAGCGGCTCAATCGCGTGGTGATTGCCGCCTGCTCGCCCCGGATGCACGAGCCGACATTCCGTGCCTGCGTCGCCGGTGCCGGCCTCAATCCGTTCCTTATGGAGATGGTCAACATCCGCGAGGGCTGCTCCTGGGTCCATCTCCATGAGCCGGACCGGGCAACCGCCAAGGCACGTGACCTCGTCCGGATGGCTGTGGCGAAAGCCGTCCGGCTCGAACCCATTGCTGAACGTCGCTTTCCAATCACCCAGGCAGCACTGGTGATAGGTGGCGGCGTCGCCGGTATTCAGGCGGCGCTTGATTTGGCCGACTCCGGCAAGAAGGTCTATCTCGTGGAGAAGAAGCCGTCCTTGGGCGGTCTGATGGCGCAGTTGAACAAGACCTACCCGACCATGGACTGTGCAATATGAATACTGGCGCCCAAGATGGCGGATGTCGGTCGACATCCCAACATCCAGCTCCTGACCCTCTCTGAGGTCACGGAGATAACCGGTTCGGTCGGCAGCTACCGGGTCAAGGTCAGGCGCCGTGCCCGGTTCGTGAATGAGCGGGAGTGCACCGCCTGTGGCGAATGTGCCAAGGTCTGCCCCCAGCTCAAAGAGGACGAGACCAACCTCGGCCTGAGCCGGCGTTCGGCCATCTTTCAGCCCTTTCCCCAGGCGATTCCGGCAGCCTATACCCTCAACGTCGAGGACTGCCTGGGTCTGAACCCCATCGCCTGTGGCAAGTGTGCCGAGGCATGCGAAAAGGGCTGCATTGACCTGAACGACCAGGACTCGGAACTTGAGTTTGAGGTTGGGACCATCATCGTCGCCACCGGCATGGAACCATTTGACCCGCTGGAGAATGAGCAGTTCGGCTATGGCCGGTTCGCCAATGTCATTACCGCTATGGAGTTTGAGCGGCTCACATCATCAGGCGGGCCGACCGGTGGCGAGCTTATCAGGTTCAGTGACCGCAGGTTGCCGAAGAGTATCGCCTTTATCCAGTGCGTCGGCTCAAGGTGTGCGCCACCCGGCAGCCCCTACTGCAGCAACATCTGCTGTATGAATACCATCAAGGATACATTGGTTATCAAAGAGCACTGGCCTGAAGTGGACATCCGGGTGTTCTATATTGACCTGCGCGCCTTCAGCAAGGGATTTGAACAGTTGCTCCGGCGCTCGCGCGAGCTGGGGACGAAGTTCATAAGGGGCATCCCCGGTGAAGTGACAGAAGACCCGGCAACCGGCAATCTCATCCTCCATGTCGAGAACACCACGACCGGCCGACTGGAGCGGCACGAAGTTGAGATGGTGGTGCTGGCGACCGGCGTCAAACCCTCTGCCGAAACGATGAAAATCAAGGAAATGCTGGCGCTGCAGCTCCATCCCGACGGCTTTCTCCTTGAGGCCCATCCCAAACTTCTACCGGTAGATTCACCAGTGCGCGGTGTCTTCTATGCCGGTTGTGCCGAAGGCCCCAAGGACATCAAGGATTCGGTGACCCAGGCCAGCGCCGCTGCCGGCCGGGCACTGCGCCTGATGAGTCAGGGCTTCATCACCGCCGAACCCTACACCATCTCAGTTATCGAAGAGCGGTGCCAGAAATGCGGCCGCTGCCTTGCGGTCTGTCCCTATGGCGCGATTGAATGGCAGAAAGGCTCGGTGGCAAGACCGATTGAGGCGCGCTGCGCCGGCTGCGGCACCTGCGCTGCTGAATGCCGCTTTGGCGCCATCGTTGCCGCCAAGTTCACCGATGAGCAGCTTCTGGACCAGGTTGAGGCTGCCCTGGCCGAATCGCCCGAAAGCAAGTCTTTGGTCTTTGCTTGCAACTGGTGCTCCTATGCGGCTGGCGACACCGCCGGAATCTCAAGATTCCAGTATCCGGCCCGCCAAGTTATCATCCGCACCATGTGCAGCGGCCGGGTCAGCGAGCAGCATGTCCTGCGGGCGTTTGCACTGGGCGCGCCGGTAGTTCTCGTCTCCGGCTGCCACTTTGCCGACTGCCACTATATCAACGCCAACCGCCAGACCCAGAAACGGGTGGAGCGCCTCTGGGACAGGCTTGAGGCCTGGGGCATCAGACCGGAACGGCTCCAGCTGGAATGGATTTCTGCAGCCCAGGGCCAGCGTTTTGTTCAGGTGATGGAAGAGATTGAGAAACTCCGCACCGGCGTAACAAAAGAGGAGATTGCCAGGACAGTTCGCATCCTGAAAAATCCGCCCAAGGTTTCGCCGCCCGCCAAGAGTGAGCCGACAACCGGCAAGGCACAGTTCCAGTGCCTCCGCTGCCAGAGCCGGTTCACGCTACCCTACACCCCGGGCAAGCTTGAGGAGCGGACCTGTCCATCCTGTGCCAGCAACAGCGTCCGCCGCCTCAGGGAGAGCTAGCCCGGCTCCAGCAGTATCAAGCGTTTGTGTCCATCCGGACTGAGACTGTCACGAGAGCTGACTCATAACCTTTCAATTTCTTCCGTTTCTAATCGCCCTGAACCATTTCTGTTCAGCCGGTAGTCCAATAAGTGATAGATTTCTGCTGCTGCTATATGAGGCTCCTCATATATTAGACGATAAAAAGGGCAAAAACATAACAAACAGCCCAAAACCGGCTATCTAGTGTATCGTCTGGGAGGCTGTCTCCCTCTCCCTTTTGGTTCGGGCCAAGGTCACCCCATGAGCCTGAGCATCGGTTAGAGTCATGGTCACAACCGTTCTTCCTGTCTCTCTCTAGGCTCCCGATTGAGCCCTGGACTGAGAGTCCGAGCCCATCACACCTTCAACTTTGCTCTGAGTTTCTGTCCCGGCCCCGGTTTTGGTCGCCCTCGCCCTTTTGGTCTCGGCACCAGCCAGAGTCACCGATGCCGCCTCCATAACTGCCCTGACAGCCCCGAAGTCCGCAGAAAACAATTGACTGTTCTTGGTTAGCTGGCTATATTTGGTCATCAACCAGGAGGAACCTTGAAGTGTAAGGTTGGTGTTCTGCTTGTGATTGGCTTTATTGCTTCTCTCTGGGCCGGATTCATCCCCAATGTCCGGGTTGACCATGAAAACCGGTCCAGCCATGCCTGCTTTCATGCCATGGTGAATGTCGGGCCATCCGACAGTGTTCAGCCGGTCTATGTAACATTTCAGAACGATTCCATCGTCGGAATTGTTGCGGTGCGGAGTGATGTCTATTTTCAGAAGTCAACCGATGGCGGCCGGACCTGGCTGGCTGAGGACCGGCTCATCAAGCGGGGAAGCACCTTTGCCTGCTATCCCGATATCACCACCGACCCGAGAAACGGGATGCTCTATATTGTTTACACCGAGAGGGTGAACTCCAGTAACGGCCACATCTACTGTGTCAGCTCAACCAACCAGGGTGCCACCTGGAGCTCACCAAAGATTGTTGATGACAATCCCACGCCGGTAGCAATGGGCTGGGCACGAATTGCTGTTGATACTGCCGGAAATCTGTTCTGCGCCTGGAACGACTTCCGCACCGGTCGCTCGCGCATCTGGTCTTCGGTCTCAACCGACCAGGGCAATAGCTGGTCCCAGAATGTGATTGTTGCCGATGACACGGTTCCGGGCGATGCCTTTCATGCCGATGTCTTCGTCCAGCCCGGGACTAACCATTATCTGGTAACTGCTACCGCTCCTTACTGGGTAAGACCCGGGTACATCAACTCCAACTCGGTCTTTTACCGCTCCACCGACATGGGCCAGAGCTTTGAGCCCGGGGCAGTCCTTGATACCTTCTCCGATTACTGCGGTCAGCCCCATGTCGTGGCTGATGAGGGCCACATCATCTGCGACTTCACCGGCTCCGTCAGCGGCAATCAGATGGAGACCGAAGCAAGGGTCCTTTTTACACCTCCAGATTCATGGAGCTCGACTGTTGCCGTCACCGACCTCGACACCCTCTACTCCTCTTATCTGAACGGTGCCAAGCTCGCCATCTCGCCTGACGGCCGGGTTCACACCGCACTGATGATTGCCGACGTAGTGAGCTGGGAGTACAACGTCTACTACGCCAGTAGCGACAGTCACGGCCTTTATTGGAACGAGCGGGAGATGGTCAACGATGTTACTACCAACATGCAGGTTGACCCGGACATCGCGGTTGACAATTCTGGTTTTGCCTATGTCGTCTGGCAGGATGGCCGGAACAACCGGAACGAAATCTGGTTCTCCACCAACAATCAGGTGGGCATAATTGCGCAGGAACCGGTCGCTAGACCCGGCAGTCTGAGTTGCCTGCCTACCGTGTTCTGTCATTTCACCACCATCCTGACCGATGCGCCCAAGGTTGCAATCTATGATGCCACTGGCAGACTCGTTCGAATGCTAACCAGCGATTCTCAATCCTTGGCTACCGGCACATTCGTCTGGGATGGCCGGGATGGGGCCAATCGCCGCTGTCCGCCTGGTGTCTATCTGGTCAAAACCGGTTCGTCCGGTGGCTGTCAGAAGGTAACGCTGGTTTCCGACCGCTACTAGGGTCATGGCGTCCCGACTCTGCGTTCTGCTACTTTGGGCAATTGCTCAGACCCGGGCTGGATTTGGCCCAAGCGTCCGCGTTGACCATGAGACCCGGCCGGCCTGGGCCTGTTACCATCCGGATATTGCGCTTGCTCCGGGCTGTAACGGCCAGCTGGTTTATGTAGCCTTTGAGAACGACTCGGTTCCTTTTCTTGTTGAGAGAAGCGACATCGCCTTCCAGCGTTCAACCGACGGCGGCTTGACCTGGCTGCCAGAAAATGTCATCGTCAGACGCGGCAACCGGTTTGCCTGCTATCCCGACTTGAAGGTTGCCGGAGACGGCACAATCCATCTTGTCTTTACCGACCGGATTGACGGCTCAAACGGCCACATCTGTGCCACGCGCTCCACCGACGGTGGCTTTACTTGGGAGACTCCGGTTCAGGTTGATGATAATCCTTCAAGGGTTCCGGTTGGCTGGGCAAGGCTGGCACTGGACAGCCTGGGTAATCTCTTCTGCTGCTGGACTGATAATCGTGGCGGTTACCTGCGGGTCTATGCCGACCGCTCCACCGACGGTGGTCTGAGCTGGGGCACTGACATCCGGGTTGATGATGATACAGTATCTTTCAACTGCTATCCACCGGATGTTTACGTCCAGCCCGGCACCAACCACTATCTGGTGGTTGCGGTTGCTCCGGTGCGGCAGCCGGGCGGCATTGTGCTCCACTCCCACTTCTACCGGTCAACCGATATGGGCCTGACATTCTCGACCGGGTTCCAACTGGACACATTTTCCGGCTACTGCCAGCAGCCCCATGTGGTAGCCGATGAGGGTCACATCATCACCGATTACACCGGAAACGGCTATGGAAATCAGTGCGTCACCCTGGCCCGGACCTGCTTCACACCGGCCGACAGCTGGAGCGGTCAGGTTCTGGTCACCGAACTGGATACCATCTACAGCTCTTTTACAAATGGTGCCAAGCTGGCAATTGACCAAAATGGCACGGTTCATACCGCCCTGATGATTGCCGACCGCCGGACAACCATCTGGAACATTTACTATACCAAATCGACCGACCACGGCACAAGCTGGCTGCCCCGGGAGGCTGTCGACAGCCTGCCGGCAATTCAGCAATGGGACCCGACAATTGCCGTTGATGAGTTGGGCTATGCCTACATCGCCTGGCAGGACATGCGCAATCCCAAGGCGCAAATCTGGTTTGCCACCAACAGTCAGGTTGGTATAAGTTCCCAGGAGATTCAGAGAACTCGGGCCGGACTTTGCTGTCTCCCCGCGGTCTTCCGCGATTATACCACCATCCTGACTGATGCGCCTAAGGTTGCAATCTATGATGCCACCGGCCGGCTGGTCCGCACCCTGACAGCGCGCCACTCCTCAGCCGGCGCCGGTCATATCTGGGACGGAACTGGTGAAACTGGATTAGTCCTGCCCGCCGGTGTCTATCTGGTCAGGGCCGGAGCCAACAGCACAAGAGTAGTTCTGCTGTCCTACTGACTGGCAGACTAAAGCCGGGACTTCAGTTTTTCAGCCAGTTCCTGCGGCTCATAGATGATTTCAATCCCTGACGCCTGAAAGGCACGAAGCTTGTCCTGAGCGGTTCCCAAGCCGCCGGCGATAATTGCACCGGCATGGCCCATCCGCTTGTCCGGTGGTGCGGTCTGACCGGCGATGAAACCGAAGACCGGTTTCTTCACATTCATCTTGACATATTCTGCTGCCCGTTCCTCATCGCTGCCGCCAATCTCGCCGACAATGACAATCGCTTCTGTCTGCGGGTCATCTTCAAACATCGCAAGGCAGTCAATAAAGCCGGTTCCGACAACCGGGTCGCCGCCGATGCCGACAACCGTTGACTGGCCGAACGTCCCGGTATTGGCAGCAATCTCATAGGTCAGGGTCCCGGAGCGGGAGACAACGCCAACGCAGCCGGGTCGGAAGCTGGACGCCGGCATGATTCCCACCTTTGCCTTGCCCGGCGCGATGACACCGGGAGAGTTGGGTCCGATGATTCTGGTGCCTTTGAGCCGGGCATACTCCAGCACCCGGACGACATCCAGGGTTGGAACGCCTTCTGTAACGCAGACTACCAGCTCGAGTCCGGCGGTCACGGCTTCAAACATGGCATCAGCAGCGAATGGTGCCGGGACAAAAATGATTGAGGCGTTGGCACCGGTCTTGTCCTTGGCTTCTTCTAGGGTATCAAAGACCGGAATGCCCTCGACCGTTGAACCGCCTTTACCCGGAGTTACGCCGGCAACTACCGCTGTTCCATACTCCTTCATCTGCCGGGCATGAAATGCGCCGTCGCGGCCGGTGATGCCTTGAACGATTAGCCTTGTGTCTCTGCCAACCAGTATGCTCACTTTCCCCCTTGACTCATTGGCCTCTTGAACCGGCTCCTTTTGCCAACGCAACGGCCTTCTTCACCGCCTCGGCCATAGTCCCGGTCCAGACCACTGGACTGTCTGCCAGAATCTCTTCTGCCCGGTCGGCATTGGTTCCCACAAGCCGCGTCACAATCGGCACACGGATATCTGCTTCCTTGGTGGCGAGGATAAGCCCGTTGGCAATGTCATCGCAGCGGGTGATGCCACCAAAGATGTTCACCAGAATTGCGCGGACATTCTCATCGGAAAGAATGATACGCAGTGCCGCTAGCATCTTCTCCGGAGAAGAGGAGCCGCCGACATCAAGGAAGTTCGCCGGTTCGCCACCGTAGCGCTTTATCATGTCCATTGTCGCCATCGCCAGCCCGGCACCATTGACTACGCACCCCACATTACCGGACAACCGGATATAGGAAAGGCCTGCCTTTTTCGCCTCGACTTCCTTCGGCTCTTCACTGGCGAGGTCGCGCAGCGCCTCATTTTCAGGATGGCGGAAGAGCGCATTGTCGTCAAAGTTTATCTTGGCATCAAGCGCCAGGAGTTCGCCCTGGCCGGTCAAGACCAGGGGATTTATCTCAACAAGCGAGCAATCCCGGCTAACGAATATTGAGTAGAGCCGCTGGCAGATGTCGGTGAAACTCCGGGCAAGCCGGGCATCGTGGAACAGTGCCATGCCTAAGTTCCGGGCCTGAAAGGCAATCAGTCCGAATGCCGGTTCAATCTCCGTCTTCAGAATCTTCTCCGGAGCTGTCCGGGCCACCTCTTCAATCTCAACACCGCCGGCCGCCGATGCCATCAGAACCGGCCTCTTTGCTGAGCGGTCAACAATCATGCCGACATAGAACTCGGCTCTGATGTCCACACACTCCGAGACCAGGACCTTTTTGACACTCAGACCTTTGATGTTCATCCCGAGAATCCTGCCAGCAACCGGACCCACCTCTTCAAGCCGCTCAACTTTTTTCACCCCGCCCGCCTTACCCCGGCCCCCAACCAGAACCTGCGCCTTGACGACAACCGGCAGGCCCAGTTCCTGAGCAATCATCCTGGCCTCTTCCAGTGTTGTAGCGACCTTTTCGCGTGGCACCGGGATACCGGCTCGAGCAAAAATCTCCTTTGCCTGAAACTCGTGAATCTTCATGCCCTGTGGAATCTAGTCAAATCCGTCTCAAAGTCAAGGCAACCGTTACCGGTCATATCTCATCCCCTTGAGAGGTCCCGGAGCAACTGAACAAAACGGTCAATCTCCTCCTCGGTATTGTAGAAGTGGGGTGCGATGCGCAGCCAGCCCTCACGCAGTGAGCAGATAAATCGCTCCTTCGCAAGTAGTTCATGAAGCCGGGCAGTATCAGTTCCAGGTTTACGA
>JBDRUJ010000023.1:0-16909 GCA_039801285.1 Caldifarciminota bacterium
CATGCTGTGAAGCTCATCGTCAGTAAGGGTTTCGGAGTCGGAGCGGATAAGGGACAGTGCCGGGCTCAGTTTGAGAAGCAGCGATACCAGTGGAGCCAAAAGCCACCAGGTGGCCCTGACCAGCGGAGCGCCGAACTTGGCGAAACCCGCTGTTGTTCGCGTGGCGACCAGTTTGGGAGTCACCTCACCAAATATCAGCAGCAACATGGTCATGATGAGTCCGCCAATACCAAGATAGGTGGCAGGACTCCGACCCGGCCGACCGGCAAGTGCGACTGCCGCGAGCGTAAAGAGAGCCGATGTCGAGGTGTTGACTATGAGGTTACCGAGCAACAAAGTTCCCAGTAATCGGTTCGGGTCGCGGAGTAGCCTCATGATCCAGCGGTCGGTGCTGGAGGTGGAACGTTTCATGATATCCAGTTGCGTTGGGGAGAGCGAAAACAGCGCCGTCTCCGAGCCGGAAAAGACCGCGGACAATAATAGCATAAGCACCAGGGCAATTAGATAGCCGGTCATGGATTCCCGAGACTAGTCAGCGATAAAGGACTTCATCTCCCGGTGACCAAGACCGGCAAGGTGCAAGAGGCCATGCAGCACCAGCATCCTGAGCTCCTGGCTGTAGCGGACGCCGTTCTCGCGGGCCTGAAGCCGGGCCTGCTCCCTGGAGACATAGACCTCGCCCAGCAAAACCATGCCGCTCTCCGGGCAGGAATGATTCAGCGGAAAGGCGAGGACATCGGTTGGCCGGTTACGTTTGAGAAACCGGCGGTTTAGTTCCTGGATTTGGCGGTTATCAACAAATATGACATTCACCTTGGTCCGATTGAGCCGGAATCGGATGCCGACATTGGCGGCGATGCGTTTTATATCTCGAATCAGGCGCGGGCTCTTGGTGCCGAAGACAAGGGCTTCCATAGACTAAGACTTCTGCCCCTGACTCTTCTCGTAGGCCCTGATGATACGCGACACTAGCGGCGGCCGGACAACATCACCCTCATCGAACCGGACGACCGCAATACCCGGACAGTTCCGCAGCAGCTCCTCAGCCTCGACAAGACCGGAGGTATGCTGGTGTGCTAGGTCAATCTGGGTGATGTCGCCGGTGACAATCGCCTTTGAGTTCCAGCCGAGCCGGGTCAGAAACATCTTCATCTGGGACGAAGTGGTATTCTGGGCCTCATCAAGGATGATGTAGGCGTCGGAAAGGGTGCGACCGCGCATAAAGGCGAGTGGGGCCACCTCAATCACCTCCTGCTCAATCAGCATCTTCACCCGTTCCAATGGCATCATATCGAAGAGCGCATCATAGAGCGGCCGCAGATAGGGGTCAATCTTTTCCTTGAATGTCCCGGGCAGATAGCCCAAGGACTCCCCGGCCTCAACCGCCGGCCTTGTCAGGATGATGCGGCTGGCCCGGCCCGAAACCAGGGCCTCAAGGGCGACGGCAACCGCGAGATAGGTCTTGCCAGTCCCGGCCGGGCCGATGGCAAAGACAATATCCTTCTCGGCAATCGCCTGAAGATAGCTGCGCTGGTTCGGGGTCTTGGCAACGATGGTCTTGCGCGGAGTCCGGACGGACAGGACGTTTCCCGTCAGGGACTTATCGCCACTCTTTCCCTTCTCCTTCTGGGCGCCACTCCTCTCGGAACGTAGCCGCTCAGCCTCTGCAGCCACCAGCTCCGGATTCAGCGCCTCTCCGGCCCGGCACCGGGCCAGAAGCCTTTGGAAAAGTTCGGTCAGCTCACCCTGCTCTTCCTTTGGCCCGGAGAGCCGGAGGACGCCGTCCCGCATCACAATTCGGGTCTGGAACCTGCGGCTCAGGGCGTTCAGGTTGGCATCGGCCGGACCCAGAAGCAGCAGCGGGTCAACGTCATCGGCCTGGATTACGAACCGGACCTCTGCGGCTGAAGGGTCGTTATTCTGAGGATGGCGCATAGCTCCCAGTTACCCTGCAACAGGCCCAGCCTTCTGGTACTGGGCTAGCAATCTTTCATAGCGGGCCAGGTCGGCCTCACTGAAAAGGACAAACCTTATCCGCCGGACGTTCTTGAGCTTTGGCACCAGCTTGAGAACCGTTCTGATGGCTACCTGAGCCGCTTCTTCGGCCGGAAACCCGAAGTAACCGGTGGCGATGGCCGGAAATGCGATAGAAGTTAACTTGTACTCTTCAGCCAGCTTCAGGCTGTTTTCATAACAGCGGGCAAGCAATTCCGCCTCCGGCCTGTCCCTTCCATAAACCGGACCGAGACAATGAATCACGAACCGGTTGGGAAGGTTGAATCCCTTGGTAATCACCGCCACACCCGGCTTGATTGGCGCCAGCGCCCGGCACTCCTTTTCGAGTTCTGGCCCAGCTGCACGGTGAATTGCACCCGCAACCCCGCCTCCGGGCCTGAGCCAGGCGTTGGCCGCATTCACCACCGCATCAAACCCCTCTTGGGCAGCTATATCACCCATGACACATTCTATCGTCACACCGGCAATTACCATCAATCAATTATCGGCATTCGTCACCACAGGTCAAGCCCGGAGTCGGACATCTCGGGCGCTTCCGTGCGAGGAGCGGCACCCCTTCTGTCATTGCGAGGAGCAAAGCGACGAAGCAATCCATGGGGCGAGCCCAGCGTGAAGTCAGAGCCTGCCACGGCCCTGCGGGCCTCACAGTGACAAAGGGAAGGAGCGTCTTTTTTGTCATTGACCAAAATAAAGCTCGGGTCGGCGGTCGGCAAAGAGGTCGTTTTTCGGAGTGACAAACTTGTTCAGGGCTGCGGCCGGGTCAATCTCAAGGATAACAACCTCCTCTGAGTCCGGACCGGCACGACACAGCAACCGGCCGTCCGGAGCGACAATCTGGCTCTGACCGGTGAAGGTCAGCCTCCTGGAGCCCTGCTGTTCTTCGCCGGTGCGGTTCGCAAGAATCCAATAAACCCGGTTTTCAATCGCCCGAACGGTGGTCGTAAGCTGCGCAATCTCAAGAATAAGATTTGAGGGGTGGGAGATGATTTGGGCGCCCTGCAGGGCAAGAGAGCGGGCCGCTTCAGGATAGATGTGGTCAAAGCAGACCAGCATGCCAATCCGGACATCGCCCAAGGTAAAGACCGGGAACGGTGAGTCACCCGGGTCGAACAGCTCCTTTTCGTCCCAGAAGAGATGTGCCTTCCGGTATGAGTGAACTGCTCCACCGGTTGTGATAAGGACTGCCGAGTTGTAGATTCGATTCCCGGCCTTCTCTGCCATGCCGAAGACCAGGTTTATCCTTCTTTCCCGGCACAGACTGAGGAAGACCTGGCAGAACTCTCCATCGGGGACGGGCTGACTGAACCGGGTCAGCTCCGCACGCGAGGAGAATGAATAGCCGGTCAGGCAGAGCTCAGGGA
Source organism: Caldifarciminota bacterium (assembly GCA_039801285.1). Classification (GTDB taxonomy): domain Bacteria; phylum Hydrothermota; class Tepidihabitantia; order Tepidihabitantales; family Tepidihabitantaceae; genus JBDRUJ01. The sequence goes on from JBDRUJ010000023.1 coordinate 3,378, forward strand.
GAACCATCAGGTCGGCCTGAACACCGGACAGTGCCTTACAGACCTTTGTCAGGTTGGCTTCTGGGTTCTTATGTTCCGGGCAATATTGAAAGAAGCCGATACGCACCAGTAAATTATCTTCATGGCTGAGAGAAGGTCAAGTCGAGGGCATGACCAATGTGACTTGGATAGGGTTGAGATAACTAAGTGATGTATTAGCAAGATGATATAGAGATGTCGCACTAATTGTTTAGTGTCGCACTTTATTTCTTGACGAATGGGCGCTGAAATCGTATAATAAATGGTGCATCCTGCTGTTGGGTCATTTCAGCCTGGACAAATGATTTCTAACCGGTATCGGGTGATTGGTTTTTTGGGTGGTGGCTCGGCTACGGAGGTGTTCAAGGTGAAAGATATCGTCGGTGGCCGAGTATTGGCGCTCAAGATTCTTCGCGAAAATACTCCCAAGGAGGAAGAATTCAGGCTGAACCGTGAGTTCTATTATCTCTCCCGATTCTCACACCGGGGCATAGTTGCCGTCTTCGACTATGGGAAAACCCCAGACCAACGACCCTATTTCACCATGGAGTTCATCGATGGCAAACCAATAACAAGCCATTTTTCTGGTGGCTACACACCGGAGTTGGAGGAGATTACTGTTCAGGCTCTCCAGGCATTGGACAGCATTCATTCCCAAGGTCTAATTCACTGTGACTTGAAGCCTCAGCATCTCCTGGTGGTCCAAGGCCAGGGTAAGCCATTGACAAAACTTCTGGATTTCGGGTTTGCCGAGAATATCCGGTTAGGCGAAGAGACGACGCCCCGAGGAACCCTCGGCTATGTGGCTCCCGAGGTGTTCAAGGGCGGGTATGCTGATGCCCGGGCCGACCTCTATTCCCTGGGGATGGTTTTGTACGAAACTCTCACCGGTCAAGGGCCTTCCAAAGAGAAGAGTTTGCGGGATTGGCTACGGAAACAGTACTACTCGGAGTTCGAGCCTCCACGGCGGTTCAACCCCAACATTCCCGAAAGGTTCGAGGCAGTGGTCATGACGCTTATCCGGCGGGAGCCGGAACGGAGGTTCATCTCTGCCAATGCCGTGATTGAGGCACTGAAAGGGAGCGGTGCCGGGCCGGCGGTGCCGGACCGGTCCGAGGGCCCCGGATTTGTTCCGAAGCGGTACCTAATGGTGCCTGGGTTTGTGGGACGGGGCCAGTTTTTACAGGAGCTCAAGTCCCGGCTTGAGCTGGCAGGTCAAAGCAAGCCGGGTGTGGTGTGTATCTCCGGTGAGCGGGGTGTGGGCAAGTCCCGGCTCTTGAGTGAGTTCAAGTTTTTAGCTCAGCTTGAGGGCGCCGCCATCTTTGCCGCCGAGCCTGGGTCACTCGGTGCCCGGCCGCAGTCCTTGATTGAGACGGTCCTCAACTATCTGCGCATCTATTCACCAGGCCCAATGCTCCAGTTGGATGAATGCCGGGCAACTGATGCTGAGGATGGCAAGTTCCGGCTGTTCGAGATGGTTACCCAGCGCCTGAAGGAGGTCAGTGGCTCCCATCGTGTTGGTCACTGCCTGGTCCTGCTGGTGGATGACTTCGAGCTCTTTGACCCGACAAGCCTAGAGTTCTTACGGTATCTGGGATTCAGCCTGGAAAATGAGCGGTTACTCGTGGTGGTTGCCGGCCTGAAGGAAAAACGGTTTATTGACCTTATCGCCGAGCTGGGTCGCAAGGACTACTGCCAGCACCTGTCGCTGCCGCCGATGGAGCGGAGAGAAATAACCGGCCTGGTGACTTCGCTCTTGGGCGACCTCCCGGCTGCCGAGAGCCTGGTTGAGTGGCTGATGAACACCACCGGTGGCAACCCGCTGTTTGTGATTGAGACGATTTACTCCCTGATTGATGAGAAGATTCTCCTGTCCCGCTCCGGACGGTGGAATCTGACCCAGGACCGGCTCGCTGGTTATCGTCCTCCGGACACCGTCACCGATGTGGTGCGCCGCCGGCTTGACAGCCTGACTCCCGAAGAGCTGGAGGTCCTGCAGATTGGTGCCTCAGCCGGAGGACCCTGGACCCTTGAGTTCCTGCGGGCAGTCCTGAATTATGATGACAAGGTGCTGTTCAATGCCGTTAGTCGGTTGAAGGCACTCGGGTTGTTACGGGGCTTTGCTAGCGACGGCGAGGGGGCTTTCATCCTCTCGAGCAAGATTCTGGAGGCGGTTGTCACGGAGCGGCTTCCGGTGGAAAAGCGTCGGGAGCTTCACCGGAGGGTGGCCCTGGCCCTTGAGCTGCTCTATCCCGAAAAACAGGACCGGCTGGTCTTTGACCTGGCCCACCATTATACTCAGGCGGGAATAAAGGACCGGGCGTTCAGCTACTCGCTCCGGGCCGGTGCGCAGGCAAAGGGGTATCGGTTATTTGAGCAGGCGCTGGGCTACTACGAGACCGCCTTGGCACTATCGCCTCAGCTTGTGCCGGCTCGGGAGCGAATCGGGCTGATTGAGACGGTCGGCGAGCTCCGGGAGGCAACCGGCAGGTTCCAGGAGGCACTTGACTGCTACACCCAAGGGATGGGCATTATTGTCGCTGATAGGGAACTGGTCAGGGAGCGCCAACTCCTAGCCCGTTTTTTGCGGAGGCTCGGACTGGTGCACCAGAAACAGGCCCGCAATGAGGAAGCGCTCAATTTCTTCAATCAGGCGCTCTTGATGCTAGCCGAGAAGGAGTCGGTCGAGTTTGCCCAGCTGCTGAATGACCTGGGATGGTCCTACTGTTCGGTAGGCAACTTCGACCGTGCCGAAGCGGTTCTGACCCAGGCGTTGCAGGTATCCGAAAGACTCCCCAACACCTGTTCCGGGCGCAGCGTCACCATCCAGCAGCTTCAGGCCCAGACCCTCTACTACTTCAGCGTCCTCGCTTGGTCAAGATACGACTTTGTCCTTGCCCTCCAGCTTGCTGAGCGGACCCTGGCAATCTATGAGACAATCCGCGACGATTACAATATTGGCAAGGTGAGTCAGTTCATCGCCACCCTCTGGTGGCGCAGGGGCGAGCTGGCGAAGGCGCGGGAGTGCTATCAGCGCTGTCTGCCCGTGCAGCGCAAGTCGGGCGAGGTCTACTGGCTGCTCCGCTCCCTGCAGGGGCTGGGCATCATCAGTCTGGACGAGGGCGAATGGCACCAAGCGTTTGATTACTTTACCGAGGCCTACACCCTGGCCGAACGGATCGGCGACACACCAGCACTGGCCGAACTGAGCATCAACCTCGGCGTAGTCTGTGACGAACTTGGTGAGTGGGGGAGGGCATCGGCCCATCTTGAGGAGGCGATCGAGCTCCACAACCGGAGCGGCGTGGAAATACGGAGATTTGATAAAGCCGGGGCGCGAATCGCCCTGAGCCAGCTCAGGGCGAAGCAGGGCGAGCTTGAGGAGGCGGAGCGGCTGATGAAGGAGGCGGCGGCCCTTGTTGAAGGGACCGACGACCCGGAGCTGAACTACCACCTCGCCGCTGCCCAGGCGGCACTGAGCCTGAGGATGGAGCGGTTCGACCAGGCCCGCTCCTTTCTCGTCAAAGCGTTCAATTTTGCCCGGAAGGAAAGGGACTGGCGGAAGCTGGCAAACCTCTTCACGATTGCGGCTGAGCTGCGCCTTCTGACCGGCGATGCCAGCCGGGCCGATGGCGCAGCCCGCAAGGCACTCTTGCTCCTCCATGACTATCCAACCTCGAAAGAGTACGCGGTGGCGCTGCGCTTTTCTGGACTCGCCAAGTGCCTTCTCGACCGGCCGGAGCGGGGAACCCAGGAGTTGCGGCGAAGCATTGAACTTTTACGCCCCCTGAGCTCGAAGTTCGAGCTGGCTCGGTCGCTTCTGGCATCGGCCCAGGCACTTACCCGGCCGGGGCGTTGGGAGAGCCGGGAGCCGGGGAGGGCGGTGCCGACCCCTCAGCTCTCCCTGACCTTCCGGCCAGTGCCGCAGCAGGAGCTCAACGAGGCCCTGGCCAACCTGCGTGAGGCTCAGGAACTCTTCCGGACGCTCGGTGCCCGGCTGGAGCTGGGTGAGGCCGAGGAGTTGATGGCGATGATGATTCAACTCTCAGCCACGATGCAACTCAAGGCCCGGGAGCGGGGTGAATACCTGAAGGTCTTCTACCAGTTGGCCGAGCTCATCAACCTCGACCTGGAAAAGGAGGATTTCCTCGAACGGGTTCTCGACCTGGTGATTGAGGTTACCAAGGCGGAGCGGGGTCTTCTGTTTCTCGTCCAAGGGGACCGGCTCGTGCCGGTAGCAGCCCGGAATGTTGACCACGCAACCCTCGAAGATGCCGCGACCGTCTCCAATTCGGTCCTGCGCAAGGTCCGGCGCCGGAGCGAGCTCATCTTCAGTGCCGACGCCATGGCCGACCCGAGATTTGCCAATTCCAACAGCGTGATGCTCAATAAGATTCGCTCACTCCTCTGTGCGCCGCTCCGGGTGGAAAACAAGGTCATCGGCACCATCTACCTCGACAGCCGGGTCACGGTCCACCTCTTTCTCGAGGAGGACCAGAACCTCCTCATGTCGGTTGCCAATCTCTTGGCGGCAACGATTGACAAGTCGGTTGCCTTTAACCGGCTCCAGGAGGAGATGTCGGCCATCCGGGAAGATATCATGGTGGATGCGGTCACCGGCCTCTTTCTGGGACGCGCCAAATCGATGCGGGAGGTTTACCGCATTATTGAGAAGATTGCCCCGACCGACTGCACCGTCCTCCTTACCGGCGAGACCGGCACCGGCAAGGGTGTTCTTGCCCGGCTCATCCACTCGAAGAGCGAACGGAGTGGCAACCGGTTTGTCGCCATCAACTGCGGCACCCTGCCCGAGACCCTCTTCGAATCGGAGCTCTTCGGCCATGTGCGGGGCTCATTTACCGGTGCGGTCCGGGACAAGGAGGGACTGTTTGAGACCGCGGAGAACGGCACCATCTTTCTGGATGAGATTTCCAATATAACCCTGGGCACTCAGGCCAAGCTCCTCCAAGTCCTTGAAGAAAAGGTCATCCGCCGGGTGGGCGAGACCGCAACCCGGACGGTTGATGTCCGGCTCATCTGTGCCACCAACCGTAACCTTGAGGAGGAGGTTGCTGCCGGCAGGTTCCGCGAAGACCTGCTCTATCGCATCAATGTCGTCACCATCCATGTCCCGCCGCTGCGCGAGCGGGTCGGCGACATCCCGCAACTTGCCAACTACTTCCTGCGCCGCTACGCCACCCAGCTCAATAAACCGGTCGCCGGTTTTGACGACAGCGCCATCGCCGCATTTACCAATTACCAGTGGCCGGGCAACGTCCGGGAGTTGCAGAACGTGATTGAACGGGCGGTCATCATGACCCAGAAGCGGAGGATTGGCCTGGATGACCTGGGACCGAAGTTTGCGGCAAGGACGAACCTACCTTCAGGAGAGGAAAATCGGCGAAGGGTTATTGACCGCAATCAGGTTCTCGATGCCCTCAAGGAGACCAACGGCAATATCAGCCGGGCTGCAGCATTACTCTCAACCCATCGCCGGCAGCTCCAGAGGCTGATAAAACGTTACCGAATAGACCGAAGCGAAATATCGTAACGCGGGACATCAACAGAGCCCATTGATATAAGAGACGAAATAGCTATGACTTGGATAGAAAATCACCAGAAGTGCGACATGACGATGAAAATCGGCTCCCTTTGGTTGGTGCGACAATTTCTGTAAGTTATATAAAATCCTGGTCTTGGATAACGGCTCGCTGGCATAACGATTGCTCTATAGACAGCAAAGCCAAACGGAGGTTCATATGGACGGCGGAGTTCCTATTCCACCCACGCCTGGGCCGATTCAGCCCAAACCGCCCGTGGCGTAAGTGTAAAGCGTCATTGGCCCCGAGTCGAGATAAAGGCTCGGGGCCTTCTCTTTTATCTGGAAAATCGAACCTAATGCCTGTTGACTGCAGGAAAAAACAGCCTATTTTTGATTGGGATGAAGACCGGTGAAACCCGATTTATCGCAATCTCCAGCGAGATTGGCCGGGGCCATCCCAGCTATCTCGACTCGGTCCTGGAGCACCTCGGCAACCTGCCCAGGCTTAGTGCCCATGGACCGGGATGGACCCTTGCCCGGCTCCTCTATCGTGCCGGAGGTCTGGGCGGTGGCTTCACATCCCTTTACAACCGGTTGCGCCAAGAGGGCTGCCCAGCACGGTTTCAGCTCGCCCTGCTTGACTCGGGACTGCGGAGGCGGTTCGCCGGCTTTTCCGGAACCCTGCTTGTTGACCATCCGCTCCTTGCCCATCTCCTCTCTCCGGTCTGCCGGGTTGCCTATATCCATGGCGAGATTGCCGCACCACCTTTCTGTGCCGTCCCAACCGCCTGGCGCACCTTTGTCCCGCTCAACTCAACCGCTGCCAGGCTTATTGCCTCGGGCATCAGGCCTGAGACGATATGTGTCACCGGTCTTGTTATCGAGCCGGCCTTGGTGGCTCAGGCCGAACCGGCGTTTATTAGCCGCTTGGAGCGCCTCTCCTCACCTGAGAGCTGTTTGACTGTTGCCTTCTTCACATCCGGTGCCTATCCGAGAGCCCACATCCGCCAAATTATTCGGGCGGCCCGCTCGCTTTCCGCAGCCGGCCACCGTGCCATAATCTTCTGTGGCACAAACCGGACCATCGGAAAGGCAATCGCCTCGCGACTGCCCGGCAACTGCCAGGTTGAAATCTCTGAATCCCGTCGGTCGGAAAACCGCCGGACTGCAGAGCTCTTCCCCAGATTTGACCTGATGGTGGCTGCCAGTCACGAAAGGACCAACTGGGCGGTCGGTCTCGGCCTGCCGATGTTTGCACTCCTGCCCCATATCGGCCCATTTGCCCAGGAGAACTTCAATTTTGCCAATACCCAGGGCGTCTGCCTGCCAATATCCGATGCCCAAAACTTCGGCTCGACCATCCAAACCCTGCTCCGTAATGGCCGACTCGCTGAGATGGCACGCTCCGGCTGGGGCAGATATCCAATCAACGGTGCCAGGGTTATTGCCGAGAGATTGGGCTTCGGGAGCTGAGGCGAACCGCCGTTTCCAGGTGCCGCCAACCGGCCCCTTCTGATAAGTTTATAAATTCCAATCTGTTACAATTGTACCACCCGTCTCAAACCTAATCATATATCTCAAGGGGGGAGTCACTCCCGAAGTTACCCCAGTATTCAGCCTCGACTAGACCCGTCCGGTTACCATTGAGCTAAATGTTTGATTCAAAAGAGGATAGAACATTGGTCTGAATCTAATACTGACCTGGTTGCTAAGTTGCAGATTCAGAAGGGGATAGAGCTGTGGGCAAAGTTCGATATTCAATCAAACTCTCAGACACGTGGAAAGGGCCGAATCCAGTTGGCTGCTCAGCACCGGTTTCACCTGACACCTGAATGCCGAATTCAGAGGACCGGTCGCCTGTCCACTCCAGACCCCGGCCTCGGCAGGTAAATAGGTGGGCTGGTTTAGACGCTAGCGGAGAAGAACCACTCTGGTCTGGTAGGCCCCATCTCCGAGCCTGACAAAGTAGACTCCGCTGGGCAAAAAACGGCCCTGACCATCTCTCCCGTCCCAGAGAGTCCCGTTCTCCGCAGTGAGAAGCTTGCGCACCACCCGGCCTGACCGGTCAACCAGATTCAGACTCCTACCCGACTCCACGCCCGCGATACGGAACGGCCCAGTGCCAACTCTTGGCGTAACAAGCAATGAACCACCATTTCTGCCAGCAGGTTCCGGTTCCTGCTGTCCGCCTTGATAGACGGTGCTCCACCAGCAGCCGCTGCCATCTTGCGCAACATAGATAACACCCACTCCGAACCCGGGATGGCCGGCAAGATGACAGAGCTTCGGCCTGACCCTTTTGCCCGGCGCGGCATTCACCTGGTTCATACGCACCGGTTCTGACCAGACGGCGGGCTGACCGGCACGGGCAGAGCGCCAGTAGATAATATTTTCCGAACCGTTTGAAGCGATGTAGGCGATGCTCACCTCATCACCATTCGGCCCACGCCAGCTCTTGAGGTCGAAGAATCGTTCCGCGTCATCGGGTGAAGCTGCCAAAGGGAACGGCTCGCTCCAGGTTGTGCCGCCGTCGGTTGAGTAGACGAACTCGATGTCCCAGTTGCCGGAGTTGTTTCGGTTGCGGCTGTAGGCACACCAGACGGTAGTCAGCGAATCGTCCGGACTAAATGAGGCGGCGACAATCGGGGATTCGATTTGGTCGCCATCGGTATCAATCCAGTCAAATTGCCAGTAGCCCGGTTCAAGCCGATTGCGGTTTGTCCAGACGATTAGCGAGTCGCCCCGTGCCCCGGTTCTGCCGGTAAAGTAAATATGGCTACCAGCACCGGCAGTCAGATAAGGTTCGCGCACCACCAGCGGATAGCTGTCAACCGGCGGAAACCAGTCGTTGCCGTAGTCGGTGCTGCGCAGAAACATCAACGCCTCGCTGGGCAGCGGCGGGTCGGTGTCAACCACGCAGATATAAATCCAGTGCTCCGGGCCGAGATGGTCGGTGCAACCGGCAAACTCGTGGGCATTGATGCCCTCGGGAGCGATGTTCACAAAGTGACCATGGCTACCTTCACGGTCAAACCGGTACAACTCCAGGGTTCTGGGAATCTCTTCTTCACTGTCATAGAGCATGTAGAAACTGGAGCTGTCGCCATCAGCGGCAAAGGAGAAGGCCTTGGTAAGTCCGGTATCGGAGCTTGTCCCGCTACCAAGGTTCTCCCAGGTCTGGCCTGTGTCGGTGGAGACATAGAGAAAATCCTCCCAGGGCGGACAGTTCAACACCTCCACAACTATCATTCCGTCGAGAAAGTCCTCGGCGGCGGTGATGTCGGTCCGGTCCGGGTGAATCAGGATGTCAGCTTCGGCACTGGGCCCAATGAGACCGACTGTCACAAGCACCAGTGCCAGCTTCAAGGTGCTGCTAACTACCATTTTCATCCTTAGCCTCCTAATGCTGCGGTTCTGGACGCGAAAAAGTTTAGCTCACTCTGCCTTGGTGTCAATCCGCACCCGGCGCAGGCGCAGGGAGTTGGCGACGACATTGACGGAAGAAAGCCCCATGGCCGCTTCGGCAATGACCGGATGAAGAAGACCGAGCATCGCCAGCGGAATCGCCAGTAGGTTGTAGAAGACCGCCCAAAAAAGGTTCTGCCTTATCTTGGCAAATGTCGCCCGCGCCAGTCGCACCGCCGAGACCACACCGCTCAGCTCACCCCGCACCAGGGTCACATCGCTCGCCTCAATCGCGATGTCGGTGCCGGTGCCAATCGCAATCCCGACATCTGCCGCCTTGAGCGCCGGTGCATCGTTGATGCCGTCCCCCACCATTGCGACAACTCCGAACTCCTTCTGAAGTTCTGCAACCACCCGCTGCTTGTCGCCGGGCAGAACCTCGGCAACCACCCGGTCAATGCCGACTTCACGTGCCACCGCCTCACCGGTCCGGCGGTTGTCGCCGGTGACCATCACAGGTGTAATACCCATCGCCTTCAGGTCAGCCACTGTCTGCCTTGACTCTTCCTTGACCGCATCGGCAACACCAACGAGCCCGAGCAGCCGGTTATCCAAAGCGACAAAAAGAATCGTCCTTGCCCGTTTCTGGAGCTCATTCGCAGCCGGTGCCAATGGTGCAACATCAACTCCGTTGTCCTTCAGGAGCTCTGCCTGACCAACAACTGCACTTTGGCCATTGACTTTGCCGATAACACCCTTACCGGGAACGGCTCTCACTTCACTTGGTGGTTCATGTCTGATGCCCCGGGCCAGGGCCGACTCCAGGATGGCGCGGCCGAGCGGATGCTCCGAGGCGAACTCCAGCGCCGCGGCCGTCTGCAACACCTCATCCGGCTCAACACCGGCCACGGGAAATATCTCGGTCACTTCAGGCCGGCCCCTGGTTATGGTTCCGGTCTTATCAAAGATAATCGCCCTGACATCCTTGAGGGTCTGAAGCGCCGCGCCGCTGCGGAAGAGAATCCCCTTCTCAGCGCCAACCCCGGAGCCGACCATCAATGCAGTTGGGGTTGCCAGACCCAGGGCGCAGGGACAGGCAATCACCAGGACCGCAACGCCGGCAAAGAAGGCAAGCGACACGCGGGAAAGTTCGGGATTGACCCAGGGCAGAAGGGTGTGTGCCCAGAAAAGCATTGGCCTGAGAGCTGGCGCAAGGAACAGCCAGGCCGCCGCTGTAAGGAGCGCCAGGACCAGCACCGCCGGCACAAACCGGGCCGTCACCCGGTCGGCAAAGGCCTGAATCGGGACCTTGGAACTCTGTGCCTGTTCAACCAGTCTGATGACCTGAGAAAGAAATGTGTCCGGGCCGACCCTGGTCGCCTCAACCCTGATGAGTCCGGTCTGATTCACCGTTCCGCCAATCACCTCATCGCCGACCCTCCGCTCCACAGGCATGGCCTCGCCCGTTGCCATTGACTCATCAATAGAGGTCTGACCCTCCACAATTCTGCCGTCGGTCGGGACCTTCTCGCCCGGTCTGATAATCATAATATCGCCGGGCTTGAGCTGGGCAACCGGAACCTCTCGCTCCCCGCCGTCAACAAGAACCCGGGCGGTTCGTGCGCCCAGTGCAACAAGCTTCCGAATCGCCTGAGATGCCCGACCCTTGGCCCGCGCCTCAAGGAACCGGCCGGTCAGATAGATTGCCAGCAGCATGCCGGCGACCCGGCCCAGATTCTCAACCTCAAGACCGGCCAGAACCGCAATACCCGAAACCAGGGCAGCAATCGTGCCAAGCACAATCAAAACATCCATCGTGGCCGAGCCGGCCTTGATTGAACCCTGGGCAGCCCTGAGCGTGTTCCAACCCGGACCAAACAGCACCGCCGCACCCAGCGCCAGCTCAACTAGAGTCATGAGTTTCATCGACGGGTGCACTAGCCCGGCCAGTGGGAGCGCCATCAGAATCATCGCCGGCACAACCAGAATCCAGGCCCAGACCATCCGCCGCCGGGCAAGCCGCAATTCGCTATCAACGCCGACCTCCTCCGCCGGCTCGTGCCGGACCTCGTAGCCGACAGCGGTGATTGCCCTTTCCAATTCCTCCTTCGGTGTCACCTTAGGGTCGAACTCCACAATTGCCTTCTCCGAAGCAAAGTTCACCACGGCACTCTTCACACCGGGCAGCCGGTTCAGCGCCTTCTCGATGCTGACTACGCAGCTGGCACACGACATTCCGCCTACCGAGATGGTCACCGTCTCGGTCCTGCCAAGTTGCGGTTTCTGGGGAATTGGCTCAGACTGCGGGCTATCGGCCATTTCCTTTTCCCCTGGGGCAGCGAGAAAACGCTCCGGATTCTCCTGGAAGCGCTTCAAACAGTTGACATTGCAGAAGTAGTAAGTCTTCCCCTTATAATCCCACCTGCCCGCCTCAGACCCTTCCACCACGGTCATACCGCAAACCGGGTCAATGGGGCCAGTTGGCCGCTCTTCCATCACCGATTAGACGGTCTCTGAGTTATCTGAGGTTCCAGCAGGGGGGCTTTCAAGAACGGAGAGGGTGGGATTCGAACCCACGGTCCCCAAAGGGGACACATGCTCTCCAGGCATGCCCGTTCGTCCACTCCGGCACCTCTCCAGTAAAAGCCCCGAACTCTCCGACACCCAAGCCAGCATAGCACGGTTGCCGGAAGTGTCAATCACTGAATGAAGACCAGTGAGCCCGGCTGAAGCATACTGAGAACGCTGCGCAGCGCGGCACTGTCCAGCTCGATGTAGGTGTGGTCAAGCGCCTCAACCGGAACATCCTCGCTCACCCGGCCGTGAATCGCCAGGCCGCCGCCCAGAAAGAGTATCCCGGGGCCGAAGGCATTGGACACAACCCGGCTCGCCGAATCGAGTGGTGGCTCGACACCCTCAAGCCGATAGAGCCAGTCGGGCCGGAACCAGACGGTTTCACTCCGTTTTGCCAGAACCTGATAGGTCCTCTTGGACATCTCCCAGAAGGCATCAACATCGGCCAGGGGCCCGCGCACCCGCAGGGGGACTTCGAGAAGAACCTTATCCTGCAGCTCAAGCCGGACCCGGCCCAGGCCCCGCTGAATCACCAGATAGGGCTCGCGCCTAGAGATTATCCTGAGCCGGTGCTCGAGGAGCTGGTGGTCGGCCTCAAGCCGCTCCGCCTCTTTGCTGAGCTCCTGGTGCTGCCGCTCCACCGCTGCCAGCTCACCGGAAAGCTCCGCCACCGTCCTGACCAGCTCCCGTTTGCCAACAGCATCCACCAGCCGGGCAAAAGCCAGGGCCATGACTATGGTGGCAACTATCCCCAAAAGTCGCTTCATCAGTAGATGTAAACCTTGGTTCCCACCGGCACCGAGTCGTAGAGGAACTTGATGTCCTCTTTGCCCACTCGGATGCAGCCATGGGTCACGCTCTGGCCCAAGAGATGCTCCTTGTCGGTGCCGTGGATTGCCACTCCACCACCGAGGTCCAAGAGATAATCACCCAGGACGCCCAGTTGCCGACGCAACGGCGAGTTCCAGGGTGGAATCGGCTTTCCCTCCTCAAGGAATGCCCAGTCGGGCTTTATCCATACCGGCTTAGCCTTCTTTCGGATGACGGTCATAACTCCGCGCGGGGTCTCAAATATCCATCTCCGGTAGCCGCGCACCAGCGTGTCATTGGAGCCGGTTGAGACGACCGCCTCCCTTAGCACATCCTCGCCCCGGCGCAGGAAGAGTCGGTTGGCGCTGGTGCTGATGACGATATAGAGGTCGCTGGTGAAGGCGGTAACAAACCGACTGGAAAGCTCATTGACGCCATCGCGCAGCTCCTGAATCCTCTTCTCCAGTCTCGGCAGTTCGGCCTTCCGCTGCCAGATTTGGGCCCTCATGGTCACCAGCTCCCGGGCCAGGCTCAGCCCGTCGGTTGCGATGCTCTCGCGCAAGGGCAGGTAGAGCTCGCTCCAGCCGATAACCAGAAGACCCAGGATGATTGCGCCGATTGACCCGGCCGGTCCGAATCTCATCGGTGCCAGCGGATGCGCTCGCCCCGGACATCCATGTGAATGAATGGCCCGTGCGACCTCGTGCGCCGATACCAGCCGGCCCCGCCGGCCAGCTCCGGATGGCGTTCTTCCAGCTCATCAACATAGCTCACCAGGAGCTGGGCGTCCTTGCGGTTGATTTCACCGTCGTGGTTCAGGTCATCCATTCTCGCGTCGTGATTACTATCAACAAAGACATCGGCAGCGCCGCCATAGTAATGGGCGCTGTTTCGACCCGAACCCCGGCGCCGGTTGGCTCGTGACCGGAATCCGCTCATCACCGTCAGTTTGTCGCACTGGTGCCCCTTCGCCTGAACCAGGTCGGTCAGCAGCTCCAGCTTCCGCACCAGGTCCTCGCGCAATGCGATATAATAAGGGAATCTTGCCGGATGGCCGGAGGTGAAGTCGGCAATGGTGTAGCGGGGCGAGACCGGCGTGTTGATATTCTGCCCGGTGACCTCAATGAAGCCCCTGGGCCGCTGCAGCTTCGGAAATACGGTTGTCGTCGGATAACGGCCTAGG
>JBDRUJ010000024.1:0-6095 GCA_039801285.1 Caldifarciminota bacterium
CGAGAGTTCTCTTTTAGCGGTTGATGAGTTTGTGCGACTGTCCCTGATTCACGGCACCACCGCGGTGATTGCCGACCCCCATGAGATTGCCAATGTCCTAGGCGCAGCCGGTATCCGCTACCTGCTCAGGGCGTGTGCCGGTCTGCCGCTGGATGTATTTCTGACTATCCCTTCCTGTGTCCCGGCGACACCGATGGAAAGTGCTGGTGCCCGGCTCGGCCCGACCGAGGTCCAGAGACTTTTGAAGCTGGAACGGGTCATCGGTCTGGGCGAGGTGATGAACTATCCGGGAGCGGCGCTGGGCGACGCGGAGGTTCTGGCAAAGGTCATGGCGGCAAGAGAGGCGGGCAAGAGGATTGATGGCCATGCGCCCGGGGTTGTGGGAACACTGCTCCAGGCATATGTCGCGGCCGGAATCGGTTCCGACCATGAGTCCGTCGGCCCGCAGGAGGCTCTGGCCAAGCTCAGGACCGGAATGAGACTCTTCGTCCGGGAAGGCTCGGCGGCAAAAAACCTCAGGGCCCTCCTGCCGATAGTCAACGACTTCAACCTGCGACGCTGCGCCCTGGTGACCGATGACAAGCATCCTGAAGAGTTGCTCTACGAGGGGCATCTTGATGCGGTTTTACGCAAGGCCGTGGCCGAAGGGATGAACCCGGTTGCCGCAGTCCAGATGGTTACGCTGAACCCGGCTGAGGCGTTTGGCCTTTCCGGCCGGGGTGCGGTTGCCCCGGGATATCTGGCCGACCTGGTGGTGATTGGCGAGTTGCCGAGATTCAATGTCCGACTAGTCCTGAAGGAGGGCAGGGTTGTTGTCAGGGAGCGTCGGGTGGTGGTGAAGCTGCCCAAGCTCACCGACCGGCGGGTCCTGAACACGGTTCGGATTGGGGCTTTGACCATCAAGAGTTTTGCCATCAAGGCGAGAGGTGACCTATGCAATGTCATCAGGGTTGTGCCGAATCAGATTATTACCGAAAGGCATATCCAGCCGCCGACGGTTGAGAAAGGGTATGTGGTTGCCGATACCAGCCGGGACCTGTTGAAGCTCGCGGTGATTGAGAGACATCGGGCATCGGGTCGAATCGGACTGGGTCTGGTGAATGGCTTCGGCCTGAAAAAGGGTGCACTGGGCACAACGGTGGCGCACGACTCTCACAATATAATCATTGTCGGAACCAATGACCGGGATATGCTGAAGGCGGCGAGAGAGCTGGAACGGATTGGTGGTGGCTATGTTGCTGTTGCGGATGGTAAGGCGGTGGCCCGACTGCCCCTGCCGATTGCCGGACTTATGTCCGATAAGCCGGCAGAAGAGGTGGTTGAGGCGCTGAAGCTGCTTTTAGACAAGGCACACGCCTGGGGCTCAAGGCTGCCCAATCCCTTCATCACCCTTTCATTTCTGGCCCTGCCGGTAATCCCGGAACTGAAGCTCACCGACAGAGGGCTGGTGGATGTCTGCAAGTTCCAAGTCATTGACCTCTTCGCCAAGCGTTAGACTTCACATCGGGGTCATCGGCGCAAGTCAATGCGCCTCGGTGCTTGAGCGGCTGGCAGAGGAGGTCGGCCGGGGCATCGCTGAAGCCGGGGCAGTTCTCGTCTGCGGTGGTAGGGAAGGTGTGATGGCGGCGGCCTGCCGTGGAGCGAAGGCTGCCGGCGGGCTGACCATCGGAATCCTGCCCGGCTCAGACCGCAAGGAAGCGAATGAACATGTGGATATTGCCATCGCCACCGGATTGGGTGAGGCACGGAATCTGGCAATCATCCGGACCGCAGATGTCCTGATTGCGATTGGCGGCTCCTATGGAACGTTGTCCGAAATCGGCTTTGCCCTGAAGATGGGCAAGAAAGTCATCGGCCTTCAGACCTGGGAGATTGAAGGAGTCGTCCAAGCCGACTCACCAGCCGAGGCGCTAAAACTGGCCGGGGTGGCAACAATACTTAGGGCCTCTTTTTAGCTCTGAGCGAGGTGGCGTAAGTATCTATTGACAGACAAGATTTTTCTGCTACTCTCCATCTGACAATGGCGCGAACGCCAGCGAGCGGTCAAGCTGCCTGCAGATTGCAGGTCTATTCTAGTCCGCTGATTCCAATAATAACCGAAAGGAGCGACGATGCCTGCAAAGAAGGCGTTTGGTGGCCTGAAGATAAAGGTTGACGACGCCTGGAAGGCGATCTGCGGCCCGAAAAGAGAAGTGGGCCCTGCCGAGATGACCAAATTGCTCTGGGCCTATGTCAAGAAGCACAAGCTTCTGGCCAAGGGCAAAGGCAAGCAGTTCGGCGGCATGGTCATCAAGACCGACGCGGCCCTGAAGGCAATCTACGGCAAGGCCGAGCTGAAGCCCTCAGAGCTGGCCAAGGGCATGTGGGCCTACATCAAAAAGCATAACCTGAGGGTCGGCTAGCAGGTCAAAGTTCCGGACTAAGAGGTGCGGCGCTCCCATGGGCGCCGCACAGTCTTACCGGCCAGCAGTGCCGGGCTAACCTCCGGCCCCGGGTTTGTCAGGCAGGTTGAACCTGAGCTTTGGTTTCTTCCGCCACTTGGCGCGCTGGATTTCCAGCCATGCCTGAGTGCCGGCGGTCTTGCGCTCGCGCAGGTTGGTGATGTGATACCCGGGGGCAAGGCCTGGCCGGTTGTCAGGAACGAACTCCAACAACTTCTTACAGGGAAAGGTGGCGCACAGCCCGCAGTGCTCGATCCCTTTTTTCTGGCAGCAGCGGATGAAGAAGCACTTATGAAGATTCGGGTCGCAGCCCGGGCATTCTTTGGGGTAGTGTGAGCACTTCCCGCAGTAGTTGCCGCAGAATCCGGCTTCGGGATAAGGGTTGCTCTCGGTCACAGTGGCTGAAGTCTACTGATTGATTGGCACCAGGCAACAATTGACCGGACAACGATTTGAAATAGCATAAAGTATGATAAACCTAGATAAACCTGAATGGAGGTCAACTTGAAAGAGTATCAGAACTTTATTGGTGGCCGGTTTGTCCCTGCCCGGTCGGGAAAGAGTTATGAGAACCGCAACCCGGCCGATACCAGTGACCTGATTGGTCTCTTTCCATCGTCCGACGGGTCGGACGTGTCGGACGCAGTGGCCGCGGCTAAGGCGGCCTACCCGAAGTGGCGGCAAGTTCCGGCACCAAGAAGGGGCGAAATCATGCGCAAGGCCACTCAACTGCTGATTGAGCGTAAAGAGGAGTTGGCAAAGCTGATGACGCGCGAGATGGGTAAGGTCCTGAAGGAGACCAGAGGCGATGTCCAGGAGGCGATTGACACCGGACTCTACGCAGCCGGGGAGAGCCGCCGGCTCTGGGGCAAGGTTGCGCCAAGCGAGCTCCCGAACAAGATGTGCTATGTGACCAGACAGCCGATGGGAGTCTGGGGAATGATATGTCCCTGGAACTTCCCGATGGCGATTCCCTCCTGGAAGCTCTTTCCGGCCCTGACCTGCGGCAACACTGCGGTCATCAAACCGGCAACCCTGACACCGGCATCGGTTCATGAGTTCGTCCGCTGCCTGACCGAGGCAGGACTGCCCGAAGGGGTCGTAAACATAGTCTACGGCACCGGCTCAACCGTCGGCGAAGCGCTCCTGAACCATCCTGACGTCTGCGGCATCTCCTTCACCGGCTCCTCCGAGGTGGGCAGGCATATTGCCGAGGTCTGTGGCAGAAGCCTCAAGCGCTGCTCCTTAGAACTTGGCGGCAAGAATGCCCAGATTGTCCTTGATGACGCAGATTTGGACCTGGCCTTAGAAGGTGTGCTCTGGGGCGCATTCGGAACCACCGGTCAGCGCTGCACCGCAACCTCAAGACTGATTCTCCAGGAAGGAATCTATGACAGGTTCCTGGAGATGGTTGTGGAAAGGGCAAAGCGGCTCAAGGTCGGCAACGGCCTGGATGAGACGGTCGAGATGGGGCCACTGGTGAGTGAGCAGCAGCGCAGGACGGTTCATGGCTATGTGGAAGTTGGCAAGCAGGAAGGGGCGAGGCTCTGCTGCGGTGGTGAGCCGCTCAAAGGCAGAGGCTATGACAAGGGGTTCTTCTATCCACCGACGGTCTTTGCCGATGTTACCCCCGAAATGCGGATTGCAAGAGAAGAAATCTTCGGGCCGGTTCTTTCGGTCATCAAAGTGAAGGACTTTGACGAGGCAATCAGGGTCCTGAACAACACATCTTACGGCCTGTCGTCGTCAATCTACACCCGCAACGTGAACCTGGCGATGAAGGCCGTCGAGCTGATTGAGGCGGGCATCACCTATGTGAATGCGCCAACAATTGGGGCTGAGTGCCACATGCCCTTTGGCGGGGTCAAGGACACGGGCAACGGCCATCGCGAGGGCGGCTGGACCGCCTACGACATCTTCTCCGAGCCCAAGACGGTCTATATTGACTACTCGGGCGCGCTCCAGAAGGCGCAGATTGACACGGCGCAGGACTGAGATTTAGAGACCTTCAGCCGCCGCACGCCGAACTTGACAGCCGGTCCAGGATTGCTACAAATTAGCCCTGCGGCAGCTGACCGAGCCTGATTTCCGTTTCACAGCGTCAAGCTACCGCTACAGACAGACAGAATCTAACCCTTCAGACAATTTTGGAATCCGCTGGCACTGGTCAGCGGGCCATCGCTCCAGTTCGCAGGATGCTGGAGAAGGTTGGCAATAATTAGGTCCTGCCTAGCAGATATGAGGAGGTGCGTTTGAATTACTCACAAATAGTCTGGCTCTTACTACTATGTCTGGCTTCCGCCGTTCAAGTCAAGGGAGCGGAAAATAAGGCAGTTGCGACAGAGATGACAACTGCAGCGGAGTTCACTAGTGCCGACGAGGCATACGCGGTTGGGAGGAAGGCCGGATTCGAGGATGGTTTCACTGCCGGTAGAATGGCAGGAAGGAAGAATACAGACTCCTCTGCGGTGCTCGGCAGCCTTGAAATCTGCCAGGCTAGAAGGTACAGTGGTGCTTACTCCGTTGACTACGACCGGGGGTATAACGAAGGATACGAGGTCGGCTACAAGGAAGGACTGGAACAAGCAAAACGAGACAAGCCTGGTTTCGGTGTCGGCTTCGCATTGGGCTTCTTCTTGGGGATTATAGGTGTGGTTATTGCCGCCGTAATTTAAGGAGGAATTCATGAAAACTCTTTTACATCCTAAGAAATTGCTGAGAGCGATAGCTATCTTGGTTCTGGCAGCGTATCTGCCGGCTTCGGCAGAGGTTATTACACTACGCGATGGCACCAAGATAGTCGGAACTATCACCGACCAGACCGAAACCAAGCTAACCGTGAGAACTTCCTATGGAACTTTGACAATCGAGAAGGCTAACGTGTTGTCAATAGATTATAGTGCGGGTGGGGCTCAACCATCTCAACAACCAGCGCAGCAGATCATCATTCAACAGCAACAGCAGCAACAGCAGGAGGAACAACAACAACAAGTAGGAGTGCCGTCATCCGACGAATTCTATAGGGGTTATCGCGATGGCAAGGCCAAGGGGTACGAGGATGGTTATCAGAAAGGTAGCCAAGAGATGAAAAGCCAGCGCCTGAGTGGGGCTTTGGTTGGTTGGCTCGTTGAGACGGCGCTAGCGCTTATCATCATTATCTCTCTGTCATCTAGCTCTTACTAAGAGAGCCTCGGTTTAGAGAGAGCTCGGTCAGAGTCTGTGGATGGAAGTGACTACTTCCCAGTCACTTTGAAGCTGGTGAAGGCGGAGTAGCGGGCGGCGGGCAGCCGACCGCAGGAGCGTAGAGAGCCGGACGAAGTCAGAGCCAGAGGCTAAAAGGCAAAGGCCCCACCCCAGCTCTATCCAGAACGTAGCGATGGGCGATAGTGTCAAACCACAGCGAACATGTCATACCAAACCTCTCTGTCATTCCTGCGAAAGCAGGAATCCACGCCTGATGTTGACCGCACGAAGAGCAAAATTACAGGAGCGGCTTCCCAGCCACGACCAACTGGATTCCCGCCTGCGCGGGAATGACAGAAAGGGTGCATCAGCCTTCTAGTCATTCCGAGCGGAGCGAAGCGGAGTCGAGGAATCCCTTAGCTGTCCACCTCTCAAGGGATTTCTCCACTCGGTCGTCGGACTCCCTCGGTC
>JBDRUJ010000024.1:6105-6518 GCA_039801285.1 Caldifarciminota bacterium
AGCGTGAGCCTGAAGACATGCTCTGTCAGCTCGGGTCTCGGTCGGGCGAGGGAGTAATCAGGTTGAACTGGATTGTCTCACCACGGGCTGAGGCGATGGCAGAGGAGCAATTGAGGTTTAGGGGCCATGATATGCATCATTGGGTCACCGGGTCCAGAGTTTCGTATCGTGTCTCCAGTGGTCGTTCGCAGTCAGCCGCTAGGCATCAGTTGTCGGCTTTTCGGGCGCGGCCGGCTACTCGCGGATGCGGATTCGGTGCGGGTGTAGTTGACTTGGTTCCTACTAATGGTATCCTCAATTAGTGGCCAACAAAGGAGCTTCGGTGAAAGTCAGGGACTACACCGTCTTGTTTGAGCCTTTGGCTGAGGGCGGGTACATGGTCGTTGTCCCGGCGTTGCCGGGCGTTGTTACCT
>JBDRUJ010000024.1:6528-16128 GCA_039801285.1 Caldifarciminota bacterium
GGCGCGACCCTGGCAGAGGCGAGAAGAATGGCGATTGACGCCATCAAGTGCCACTGCGAAGGGCTGCTGAAGGACGGCGAGCCCTTGCCCGATGACAGCGCCATCGAGCTTGAGCCGGTCAAGGAGCGAGTGCGAGTTGAGCTGGAATATGCATGAGTCCGAAGCTGCCAGTCCTCAGTCCGAAGGACGTCATCCGGGTTCTGTTGAAGGCCGGCTTCTATGTGCATCACCAGACCGGCAGTCACGTTCAGCTCAAGCATAGCACAAGAGCCGAGCTCAGGTTGACCGTCCCGTTCCATAACCGAGACCTGCCCAAGGCGGTTCTCAGAAGTATCATCAGGCAGGCGGGTTTGTCGGTTGATGAATTCATAGACCTGCTTCGGTAGGAGCAACCTGGACTACCTGATTGGGACAGACTGTAAAGCGGAGCAATCACCGCAAACGGCCCATGAACTCAGAGATGAGGCCGGACTTAGAAGGTCGCCTCAGGTCCCGGCAGAGGCAAAACCTGGGGCGTTAGCCCAGGGTCTGGATTCTAGGGGCCGGTCTTACTTTATCAGGCCGAGCCAGTCGGAGAGGAGGAACTGGAGCCGGCCGATGAAGAGGGAGATGCGGGCCATCACCGTGTAGCCAAAGGAGGCGCCAAAGCCAATCATGATGAAGATGATGCCCGCGTAGCTCAACCGCCTCAAAGCACCCTTCTGCTCGGCCGAGAAGAAGAAGTAGCTGACCGTAGCAATCACGCCCAGAAGGATGATGACCGCCCAGATGCCGGCCTGCCAGTTGGCAAAGCTGGCCCGGGTGATGATGGTCGCCTTTGCCTGCCGGATGAGTTCGGCGTCAATCGCCCGCGGGATGCTGGCGCCGGTTGAGTAGCCGAGGACGATGGCAATCGGGATGCGCACGAGCCAGGAGACCTTGGGGATGAAGCGGGTGAAGTAGAGGGCGCCAATGATTGCGACGATTATCAGCCAGAGCTTCTGGCCGTGGCTGACCGGGTCAACAAGGGTCGGGACCAGGACCCGGTGCCAGTAGAAGGTTATCGCATAGCCGTTGGCGATGCCGACATAGAGGTGCTCGGCAAACCGGTAGAAGGGGTTCTCCTTGTAAAGGAATGAGAAGATGCCGAGGGTCAGGATTGCGGCAATCCAGACCCAGGGGTCGGTTGAGATGCTCATTTCCTTCTCCTTCTGGTGGCGAAGAAGGCGATGTTGCCCAAGATGATGAACGCCATGATTGCCAGATGAGCAGCGGTCTGGGACGACATCGCCTCGGTGCCCTTGCCCCGCAGGCGCCAGTCCCGGCCGGACTCCTTCAGTTTGTCAGCCACCAGTTGTTCGTATTCGGCCGCGCCCTTCATGCCCGCAAGCATGCCGGTGAACTGGCCGGAGTTGAGATAGGGGTAGAAGTCGGCGGCCGAGACCGCCGTAACACCGCAGCCCAGCCTGACCCCGAACTGGGTCTGGGCAAGGTTTATCCAGGAGCGCGGGATTGCCGAGGCCGCGACCGTAACCAAAATCCCGATGTCGTCGTAGTTCTTGATGTACTTGGTGATTGCCAGACTTTCGGTCTTCTGCCCGTAGTAGTCAACCGGGAAGACCTTGGTGATGCGTTCGCCCATCCCGAGCATCACGGTAATCGCCGGCGTTGACCAGCCCCAGAAGACATAGTCCTCGCCGTTGATGATGGAGTCTTCATGGGTCAGGGCATGAGCGTTGAACTCAGCGGTAACTTGACGCAGGGCGTCCTCAGCCAAACCGAGTCCGGTCACATCCAGTGCTAAGACACCGACTCGCGTGCCCCGGGCAAAGGCGTGGCGCAGAAGTGCAACCGTCATCGGCTGGAGCTCAGGCTGGGTCGAGGGGCTGTAGTCAAATGAGACGACCAGCGCCTTGTCAGGAGGCATCGTGTCAATGTAATTGAAGAGCCGCTCAACCGGCGGGCTGGCCTTGGGTTTGATGGGGAAGGGGACAATCAACGGCACCATCACTACCAGCCAGATTACGAGATAAATCCAGCGCCGGTCAATGGTCTGAAGTCTCTGCCAGTCCATCTAGTCGCCTCCGCCGAGCCAGCCCCGCTCAATCCCGAGAATGATTTTGAGCGAAGTGGCGAAGACGCCGAGCTCAACACCGAAGAGGATGCCCCGCTTGGAAGCAGTGTTGGGAACTGCCAGAATCCATTCGGCAAAAGCGGGTAGGTGCCTTGAAATCATCCTTCCGAAGGGAACGGCCCCAAGCATCAGGATGAAGGCGGCAAGAAGCAGAAGGGTGGCCTCAAGGTTCCGGCAGCGGAATGCCCGATAGGCGGCCGAGGCCATGAAGAAGGCGAGGAGGGAGAACATCGTTGCCGCCAATGGCACCATCATATTGACATAAATGGTCTGGATGTGGAAGGAGAAGCTGCCGACCTGAGTAGGCAGGATACCGGGCCGGTTCGGGTCAATCCCGCCGAAGAGACCGATGACGGCGCTCACGACCAGGGCGATAATGGTGATGTAGCTGTAGGGCCAGTGCTCGGCCTTGCGTTGAATCTTGATGAAGTGGTGCCGGATAATCGAACCGACTCCGAGCACCAGGCTCAATGCCCCGATGATGCGAATCACGTCGTTGCGGAGAACCTCGTCAATCTGCCGGACCGGCGGATGGGGCACAAAGAAGGCAAAGGCACCGAACAACCCCATGATGAACACCAAAAACAGCGGCAGGCGCCGACGCATACCTCTTCCCTAGAAGAACCTCAGCACCGGGATGTTTGCCACCAGGGCGAGTCCGGTCGCCAGAATGATAAAGCCGATTATCAGCGCCTTGGAATAGTCCTGGCCCTTGATGGCGCCAAGCAGAATCGGCTCGCGTGAGAGATAGGCGCTGGCCGCATAGAGCTCCTCGCCAATCAGGGTGTAGTCGCAGGCGGTGATGAAGAAGGGCAACTGGGCGACGGCATCGGTCCCGGCAATCTGGATTGCGCCGGTGGCGGCTCCGGTCTCGGCGAGAATCAAGGACTCGGCCCAGAACATGCCAATCAGGAAGTTGGTTGCCGGTTTCTCCCGCGCCATGATGCCATCAACTGCCGCGGCAAAGGCGAACTGCTGGTCGGTGACAAAGAAGACGATGTCCTCATTGAAGGCGTCGGGACGGCCCGCAGCGGTGTAGGACTCCTTGACTACCTCGCGGGCAACGGTATAGACAATCGGGTCGGCATTGGGAACAATCAGGGGCGTCCCGAACTGGGCGGTCTTCTTGGCAACTTCACCGAGGATGTTCAGCGAGGCGATGGTTGCCACATCCGACATTGTGGAAAGTCCGGGCACATAAAGGGTTGCCCGGCCCATCTCGGTTGCCCGGCCCAAGGCCTCCTCAACTGCATCCAGCCCGGAGATGCGCCGGATGAAGAGGCTCTTGTCCTTCTTTGCCCGGTTGATGAAGTAGAGGAGCAGGAAGGCGAAGATACCGGTGCCGATGAGCGCCGGCAGTGTTCCGGTGTCAAACCACTGGGCCGAACTCTTGGCCCAGGCCGATGGCTCGGACTCGGAGGTCCCGGCCTGGGA
Source organism: Caldifarciminota bacterium (assembly GCA_039801285.1). Classification (GTDB taxonomy): domain Bacteria; phylum Hydrothermota; class Tepidihabitantia; order Tepidihabitantales; family Tepidihabitantaceae; genus JBDRUJ01. Next base: position 10,076 of record JBDRUJ010000024.1, read on the forward strand.
CTGAGCCAGCACTTTGTAGGCATAGGGCGTGCCGTCCACAGCCCCGTCGTCAACGAAGCGGTGCACCAAGGGACCGGTAAATCCCAGTGTCTCCCATATTTCGCTCCCCTGAGTCTGGCGCAGGACAAGATAGCCGGTGACATCGGTGTCGGGTGAAGGACTCCAAGTCACCATAATGTTCTTGCCTTCGTCATTAGGAACATCCCGTGCCCGGACATCAGCCGGCGGCGCCAAAAGGGTCGTTAGTAGCAGAACGGCTAAGGGAATCGGCACGCCGAAGTTTAGCCGGAAGAAAACCGGAGTCAATATTATTTTATCATTATCCCGCAGATACCGGTCGGAATCGGCATGCCCTATCTCAAGGCTGAGCATGTTTGACAGCGGCGCCAGTCCGGCTAAGATTGCCGGTATTCCGAGTCGGGCAGGTCCGATAGGTCGGACCCCGACCGGCGAAAGGAGCTTCCAGATGCGCAGGATTGTTGAGTGTATTCCCAACTTCAGCGAGGGCCGCCGGCCCGAAGTAATTGAAAAAATCGTCGCCACCATCCGCTCGGTGAGCGGCGTGAGCCTTCTGGACCAGGAGATGGACCCTGACCACAACCGGGCGGTGATTACCTTTGTCGGCGAGCCCGAGGCGGTCTTTGCCGCCGCCTTCCGGGCGGTGAAGGTCGCCAGTGAGCTCATTGACCTGACCCGGCACCAGGGCGAACACCCGCGCATCGGCGCAACCGATGTTGTCCCCTTTGTCCCCATCGCCGGGGTCACCGTTGAGGAGTGCATCGAGCTTGCCCGGCGCCTAGGCAAAAAGATTGCCGAGGAGCTCTCGATTCCGGTCTATCTCTATGAGCTGGCCGCAACCCGGCCCGACCGCCAGGACCTCGCCAACATCCGCAAGGGCGAGTTTGAGGGCCTGCGCGAGGCAATCCGGAACGACCCCGACCGGGCACCCGACTTTGGAAGGCCTGAGGTTCATCCGACCGCCGGCGCAACCGTCGTTGGGGTCCGACCACCTTTGATTGCCTACAACATCAATCTGGCAACGACCAATCTCAAGATTGCCGAGCGGATTGCCAGGGCAATCCGGTTCCGGGACGGCGGCTTCCGCTATGTCAAGGCGCTGGGCTTTGAGGTCAGGGAGAAGGGCTGCGTCCAGGTATCCATCAACATGACCGACTACACCAAGACCCCGCTCTACCGGGTCTTTGAGACGGTCAAGCGTGAGGCTGAGCGCTGGGGCGTCAATGTCCTGGAGTCGGAGATTGTCGGACTTGTGCCCCAGGCGGCCCTCAACGCCTGCGCCCGCTATTACCTCCAGCTCAACAGCTTCAAGAGTGACCAGATTTTGGAAAACCGCCTGGCGCCGGGCCAGGGCCTTCCCGACTTTCTTGGTGAGTTGGCTTCAGCGGCACCGGTCCCGGGTGGCGGTTCCGCCGCTGCCCTGAATGGTGCAATCGGCTGCGCCCTCTTCACGATGGTTGCCAATCTCACGATTGGCAAAAAGAGCTATGAGCAGTTCACCGAGGAACTCCAAGGGGTCCGGGACCGGCTTATTGGACTTCGCGAGCGGTTTGTCGCCCTGATTGACGAGGACGCCCAGGCCTTCAAAAAGGTGATGGCCGCCTACAAGCTTCCCAAGGCTACCGAGGCGGAACGCACGGCACGCGATGCGGCAATCAATGGAGCACTGCAGCAGGCGGCAGAGACGCCATTGCGCACCATGAGCCTGGCACTCGAGACGCTGAAACTCTCCCGGCCGATTGTTGAACACGGCAACAGGACCTCCATCAGCGACGCCGGTGTTGCCACCCTGAACCTTCAGGCCGCAGTCCACGGTGCCCGGCTCAATGTCCTGATAAACCTGCCCGGCATCAAAGACGAAGGATTTGTCAATGAGAAGCGCTCGGCCCTCCAAACCCTGACCGCTGAAGCTGAGGCTCTGACTCAGGAGTTTCTGGCCATCGTTGCCCGGCGGATGGAGGAAACATAGGCCGTGGGTCTGAATAACGAACCGGTGGTTGACCTTCATCTCCATACTATCTTTTCCGACGGCCTTTTGACCCCGGAAGAGATGGTCCTTGAGGCTCACAAGCTCGGACTTGCCGCAGTCGCCATCACCGACCACGACTCGGTTGACGGCATCAAACCGGCCCAGGAGACGGGCAAGCGGCTGAAGCTTGAGATTGTCCCGGGCGTCGAGATGAGCTCCACTGTCGCCGGTGTTGATGTCCACATCCTGGGCTACTATCTTGATATCGAATCGCCCGAGGTCCTCGACTTCTTTGCCCTGGTCCGCAAGAAGCGCCGGGAGCGTGCCGAAAGGATGGTGGCTAAACTCAATGAGCTCGGTGTCCGGGTGACGATGGAGCGGGTCGCGCACTTCGCCCGGGCCGGTGCCATCGGCCGGCCGCATGTTGCCCAGGCGCTGGTTGAGGCCGGTGCCGTGGCAAACATCAACGAGGCATTCAGCCGCTTCATCGGCTATGACGGCCCGGCCTACTTCCCGAAGATGCGCCTCACCCCACTAGAGGCGATAGGCTTTATCCAGCGTCACGGCGGACTGGCATTCATCGCCCATCCCGGCACCTATCACAATGATGATGCGGTCTATGCCGCAATTGCCGCCGGCGCCGACGGCATCGAGGTCTGGCACCCGGAGCACGACAAGCAGGCCTCCGACCACTATGCCGAGCTCGCCTGGAAGAACGGGCTCTTGGTCAGCGGCGGCAGCGACTGCCACGGCGGTGCCAAGAACGGCAGGATGTTTCTTGGACAAATCACCGTCCCCTACAAACACCTTGCCGCCATCAAGCGGCTCGCCCGAAAAAGAGAACCCAGCAGAACTTGAATCACCATTCCTTCAACCCTCTCCCTTGGCTCCTGACCGTCTTCGGCCTCGCCTCGGCACAGCTCCAGATTGCCCGGCTGAAGTTCTCCGGTGGCGGCGACTGGTACAACGACCGGGATGCAATTCCCAACCTCTGCGCCGAGATTCTCCGTCGCACCAACATCCAGGTCGCCCGTGACGAGGCGCAGGTCTCCCTGACCGACGAGAAACTCTACAACTACCCCTTCCTCTTCATGACCGGCCATGGCAACATCTCCTTCACCGACGAGGAGGTCGTCCGGCTCAGACATTTTCTTGAGGCCGGCGGCTTCCTCTATGCCGACGACGACTACGGCATGGACGAATCATTCCGCCGGGAGATGAAAAAGGTCTTTCCCCAGAACGACCTCGTCGAGCTCCCCTTCGACCATCCGATTTATCACCAGCTCTATGACTTCCCCACCGGCCCGCCCAAGATTCACGAACACTACGAAGGCCCGCCCCGCGGCTACGGAATCTATCTCGGCGGCCGGCTGGTTGTCTATTACACCTACAACAGCAATGTCAGCGACGGCTGGACCGCCGCCCATAACGACCCGCCCGAGGTCCGCGAGCAGGCCTTCCGGATGGGCATCAACATCATCAGCTACTTCCTGACCAACTGATGGAATCCCCGTCGTTTCTTGACACCATCTCGAAGCCCCAATACATTGGTAGCATGATTTTTCTTGCTGTCGTTTTGATTTTATCAACACCAACCGCGCCCGCCAGTCCATCAGGCGTATGGTTCATTACCCGCGGCCACAATGCGAATGACGATGCCTGGGGTGTGGCGGTTGACACCATGGGATATGTCTACTGGGCAACAACCGAAAAACTCCCGGATTCCAGCTACAACGACATATTTATTTATAAAATTGATTCATCTGGACGCCAGCTATGGAAAAGCCGGTCTGCTGGTGGGCCATATAACGAAGTGGCCTTTATTGCAGTAGCAAAAGAGCCCTTCGTCTATATCGGCGGGCGGATTGATGCTTCCGCCGGGGGCAATCAAAATTTACTACTTGTTGCCTACCGAATGACAAACGATACCCTCAGGCGGGAATGGGAATACAGTTGGGACTTGGCAGGTTATTATGAAGAGGTTGACGGTATCGGGGTCCGCGATGATGCAATCTATATTTCCGGCTGGGCTTCGCCCGCACCGCTCAATCAGGACATCGTGGTTCAAAAACTCGACCTGAACGGTAACCTTATCTGGAGCACGATTTGGGCTGGAACCGGCCTTGAAGGAGCCAATGGACATATGGCGTTAGATAACAGCAATATTTACATCGGTTCCCATTATGGCCCGTTAAATCGTCAGGGTGATGGTCTGCTTATTGCTTTTAGTCAGGACAGCGGGCATTACCTATGGTCTGAAACTTGGGGCAGAGCTGACTCCGATGATGCCTTTTATGGCCTGGAGATGGGTTCAGATTCATTTTTGTATGTCGTAGGCCCGTCGCCGATGGGGCTTGGCATCTATTCCGACATAAATCTGGTAAAATACACCAGAACCGGCATCAAGCTTTGGGAGCGAAGATGGGGTGGACCTAACCATGAAGCCGGACGGGCAATCTCAATTGATGGTGACAGTGTGGTTTATATTGCGGGGTATACAACCAGTTACGGTGCGGGAGGGGCTGATATTGTTGTCCTAAAATATAAACCCGATGGCACGCTTTTGGATTACCGAATCTGGGGTGGCACCAATGACGATGAGGTTCATGATATAACACTCGCCGGTGATTACCTATACCTCACCGGTTATACGGAAAGTTTTGGCGCCGGTGGTGATGATGCCCTGCTCATCCGCGCCCAAAAGCGCTCTCTGATATTCCCCGACACCCTTCAAGGAATCAAAGAAAATCGGGGCGCTTGTCCGGAAAATTTTCTTTTAACCTGCATAAATCCAGTTGTCGGCCAGACTCCAGTTTATTTTTTTCTACCCGGCCCGAGGGCGGTTCGTCTTGATGTGTTTGACCTGAATGGTAGGAAAAAGACGACACTGATTAAAAAGAACCTACCCGCAGGATTTCATACTGCTGTGCTGAATCCTCAGGGGTTATCCTCGGGAGTCTATTTTATAAGACTAAAGGCAGGTTTTGTAACCCGGGTCGCAAAGGTCATAATCCAAAACAACGGATAGCAGTTTGGCCGGTGCATTCCGGGCAGGCAGCCGGGTCAAATTGTCCAAAGCGAGGGGTGTTATTGTTTAGAAATAGCTGGGGCGAGCAGGCATTCCGGATGGGCATCAACATCATCAGCTACTTCCTGACCGAGCAGTAAACCTGTGCACCGACCATTCCGGCCAGTGACTGCTTGAATAGGTTGCCTCATCGCTCTGCCATTTCCTTTAGCTTGAGACCAAAAGGTCTCGAAACTCATAATAACACATTTCGCGAGAAAATCCTCCATGGTGTGCACCGGGAAGTCGCTGGCTTGTCAGTTACCTAATCCGAGTGCCTTTCAGCTATCATCGGTTACCGAGATTTGTTTGCGAGCCTCGCTTGAAATTGTCTCCCTAAGGCGCGGTCTGGGGCCGCATCGCCACCTCCCTATCAAGAACCCCAGGAGTCCCAAGAGCGTTGGTAATCCAAATACCATTAGGAGAAAAACCCACGGTCCCCGCTTTGGGCTTTCCATTGTTTCCGGGGAAATGTTACAAATAACTGCAAAGGCTAATGGGCCAATTATAAAAAGCCCCAGCAAAAACAAACCCCACCACCACCTCCCGCCTGCTTTTCTTCGCCTCTCCTCCCAAGACTCAACGGCCTTATCAAAATTATTTCGCGCCGTTCTCCGAAGCGCCTCTACATCTTTCGATATCTCTGAGCACTTGTTACTTCCTTCTATAAGGCCAACATAATTCTGAATAGACAAGGAATTCTCTACCACCTGCAGGGTCGATAAAACCCGCCGGTAGTCACCTGCTGCGAACTCCGCTAGACCCTCGCTTTCAATCGCCGTGAGCTGTTCCTTTAGTGAATCAATAGTCGCGACAATTTGGTTATAGACCTCGGTGGCAAGCTCTCGCAAGAATTTTTGCACATTAGCCCGAACCGGGTCGAAAAATGGGTCAACCTGCGCTCTCTGGTAGTTCAATGGGTCTAGGTTGATTGCCTTCCGGAGGGCAGAAGAACAGTCACTCCAGTTGCCCGCTTTGCCCGTGCACTGAGCCAAGACA
>JBDRUJ010000025.1:0-16013 GCA_039801285.1 Caldifarciminota bacterium
AGTCCGGGACAGCGGTCTCCAGATAACCGGCCACCAGCACCTGGCCGAGCGAATCAACGACCAGGTTCAATCCGGCGTCGTCTCCGGCCGCAAGGTCTTGACGGGCCACCCACCGCGGAACCCCGGTGCTCTCATAGCAGACGGTCGCCACATCAAATCCGGTGTTGTTGTCAAAGCTCATCCCGGTCACATACACTCTGCTCCCGGGCCCGATACCGACATCGGTGAGCCAGTCCTCATCATTTGCCGGATAGCGGTTATAGGTCCTTGCCCAGACCGAATCCCCGGTCCGGCGGTACTTCATCGTGAAGTAGTTGTAATACTGATTTTCGTCGTCAACCGTTCCACCGACTATTACCGACCGGGTGGTACGGTCATAAACCACCTTTACTCCATAATCCTCACTCATCCAGGGGTAGTTGTTGAAACGACGCAGCCAGCGCCTTGAGCCGTCTGGACGGTAGCAGATGGTGGCGATGTCGTAGTCGGTGCCGTCGTCGTAACTGTAACCGGTGATATAAGTGTAGTTGGAGTCATCAGAGCAGACTGAGACCGAGACATCCTCATCATCCTCCGGGGTCCGGTTGTAGAACCGCACCCAGAGTGTGTCGCCGGTTGCTGCGTTGTACTTGATGGTGCAGTAGTCAATGTTGAAGAGCGTGGCATCGGTCGAATAGCCGGTCACCACCACATTGCCTGCCTGGTCCAAGCAGATTGCCAGGGCCGCATCCTCACCCCTTCCGGCCTGATGAAAGGTCTTGGCCCAGAGCAATGCTCCGGCCGGCGAAAACTTCAATGTCACCATATCCATCCCAAAGGCGCTGTCAGTCACCCAGCCGCAGACATAAACATTGCCAGCCGGGTCAACGGTCAGGGCCGCTGCCGAGTCGTCATTGTGGCCGCTCCCGTCGTAATTTACCGACCAGAGCCGGTTTCCGTCCGGGGTGTACTTCTGAACCACGATGTCCCAGAAGCTGTCAAGAACTACACTGCCGGCTACATAGACATATCCCGCGTTGTCAACAAACATATCCGAAACCCAATCTTCATTCGCCCGGCCTCCGTCAAACCGGCGCAGCCAGGTGGTGTCCAGCTGGGCAAAGCCCAGTTGGACAAAGGCGGTCAGTGCGACTCTTACTAGCACCACGCAACGACACTTCATAATACCTCCATTCTCGGAATAGTCACAATAAAACTTTAGCCTCGAATATGCCTGGTGTCAATTCTGCACATTACCCGGGTAGTATACCACCCTTGACCAACCAGTCGTTGACAGAACTGTTTCTAAGCCTATAATTTCTTAGGCTGAAGGAAACTGTTTCCGGTCTCAAGGACCGTCAGCCGTTGATATTGAATAGGTTTTTAGGGTTCTAAACTGTGCGTGCCGTGGGCACAAAGGAGGCTGAGATGCGTTTTGGAATCATCGGTCTGGTCATCTTCGCCAGTATCGTTATGGCCGATGTCCTGCTTTCGGAAAACTTCGATTCCCCTTGGTCGGTAAACAACCCACCGCCAGGATGGACAATCTATCATACCAACATACCACCCGACACGCTCAACGACGACTGGCATCGGGAACAGGCAGGGGTCTTTCCTTGGGTTGGCCACCCGACGCCTTATGCGGCAATCTGGTGGGATGTTCAGATGGACTCCACTCCCGACATGCTCATCTCGCCGATGATTGACTGCCGGACATTCCGCAACATCACTTTGAAGTGCAGCACCTATTTCCGGCACAAGCAGTCATCCTACACCGCCGAGATTCGCTACTCCACCGATGGTGGGATTACGTTTCCCTATCTTTTGCGCAACTATCAGAGCCAGAATGTCGGGCCCGGGGTTCAGGAGTCGCTGGTCCTGACCAACGCCGCCCTGAAGGAGTCGGTGGTGGTCGCCTGGATTTTCAACGGCAATCTGGGAGACATCCACTGGTGGTGTCTTGACGATGTGGTGTTGACCGGCGATTCGGTTTATTCATGGGACATCCAGTGCCGGCGCATCATCGCGCCGCTTTATTATGTCCAGCCCGGCCTGCTCAATCCTCAGGCACGTTTCCGGAATGTCGGGCTCAACGACCAGTTTGACATCCCGGTCTTCTGCGCACTGTTTGACTCGGCACTCAATCCCATCCAGTCTTGGGCCGACACGATTGATACCCTTTTGGCCTTTACCGGTGAAAAGGTGAAGTTCTTCGACCCGCCCTGCACCCTTGGTGTCGGTCGCTACTATATCCAGTTCTGGTGTCTGGCCGACTCCGACTACAACCGTGCTAATGACACGCTCGACCGCTGGTTCACAGTCTCCTATCTACAGGAGTTGAGCCATGACGACGGAACTGCGGCCGGTAACTGTGCCTGGCCGGTGGGCCACTACGGCTGGGGTGCCAAGTTCACCATCAATGCTCCCACGCCGGTCTATATTGAGTCCATCCGCACCTGCCTGCGCACTCCAACGAATCCCAGCTTCTGCCAGTACCAGGTGGCGGTGGCGCTTGATGACGGCACCGGTCAGCCCGGCCCGCTCATCTTCAAGACCCCGGTTCTTCAGGCCAGCCCGGGCACAGTCGGCTGGCATTCGGTCTTCCTCGCCGACACGCAGGATTTCATCATGCTTCCGCCCGGCGACTTCTATGTCTTTTATCTGCAGAAGGGTGAGCCCCCCGAATGCCCGCAGTTGTGCTATGATGGCGGTCTTGATTACCCTAACAATTACTGGGAGTGGCGCAACGGCTCGTGCCAGCCTGTGACTCCGTCCGGCGACTTCATGATTCGGGTCATGGTCAATTCCGGCCCAGTTGTTCAGGCCCAGAATGACATCCGGACCCGCTTTGTTGAGCTGCCGCTCTATGAGTTTGTCCAGCGTCCCTACAACGCCCCCTGTCCGCTCAGGGCATGCATTGATAACTTCGGTCTTGTCCCAAACGATGTCGCGGTCACCTGCTCCATCCTGGGTGCCGGTAACGCCCTGCGCTATGTGGGTGTTGCTTCTGTCGGCCAGCTGCAGCCAGGAGCCATGACCACAGTGGTCTTCTCGCCGGAATGGATTCCCCAGGAGGCCGAGCCCTGCTCGATAATTGTCCATGCCGAAATTGTCGGTGGTGTTACCCCTCCTGAAGACAGCTTCCCCCAGAACAACGACAAGCGGTTCACCTGTGAGATCATCAAGGGTTCTCATACTGGCTCCAGTGCCGGTAACTACGCCTGGATGGATTCGGACACTATGAACGGCCCAGTCTTCAACTGGGTCAATCCCGACAGCGACCAGGTGGCAATCTCGATTGGGGACGACGCCCGAATCTATGTACCCCTTTATTTCAACTTCCCTTATTACGACACCAGCTACAACTTCTGCTATGTCTCGACTAACGGCTGGCTGGCGCTGGGCAGTGACCCCGGCACCAATGCTCCGGTAAATGATACTCTGCCCAACACCAATCCGCCCAACCGGATGATAGCTCCTTGGTGGGACAACCTGGCAGTCGGGCCCGGGTATGGGGGCGGCCGGGTCTATTATCAGACCGAAGGCGAGGAGCCGAACCGTCGGTTTGTTGTCACCTGGAGTAATGTCAACCGGGTCGGCACCGACACCAGCGACCTTCTGACCTTCCAGTGCATCCTGAATGAAAACGGCACAATCGTTTTCCAGTACGCCGATGTTACCACCGGTGACCTGGAGTTCGACAACGGCCGCCGCTCATCAATCGGCCTGGATAACAAAACCGGAACCGATGGCCTCAACTACCTCTATGCGGTTCCTCCCATGTCCCGGGCGCGCAACGACCTGGCCAACCGCCTTGCCCCGGGCCGCGCGGTCAAGCTCTTCAGACAGTTCCGCGATGCCGCCGCACTGGCAATCACCGTTCCTGAAAACTATGTCTTTCCTGGCACAGTCTATCCCCAAGTCAGGGTCCAGAACTACGGGACGGTCGGCGATACCTTCTGGGTCTTCCTTGCTGTCCGGCCCGCCGGCTATTTTGACAGCCTTCTGGTCTATGACCTGTTGCCGGGGGCCGAAACCACGCTCTTCTTCCCCGGTCTGAATCTGACGCGCGGTACCTACACCGCAGTTTGCTCGACCGCGATGACCGGTGACGTCAACCCGGCTAACGATGTCTGCTCCAAAACGATAATCTGCTCGCCGTGGGTGCAGCGGACCGACATCCCGCTGGGCCTTTACCGGCGCAAGGTGAAGAATGCCTCCCTGGTTTATGCACCGGTTACTGGCAAGCTCTACGCGTTGAAGGGGGGCAACACCAATGAGTTCTGGAGCTATGACATTGCCACTGGTGTCTGGGACTCCTTGGCGAGCATGCCGCTTGAGCCGTCGGGTACCAGGGCCAAGGACGGCTGCGACTTGGCCTATGACGGCTTCAACAACGGCGGCCAAGGCCAGATTTGGGCAATCAAGGGCGGCGGCCGCACCGACTTCTACTCCTATGATATTCCGAGCAACACCTGGACGATGCGCCGTCCACCGCTGGTCGGCGGTCAGATTCTCCGCGTCCCGAAGAAGGGGGCAAGCATTGTCTATGTGCCCGGCTACGGTGCCGAAGGAGCGGTCTATATGGTTCCGGGCAACAACACCCTCTACTTCCTGCGTTACGACATTGCGGGCGACTCCTGGTCGAGACTTCAGGATGTTCCATTCAAGCCGGAGAACAAGAAGACCTGCCGCTACGGCACCGACATGGTCTATGACGGCCGGGACTTCATCTACCTGTCCAAAGGCTCGAACACCGCCGAGGTCTATAAATACACCTGGGCCGAGGATTCCTGGTACTCTAGGCCGCTTGACGAAACCCATCTCTCCGACCTGACTGGCCGGCGCAAGCGGGTGAAGGCGGGAGGTTCTCTCGCCTGGCTTGACAGCAGCCTCTATCTGCTCAAGGGCGGCAACACTCAGGAGTTCTGGAGCCACACCGTCGGCGGTGGCGATACCTGGGTCAGACGGGCCGACATCCCGATATCAATCACCGGCCGGCGCACCAAGGTGAAGCGCGGTTCCGCTATGGTTGGTGTTCCGCAAACCGGTACCATCTTCTGTCTGAAGGGCTCGTACGGATTTGAGTTCTGGGAGTACAAACCCTCAACCGACTCGGTTAGCATGTTGTTCTCAGAGCAGCCAGTCCGCCAAGGTGTGATGGCCGGGCAGAGTCAAACAGCCAGACCCGGGATTCACATCTTTCCGAACCTGGTCACCGACGGACAGGCTCAACTCTACTACAACCTGCCCGAAACGAAACCGGCACTGGTTCGCATCTTTGATGTAACCGGTCGGGTAGTGCTTGAGCGCAGCATGGTGCTAGCCCGGCAGGGCTCCCTGCCCCTTGACCTCTCCAATCTGACCCCGGGTGTGTATCTGGTGCGGCTTGAGACCCCGGGATACCGTGCAACCCGGAAACTGATTATCGGACATTAGCCGAATTTGAGGACCACAGGCAGCGGCCCATCATGGGCCGCTGCCGCTGTTTAGAACTTGAACCAGATATAGAGAGCCAGTGCCACCAGGACAACGGCAAAGGTTGTTACGGCAAAAGAAAGGCCGAATGTCAGCGTCGCAAAGCCCAGGTTCACTGTGAGGGTCGGAATGCCAACACTAACTGACTTGAAGAAGAAATCCCGCACCGGCCCAGCGGGAAAGAGTCCGGCGAGAAAATAGGAGAGTATGCTGCCGGCAATCCCGGCAATCAGCACGGCTAGCACCAAGAGTCCGATAGAACGACCGCCGGCCCGGAGTTGTCGGCTTTTCATGGCTAGGGCAATGTTAGCACAGTTCAGGACCTAATCAAGGGCTGCCTTGATGTTTTCGGACCATGAATCAACCGCAACTGGACGAGGCGGGCCACAACGCCGACTAACGCTCCGGTTCCGATACCCAGAAACCCGAAGATGGGCAGCAAAAGCCATACGGAGTTGTTAGGGACGAGCACCAGCCGCGCCAGTGCCAGTTGGGCGATATTATGGACAAATCCGCCGATGATGCTTGTTCCAACAATCGTGACCGACCCTCCCAAGACGAACTTTGTGATGGTCATCAGCGCCAGGCTGGCCGTGCCACCGACGGCAGCAAACCAGAAAAACGGGGTCCAGAATCTGCCGACAAAGATTGAGCCGACAACCAGCTTCAAGATGAACACCGCCCAGGCCGGGCCGATTCCCAGCTCATCCAGTGCCAGCACGACTGCGACATTGGCGATGCCGATTCTGAGCCAAGGAAGGGGGGAAGGGAGAAGGTTTTCAATGGTGTACAGGCCGATGGCCAATGCACCGTAGAGTGCGACACGGTTAGCGGGTGATGGCATCCAATCCGCCTTTGCCAACAAGCTGAACAACAACCCGGTTGGGTGCACAGACAATTACTGAGCCGGCCCGTTCCTTTGTGCCAGAGCGGACGCAGAGCCGGTTCGGACAGTCAGACTGAGCAATTCTCACCTGGTGTTTGTAAATCACCACCGTTGTCCTGCCTACCGGGCCGGTGAGAGTAAGGGTGGTGTCTCTAGGAAGCTCAATCACCATCCTGCCCTCCGCCCAGGAAATCACACACCGCTGCGCAACCTCCTTCTTGGGCGCTAGCAAAAGCGTGCTCAGTCCGGTCAAGACCACCAGCAGGCTGAAAACTGCCGCATCACCCAAACTGAAAATCCCGCCCGGCCTCAAAGGACCAGGTCCGCCTTTCTGCCGCACTTTGCGCATTGGCCATCACGGAGATTTTCAAGCCGGCCATAGTAGCGACTACGGTCAACTAGCCTGGTTCCGCAACCCGGGCAGAAGGTATCACGGAACCTGGCACCGGCATCAACATTTCCGAGATAGACATAGTCCAGTTTCTTCCGCCCAATCTCGGCTGCCCGGATAAGCCGCTCAACCGGTGTTGGTGGCTCGGTCGCCTTGTGTCTCGGGAAGTAGCGTGAAAAGTGAAGTACCGTTCCTCGGCCCAGACTGGCGACAAAGTCAACCAGCTCCTCGAGCTCTGGTACCGAATCGTTGCGCCCGGGGACTAGGAGGGTTGTCAGTTCCACATGGCAGGTCTGCCGTGCCGCCCGGATTGTTGCGAGCACCGTTTTCAAATCGCCCCGGACATAGTCGCGATAAAACTCCGGTCGGATTGACTTCAGGTCGATGTTCATCGCATCAACTAGTGGCAGCAGCTCGGCCAGGGGCTCGGGATTCACCATGCCGTTGGTAACCAGGACATTCTTGATACCAGTTTCGTGCATCAGTTTCCCGGTATCCAATAGATACTCAAACCAGACCAGGGGTTCGGTATAGGTCCAGGATATCGCGCTCAGCCCTTCCTGCTGCACCAATCGGACAAGCTCATCAGGCGCCATGTAGCGGGAAGGGGCAATCTGCTGCGAGATGTCGGAGTTCTGACAGAAGGGGCAGAGGAGATTGCAGCCATAGGAGCATACCGAGAAGATTTCGCTTCCGGGATAGAAGTGATAGAGCGGCTTCTTTTCCACCGGGTCAACAGCCAGCGATACAACCTCACCATAGTTGGTGGCGTAAAGCCGGCCATCAATGTTCTTGCGGCCAAGACACCGGCCCAGCTTGCCCGGGGCAATCAGACAATAATTCGGACAGAGCAGACACCTTATTCCTTTTTCCTCAGTCTGGGCATATCGGGCCGGAACCATTACTCAATCCTTCCCGCCGAGATTATCTTCGGCCGGTTCTGCTCCGTCACCACCATGATGGCACCCAAGTTGGAGTCGGCGGCACCGAGTGCCTTCAGCCCTTCAGGCCCGAGCACAAAGAGGGCTGTTGACCAGAGGTCGGCAGAGACCGCATCAGGGGCAAGGACTGTCACGCTCATGCAGCCGGTTGCCGGATAACCGGTCTTGGGATTCAGGATGTGGCAGTAGCGCCTGCCACCATGTTCAAAGTAATTCTGATAGTCGCCGGAGGTTGCCACCGCCCGGTTGTTGACTCTCAGGACTCGGAGCACGTCCGGTCCCCTTGGGTCCTGCACGCCAATGCGCCAAACCCGGTTGCCGAAGACCCTGATGTCCCCTCCCGCATCAACCAGTCCCTGCACAACCCCGCAACCCTTTAGCACCTCAACAGCCCGGTCAACCGCCTGACCGACGGCAATCCCCCCAAGGTCAACCATCACGCTGTCTCCCAGCACAACCGAATCACCAGCTATCATTACCTTCTGAAAATCAACCCGGGAAACCAGACGACTGAGCTCATCACTATCCGGCAACCGATACCTCCCGTCATAGAATCCCCAAGCGGCAAGCAACGGCTGGACGGTCAGGTCGAATGCGCCCTGGGTTTTCCATCCCCCCGCGACTGCCGTCCTCAAAAGTTCTCCCGTCTCAGGTGTTACTCCTGTTCTCCGCCTCTGATTGAGTCGCACCACCTCACTGCCGGGCAGAAACTGCGACCAGAGGGTATCAAGCCGGTGCAGCTCGCTGAAGGCTTGAGCAACTGCATGATGAACAGTCTCGCTGTCCGGGCCAAGGGCGCATATCCGGACATAACTGCCAAATGCCATTTCGGTCCGGTCGACTTTCGTGAGTTGGGGACGGATGCAGGAGGAGAGGATGAGCTGTTCCAGGATGAGTCCAGAGATGAGAGCAATTCTGGACCGTCTCTCGTCCTTCATATTCCCGGGGCGGCTCCGTCATTCCGAGCGAAGTCGAGGAATCCTTTGGCCTCAGGAAAAAGGGATTTCTCCACTCGCTTCGCTCGGTCGAAATGACAGCTTGTATCCGCCATCCGCTCACCGCAGGCCGCCGTTCCGAGCGCACGGCTGAGATTGCCACGGGCATGAATGCCCTCGCAATGACCGACCGGCGTCGGGCGTCAAGCGTCGCACCTCTGGCGTCAGGCGTGCAGGCTCGGTCGAAATGACAGAAGGGGCTTTCATTCCTGGCGCCTCCTCTAGAGGACTGGCAGATAGCGCCGAATCTCGTAGTCGGTAACCTGAGCCTTGTACTCGTCCCATTCCAGACGCTTGTTCCTGATGAAGAACCTGAACAGCTCATCACCCAGCGTCTCACGCACCAGCCGGCTTCCTTCAGCCAGGCGGATTGCCTCAGAGAGGTCCTTGGGCAGGCACTTGATGCCGGCTGCCAGCCGCTCCTCTTCGGTCATCCGGAAGATATTATCCGAAGTGGCCGGAGCCAGTTTCAGCCGCTGGCTGATGCCCTCTAGCCCCGCGGCGATGAGCACCGCAAAGGCAAGGTAGGGGTTGCAGGCGACGTCCGGTGCCCGGTACTCAACCCGTGCCGCATTCTTCCTTTTCGGGTCAAATGCCGGGACCCGGACCAGTGCCGAACGGTTCATCTGTGCCCAGCTCAGGTAAACCGGGGCTTCGAATCCGGGCACCAGCCGCTTGTAGGAGTTGACCCACTGGTTGGTCACGGCGGTGAACTCGGGTGCGAACTTCAAAAGACCGGCAATGAAGTGCCGGGCGATATCGGAAAGGTGCATCGGAGCCTTAGGGTCGTAGAATGCGTTCCCACCGCCCCGGAAGAGCGACAGGTGCATGTGCATCCCGGACCCGTTGATGCCAAAGACCGGTTTGGGCATGAAGCTGGCATGGATATCATGTGCCTGGGCAATCTGCCGGGCAACAAACTTGAAAGTTACAACATTGTCGGCCATCTGGAGGGCATCGCAGTAGCGCAGGTCAACCTCATGCTGGCTCTGGGAGACTTCGTGGTGACTGTACTCAATTGGGATGCCCAGCTTCTCAAGTGCGCCGATTATCTCGTGGCGCACCACCTCGGCGGTGGCAACCGGCGTCAGGTCAAAATAGCCGGCCGAATCGAGCGGTTCAGCCGCCTTCCGGCTCCGGAAGAAGAAGAACTCCATCTCGGCACCGATGCAGCACCTGAAGCCCTGTGCCGCAGCCTTCTTCAGGCAGCGCTTCAGGACCTGGCGCGGGTCGCCGGGAAATGGCTCGCCCGCCGGTGTCGTCACATTGCAGAACATCCGGCCAGCCCGTTCACCCTGAATCGGCCAGGGTAGCATCGCAAAGGTTGCCGGTTCAGGAGCGAGCACCATGTCCGACTCCTCAATTCGGGCAAAACCTTCGATTGAGGAACCATCAAATGAGAGCCCGCTCTCCAGGACCCTTGGCAACTCGGTCGCGGGTAGCGTGATGCCTTTGAGAAATCCGAGGACATCGGTGAACCAGAGCTGCAGAAAGCAGATTCGCTTCTCCTGAACAGTCTGCAGGACTGCCTGCACAGCCCTCTTATCATGCCGGTTTTCTTTGATTTTACTCAACGCTTCCTCCATAAATATGAACTTATTCAATTATACCGGTCGGTTTTTTGTTAGTCAAAAACGTCCAGCAAATTGCCAGAAATAATTAAACTTTGACGACCGGACCGGTTTGGCTATAATAATAAATAATAGCTGAGGCTGAGACAGCGGTAGCAAAAACCAGGAACAAAACTACCAGTCTGTCTCCAATCTGACAATCTGCAGGCTCTTGGACCGGGGGAGTTGAGCCCTGCTCGAGAGGCATAATGATAACAGTCCGACCCGCCCGACCTGTCGGACACCTCAAACAGGAGGCTGAGATGTGGCAGAACATGGTTTGGGCGCCGGGCTTCCCCGGTGCCAGAAAATCTGAGCGGTTCAGTTTCATAATTCTGCTCGCTTGGTGCGTGCTAATCGCCGTCGGATGGGGAGAGCCGCTGGGCATTGAAGGCTGGGTGAGCCGGTTTCAGACCTGGCACGGACATAATGAGTTCCGGGCACTGGCGAGCCCAAATTCGGCTAATCTTGCCTGGTTTGAGGCTAATCTCCTCCGGTCTTATCTGAATCTCTATGAGGCTACCAGTGACACCGGCTGGCTGGGCCGCTTCGTTCTTCATGCCGACTCAGTCATGGCGCTGATGCGCGACTTTCCAGAGGAAGGTGACTACTGGCCCGGATATCGGGACGGGCTTCTTGGCTGGGGCACAACCCGGTATGACCCGCAGGGCCGGTATCAGGAGTATCTGGTTCATGATGCGGTTATCTCCTTGCCCATCGCCCGTTTTGTCCGGATGGTTTATCAGAACCCTGGTCTTCAGGAACGTTTTCAGGCTAAGGCGCGCTGGTATCAGGAAAGGGTTGAGGCTAACATTGTCGCCAAGTGGCACCGGAACTGGGATGCCGGTCGGGGAAGGGGCGAGGCACTCGAATTCTTCGGCGGCTGGCATAACCTGCCCCTGAATCAGTCTCTTGCCTTTGGCGAACTGCTCCTAGTCCTTGCGGATGTCCACAAGACCCCCGGTCAGGGGGCGGCGAGTGGGCTGGTGCCCGGTTCCTTCTATGCTGCTCTTCCTGAATCAATGGCAGAACTGTTTTATGCCGGTCTCCGCTCCGAGTCTATGGTCGGTGCCTGGGTCTGGAATCACTGGCCAATAACAGTCCCCGACCCCAGGCCTGAGGACATCTCCCATGCCAATCTGGACATCTCCTTTGCCTTTGAGGCCCAGGCGCACCGGCTGCTCTTCGACAATGCCGACCTTGCGCGATTTGCCCGGACATTTGTCAACCTTGTCTGGCGGCGCACGGCCGACCCAATGCAATTCAGCAGGTTTGTTGACGGCCGGGGGGAGCCGGATTCGGTGCTGGCTCTCGAGGATTGGGTTCGACTGGCCTGTTCCGATGCGCTGATTATGGAACTTGTCTCTCAGGCAATAGCGGCGGTTCCGGTTCAGAGGATGAACGTAAGCATGGCAAGTACCTCGGCTCAGATTGCGGCGCTGACCGCCAATCGGCGGCTGACAGTTGACGGGCCACAGCCAAACGCTGGGCCCAGAGAGTCTGAAGCATTTGGCGTCTCGATAATGGGGTCAAGCCTCGTGTCCCGAATTTCAGGTTTCGAGCCTCTGCAACTCTATGACCTCTCAGGGCGGCTCTGGGTTCTCCGGTCAGGTGTCAGTTTGCCGCAAGGTGTTTATTTCGGGCTGTTCGAAACGAACGGGCAGACCCGTCTCCGGCCGGTGGCGGTTGTGAAGTGATGATTGCCTGGGAATGAGGTTTGGCTATAATTTCTGCTGATGAGTTCGCCCAAGGTTGCGGTTCTTTTTACTAGGCCAGAGACAGTTCTCGATGATTACCGCCGGCTTCTGAGGCTGGCGGAGGCGGAAAGGTTTTTACAGCCCGGGGTCACCACCATCCTCAAGGACAACATCTCTTGGCACTATCCGATGCCTTCGGCCAACACCACACCTTGGCAGCTGGAAGGGACAATTCTCGGGCTCAGGGATTTGGGGTTTACCGATATCTCGGTTGTTCAGAACAGGACGGTGGTGATTGATACCCACAAGGGCGAGGACCTGAACCGCTACCTGCCTATCTTCCAGAAGTGCGGTTTGAGGGTGCTTTACAACTTCAAGGAATCGGATATGAAGTGGATTCCGTTCACCCCCAAGGCGCGGATGCTGGCCCTCGACCGCATCTACCCCAGAGGTCTGCGCATCCCGGACTACTTCATCGGCAAGAACATCGTCCATCTGCCAACCGTCAAGTGCCATATCTACACAACAACTACCGGCGCAATGAAGAACGCCTTTGGCGGCCTCCTTTCAACCCACCGTCATTACACCCACACCTGGATTCACGAGACTCTGGTTGATTTGCTTGCTATCCAGAAGGAGATTCATGCCGGCATCTTCGCGGTTATGGACGGAACTACAGCCGGCAACGGCCCGGGTCCCAGGACGATGACGCCGGTGGTAAAGAATGTAATTCTGGCCTCGGCCGACCAGGTGGCGATTGATGCGATTGCGGCGAAGATGATGGGCTTTGACCCGATGAGCATCAAATATATCCGGCTGGCTCATGAGCAGGGGCTGGGGGTAGGCAACCCGAGTGAGATTGAGGTTGTTGGTGACGATATTTCCAATGAGAACTGGCACTTCCGGGTGGGTCTTTCCTTTCATAGGTTTCTGGGTTGGCTCTCCTGGTACGGTCCCACCAGGGTCCTGCAGAAACTCATCTTCCGGACGCCGCTGGTCTATCTGCCGATCATCGTCTCGGAGTTTAACCACGACTACCTCCACTGGCCGCTGAAGGAGCGGCATGTGTTCGAGCGCTGGAAGCGGGAGACCGGCTGGGGCAGGCTGTTTCAGGAGTACGAACAGAAGGGCTGTCTTTTGCTCTAGGTTCGGGCCTAGGTGCTAGGCGGCGAAGGGGAATGGGGTCTGGAGCTCGGGTCGGCGGTAGTCGGGTAACAGAATTGGCGCGCGGCGCTCTCTGGGAACACCGGCGGCGGTGAGCTCAGCCTCGAAGGCGTCAAGATGTTTGAATCCCAGACCGGCGATCTTGGTGGCTTTGGCTGCTTCGGCGGCAGCAGCACCAGCCCGGCGGCCAAAGACTAGAATA
Source organism: Caldifarciminota bacterium (assembly GCA_039801285.1). Taxonomy (GTDB): domain Bacteria; phylum Hydrothermota; class Tepidihabitantia; order Tepidihabitantales; family Tepidihabitantaceae; genus JBDRUJ01. The sequence goes on from JBDRUJ010000025.1 coordinate 13,344, forward strand.
TCCAAGAGGGAGTTGCCCATCAGCCGGTTCCGGCCGTGGATGCCACCACTGACCTCACCGGCGGCATAGAGGTTTTTGACCCCGGTCTCGCCCCGCTCGTTTATCAGGATACCACCGTTTTGATAGTGCTGGGTGGGATAGGTGAGTATCGGCTCCTTGTCCATATAGATTCCGAAGCGGGCAAACTGATGGAACATTGCCGGCAGGTTCTTTCGGACTGCACCGGGGCCTTTGATGAGCTCAATCAGGGGCGTGTCGAGCCAGACCCCAACGCGGCCGGTCGGGGTTACAACCCCCTTTTTCCGCTCCTGGCACTCCCGGATGATTGCCGAAGCGGTGATGTCGCGGCTCTCCAGTTCGTAGATGAACCGGTTGCCTTCGACATTTACCAAGTGGGCGCCGACACCGCGCACCTTCTCGGTAATCAAAAGTCCGACAATCTGTTCGGGATAGGCGACACCGGTAGGATGGTACTGAATGGTATCAATGAAGACCAGCTTGGCACCGGCCCGATAGGCTAAAACCAAGCCGTCGGCGGTGGCGCCGTAGTGGTTAGTGCAGGGGAATCCCTGGATGTGGAGCCGACCGCAGCCGCCGGTTGCCAGGATGGTAGTCCTGGCCCGGACTACAAAATGCTCCTGGGTCTCAAGGTTGACAAAGGCGGCACCGGTGCATGCGCCAGCCTCATCGGTCAGAAGCTCGACTGCAGCACAGAACTCCAGAAGTTCAAGTCGCCGGTTGCGGAACTCGTCCCGGAGGGTCCGCATGATTTCGGCACCGGTGTAGTCACGGCAGGCATGCATCCGCTTGCGCGATGTTCCGCCGCCATGAATGGTAATCATCGTCCCGTCCGGCTCCTTGTCGAACATCACCCCGAGTTCCTCAAGCCAGGCAATTACACCGGGTGCGTCGCTGACTAGGGCCCGGGCCAGTTCCGGGATGTTCTTGAAGTGGCCGCCCCCCAGGACGTCGAGGTAGTGCCTTTCGGGCGAGTCGTTGGGCTTGTCGGCAGCCTGGATTCCGCCCTGGGCCATCATCGTGTTGGCGTCACCGATGCGCAGCTTGGTTGCAAGTAGAACCCTGGCGCCATGTTCACTGGCAACCAGGGCGGCAGCAACGCCGGCACCGCCACCGCCGATGATGAGAACATCGGTGTCAAATTTGGGGTGCTCAATGTCGAACCGCTTCAGGTCAACGATGGGCCATGCCTCAAGGACATCGGCCAGCTCGTGGGGTGTCCGTTCGCCCTTGTTCGGGCCGACTTGGAGCTGGCGCATTGATGTTTCGATGTAGTCGGGATGAAATCGGGTGAGGAGTTCCTTCTTGGCGCCGGCATCAAGCAAAGGAATCTTGCCCTGTTTGATGCGCTGCTCCCTCGTGGCTTCAAGCCGTTTGATTGACTCCTGCATGCTTGGGGGATACATGGCTACTCCGGTTCGATGTCCCGTTCCTTATAGTACTTTTCCGAAAGCTCGGCCTCGTTCATTCTGGTAAGGCGGTCGAGTCCGGCCGTGAACTTGCCCGCGGCAATCTCCTTCAGTCGCTCGGCGAGATGGGGTGCCTTGGGCGCAATCTTCGCACCATAGAGCCGCCGGGCGAGCAGCGCCACATTGTAGTGGACAATCTCGGCGGGGCAGCGGCTGGCACACAGGCCGCACATGATGCAGTCGAATGACATGTCGGCAACCCGTGCGATGTCGCCTCGAATCGCCGCCTGGATGTAGCCCATGACATCAATGTCCTGGGGGCATATCTTGGTGCAGGAGTTGCAGGCGATGCAGCGCATAAGCTCCGGATAGTGGCGCACCAGGACCTGGGTATCGGGCTGGAGTTTAGCAATCTCGTACTCCTTCTTGTTTGCCGGATAGAAGGGAATCTGGGTGAGAAACATGCCTTCCTCAACCACTGTCTGACAGGCGAGTCCGACCTTCAGCTTGTAGGAGTCGCGGGTGCGATAGACTGTGCCACAGGCACCGCAGAAGCCGCCCCGGCATCCGCAGCCCCGGATGAAACGGAATCCGGCGAACTCCATCGCCTTCATGATGGTCAGTTCCTTCGGCACCCGGTAGGGGTCGCCCATCACGAAGATGGTCACCAGCTCCGTGCCTGCGTCACTCACTGTCCGCTCCTCTTTGCGGCCCCTGACAGTTCGGACAGGTCGAACTGCCGGAACTGCGCCACGCCCTGCTCGTAAAGGTCGGCACCGTAGCAGTCGTTTATCACAATCACCGGGAAGTCTTCAACCTGGAGCTCCTGAACAGCCTCCGGACCGAGCTCGGGATAGGCAATCACCCTTGCCGCCTTTATCCGCTGGGCAAGCAGGGCCGCAGCACCGCCTACCGCGGCAAAATAGACTGCGCCGTGCTGCTTCAGTGCCTCAACCACCTTCCGGCTCCTGTTGCCCTTGCCAATCATCCCCTTCAGGCCGTGCTCAATCAAAAGGGGGGAATAGGCGTCCATCCGATAGGAGGTTGTCGGCCCGGCCGAGCCAATCACCTTTCCGGGCTTGGCCGGGCTGGGTCCGACATAGTAGATGATGGCGCCGTTTAGTTCAAAGGGTAGAGGGTCGCCCTTCTGGAGCGACTCGACCAGCCGTTTGTGGGCAAGGTCTCTGCCGGTGTAGATTGTCCCGCTGATGAGCACCGAGTCACCGGCACGCAGCTCCTTCAC